>NZ_JBITGI010000003.1:304188-771781 GCF_044456945.1 Streptomyces sp. NPDC050759 | reverse complement strand
ATGCAGGCCCAGACACCGCGGAGGTTGACGGCGTTGACGCGGTCGAACCTCTCGGCGGGTTCCTCGGCGGCGTCGCTGGGCGGGATCTGGACGCCCGCGTTGTTGTAGGCCATGTCGAGACGGCCGAAGGTCTCCACGGTGCGGTCGACGGCGGCGGCGACCTGGTCCTCGTCGCTGACGTCACAGGTGAGGGCGAGGGCCCGGTGGCCGGCGTCGGTGAGTTCCTTCACGGCCGCCTTCAAGGCCGCTTCGTCGATGTCGGTGAGGGCGACGGCGGCTCCGGACGCGGCGAACGCGCGGGCGGTAGCCAGGCCCATACCGGCGCCGGCGCCGGTGACGAAGGCGACCTCGCCGGTGAAGTCGTAGGTGGGATTCACTTGATGATGTCCCTTCAGGGTGTACGCGGATCCAGGCACGAGTCAGTGCTGCGACGGCACCTGCGCGGCCTCGCCGCGTGGCGTCTGCGTGGGCGCGCTGCTGCGGGCCACGATCCGGCCCTTGCCGGACGAGCCGTGGACGGCGAGGGCGATGAGGGGCAGCAGCGTCAGGGCGGCGATCACGGTGCCGACCAGGGGCGGGCCGGTCAGGCCGAGGGAGGAGTCCAGGGCCGTACCGGCGATCAGCGAACCGGCGGCGATACCGGTGTTGAAGGCGGACGTGGTCAGCGACGAGGTGAGGGTGGGCGCGTCGCCCGCGAAGCGCATGGCCAGCGCGGTGACGACCGGGTTGACCGTGAAACCGGTCAGGCCCATGAGGAAGACGAGGAGGGTGGCCGTGACCGGGTTGCCGGACAGCGGGATCATCAGGAACAGGACCAGAGCGGTGGCCGCGGCGGCCGGGATGGTGGTGGCCATCGGACGCCGGTCACCCAGGTGGCCTCCCGTGGTGGTGCCCCCCAGGGCGCCGACGCCGAAGGCGATGAGAACGAGCGGTACGGCGCCTTCGGGGATGCCCGCGCGGTCGGTCAGCAGCGGCGTGACATAGGTGTACGTCGCCAGGACCCCGCCCATGATGAGCATCGCGGCGCCCAGCGCCAGCCACAGCCGCCCCTGCCGCAGAGCCCGGACCTCGGCCCGCAGGGACACCTCGACGCGCTGCTCCCGGGCCGGGATGAAGCGGCCGATGAACGCGGCGCCGAGCCCGGAGAGGACGGCCAGCGCCCAGAACGGGCCGCGCCAGCCGGTGAACTGGCCGGCGAACGAGCCGATCGGCACGCCGACGACGTTGGCCAGGGTCAGGCCGCCGATCATGACGCCCGTGGCGCGGGTGGCGTTGTGCGGTCCCGCGGCGGTGGTGGCGACGACGAACCCGACGGACCAGAACGCCCCGGTGGCCAGGGCCGTGACGACCCGGGCGGCGAGGACGATCGTGAAGGACGTGCTGAGGGCGGCGACCAGATGTCCCAGGCAGAACACGGACAGGGCCAGGATCAGCGTCTGACGCTGGGGAAGGCGCAGGGTCGCCATGGCCATGGTCGGCGCACCGACGATCATGCCGAGGGCGAAGGCGGTGATCAGCAGGCCGGCGTGGGAGACGCTGACTCCGAGGTCACCGGCCAGCTCCGGCAGCAGGCCGGCGACCACGAACTCGGTGGTCCCCATCAGGAACGTGCCGGCAGCGAGCACCCAGACGACGACGGGGAGCTTGCCGGGGGTGGTCCCGGACGCGGAAGGCATACGCGGGGTCTCTCCTTGCGTGGATTTCGGCGGATCGTCGTGGTGACTGAGGCCGTCGCGGCGGTGGACGGACGGTGGGGGTCAGGGCGCGGCTTCGATGGTGATCCGATCGGCCCCGGCAAGCCGGTCGGCGTCGGCGTCGATGTGGCCGAGGATGAGCAGGTCGGCGTTGGCGGAGTCGCCATCGCGGTAGAAGAGGGCCAGGTTGCCCCAGGGCGCGTAGTAGGTCAGGTCGCCGGCCTTTGGGGCGCGCGGCTCGGGAGCGCCCGACGTGGTCAGCCTGCGCGGCAGGTCGGCGATCCGCTCCGTCTGGTGGAAGTCCTTCAGATCCAGTGTGAGCGGGAGCAGTTCGGCGAAGTCGCTGGCGGCGGGACTGCCGTTCAGGGCGGCGTCGACGGGGCGGCCGTCGAGGGTGACCCGGATGTCCATGGCGGTGTTCCTGTCGGACGGTGTGGTGCGTGCCTCGGCCGTCGGTGTCTGCTGCCGGGCGGAGGACGCGGAGGATGTCTTGTGCGGGGTGGCCGGCGAGGTGTCGCCGCAGGCCGCCGCGGCCAGCAGGACAGTGGTGGCCATGGCGGCGCGGGCGAGGACACGGAGGGTGGCCGAGTTCATGGTGTCGTCCGGTCATCAGTCGGGCAGGGGCTCGGCGTAGTGGCGGAAGCCGTCCCGTTGCTGGTGGATGTCGTACAGGCGCTCGGCCAGCACGTCGGGGCTGCTGTGCTCGGCGTCGGGCCGGATGGCGCCGGGGATGATCAGCTGGGCGGCGTGGATGTTCTCCGGGGCGAGCGTGTCGTGGAGCATGCGGGCGTAGGCGCTCTCGGCGGCGAAGGCGATCGAGGTGCCGGCGACGTTCGGGTTGGGGCGTACGGCGCTGCCGCCGTTGACGAACAGGAGGGTGCCGCGGCCGAGTTCGCGCATGCCGGGCAGGACGGCGTGCACCGCGGTGACGGGGCCCTTGACGGAGAAGGCGAGCGGGGCGTCCAGGCCGTCGGCGCTCGTGTCGAGGACCGGCTTCATGAAGTCGGCGCGGGGCACGGGGCTGTACTGGAGGATCTCGACGGCGCCCAGGTCGGTCGCGGCTGCGTACAGAGCCGTGGTCAGCGACTCGATGTCGAGGACATCGGCCGGGTAGCCGCGCGCCTGGACGTCGTCACGGGCGAGGTCGGCTGTCAGACCGTCCAGCTTCTCCGCGTCGCGGGCGATGAGGGCGACGGCGTGGCCGGCGGCTCCGAAGCGGCGGGCGGTGGCGAGCCCGAGGCCGGGTCCGGCACCGATGAGGGCGAAGGTCGTCATGTCAGTCCTTGTGCGAGCGGGGTGGTTGCCGGTCCTGCGGCCGTACCGCGTCAATGCGTCCGCGGGTGTGGACGGGTCTGCGCTCAGGGCTTGAGCAGGGTCTTGATGGCGCGGCGCTCGTCGCCGGACGGGTGCTCGTCGGTGGCGACCAGGGTGCCGTGGGCGTTGGGGATGCGCACGTAGTCGGCCTGACAGGTGCTCATGAACTCGCGGTGCAGACAGGAGGACTGCCAGCCGTTACGGCAGTTGGCGCAGGTGTTGTCCGAGGTCGCGAACGACCCGACGACGAACTGGCCCGGCCTGACGTTGGCGACCTGGCTGCCGACCTCCTCGACGATGCCGACGTACTCGTGCCCCATCGGGTGCGGGTCACCGATGGGTTCGGCGCCGCGGTAGGGCCACAGGTCCGAGCCGCACACACAGGTGGCGACCGTACGGATGACGGCGTCGGTGGGCCGGCTGATCTTCGGGTCGTCCAGGGTCTCGAAGCGCACATCGCCGGGGGCGTGAATGACTGCTCCGCGCATGGGGTCTTCCATTCGGTGCGGGGATCGGTGAGCCGCAGCCGTCGTGAGGAACGCGACTGCTCATGATCGAGCCTCACACGCGAGGGCAGGTGCGAAAAGCGGAGGAATTAATCCTGGGAGGAGAACATCCTGGGAGTAAACTCTCCCCCCTTTCCCGAGTGGAACCGGTGTCATCCTGGGAAGCATGACCGCCAACGTTCCCCTCAACGAGCTGGGAGAATTCCTCAAGAAGCGCCGTTCCGAGCTGAGTCCGCGCACGGTCGGCCTCCCCGAGACGGGCAAGCCCCGCCGGGTGGCCGGGCTGCGCCGCGAGGAGGTCGCCCAGCTCGCCAGCATCAGCACCGACTACTACACCCGTCTCGAGCAGGGCCGTATGCAGGCATCGGCGCCCGTGCTGGACGTCCTCGCCCAGGTACTCCATCTGGACGACGACGAGCGGGGCTACCTCTTCCAGCTCGCCGGCAAGACCACCACCCGCACCCGGCGCCGCGGACGGCAGAAGGTCCAGCCGCAGCTGCAGCGGGTCCTGGACGACCTCACCGCCACCCCGGCCATCGTGCAGGGCCGGCGCGGGGACATTCTGGCCTGGAACGCGCTGGCCGCCGCACTGGTCACCGACTTCTCCAGCATCACGGAAAAGCACCGCAACTACCCGCGGATCATCTTCACCGACCCCGCCATGCGCACCCTGTACGCCGACTGGAAGAGCTCCGCGCACATCGCCGTCGCCCAACTGCGCATGGAGGCCGCGAAGTATCCCGAGGACCCCCGCCTGATCGAGCTGGTCGGTGAACTGTCCCTGCGCGACAAGCAGTTCGCCCGCTGGTGGGGCGACCACCATGTCGCCGCCCGCACCGTGGGCACGAAGACCCTCAACCATCCCGTCGTCGGCGAACTCGTCCTGGACTGGGACACCCTCACCGCCAACACGGACCCCGACCAGAATCTGACCGTCTGGACCGCCGCACCCGGCTCCCCCACCCACGAACGACTGCGCATCCTCGCGTCCTGGGCCGCCGACCAGGACCTGCCCGCCTCCTCCCCCGTCAGCTGACCGCGGCCTGGGGCAAAGGACTCGGGGCGGACCGAGGTGCACGGCCCGCCCCGAGTCCCCGCCGCAAGGCGGTCACCCTGCGCGTCAGACGACCATCCACTGCTGGTTCGCGTCGGCGGTGCACTTCGTCTGGTCCAGGGCCGCGCCGTTGTCGGCCGACGCCCCGGCGACCTCCAGGCACTTGCCACTGCGCACGTTGGCGAAGGTGACGTAGCCGCCGATCACCGCCTTCCTCGTCCACAGCTGGTGCCGGGCCCCGGTGCACGTCGACTGGACGGCCACCGCACCGTCCGCGGTGGAAGCGCCGGAGATCTCCAGGCACTTGCCGCTGTTGACATTGACCAGTTCGTACCTGGAGCCCACGGCGGTGGGCGCCCACTGCTGGTTGGCCCCGGAATTGCAGTTGCCGGAGTTCACCGCCGCCCCGTCGTCCGTACTCAGAAACCAGACGTCCGCGCACTTCGCGCTGTTGCGGTTCAGCAGGTGGTTGTTCGAGGCCCCGAGCGGACCGGCGATGACCGGCCAGCCGCCAGCGAAGGTCACCCGCCGGATGTCGAGGGTCTCCTGCCCGGAGTTGTCGCCGTCGTAGTAGTGGTAGGCGAGGAACGTGGACGGGCCGTCGTCGTACGCGTCGGCGCCGCCGGCGGCGACCTTGGGGTAGGCGCCGGTCAGGACGGTTGTCCCGCCGCCGGATGCCATGTCGGTGCCGTTCTGGTCCAGGTACGGCCCGGTGATCCTGCTGGACCGGCCGACCACGGTGTAGTAGGTGCTGTTGACGCCGCTGCAGCAGTTGCCCTTGGAGCCGAAGAGGTAGTAGTGGCCGCCGTCGCGGATGATCGTCGGGTTCTCGATGCCGACGGCGATGTGCCACAGGTTGTTGTCGGTGGTGGACAACTTGCCCGTGGACCGGTCCAGGACGTGCAGGTACGTACCGCTGCCGGTCCATGAGCCCCAGGAGATGTAGAGCCGGCCGTCGGCACCCTGCGTCACGTTCGGGTCGATCGGGTAGTTGACGTCCGTGACCATGCCCTGGTCGGTCCAGGGGCCCTCGATGTTCCTGGCGGTGGCCAGACCCATCACGGCGTAGTTCGAACCCCAGAGCGAACCGGCGTAGTACAGGTGGTAGACGCCGTTGAAGTACGTGATGTCCGGGGCCCAGATGTTCGGCGGCGTCGCACCGAGCTTTGCGGTGATCCAGGACGGGGTCGACGACCAGATGTTGCCGACCTTGGTCCATCCGGAGGCCGCGGTGCCGGCGCACGTCTTGCGGAGGGTGATGGATCCACTCGGGTTGAGCGGGTCGTTCTCGAATCCGGTGGAGAGGCCGTAGTAGCAGCTGCCCACCTTGATGACGCTCGGGTCGTGCATGCGGAGATCACCGCTGAGTGCCTGTGTGGGGGATGCGGTGATCAGGCCGAGAACGGTCAGGAGGGTGACGACGATCGTGGCGAGGACGGAACGCTGACGAGGTCTGCGTATTCCGGTACGGGACTCATCGGCGGCGTGAGGGCTGCTCATGCGAGACTCCTTTGTTTCGCGGGGTGTCGGGTCGAATCGGCCGGGATCATGAACGGGTCAGTGTGAGCCGGAGCCCGGATACGGGCGTCGGGTGGTGGTGGTCCCGGTCGGCAGGGTGCTCACGCCTCCGTCGGGCCACTCGATCCGTCCGGTGGCCCCCGTGGGCACGGTCGTCTCCACGGTGAGATCCGGATCCCTAAGCTCCCACCGGATGGCCACGCGCCCGTACGGCGATTCGTGGGCGGCGCCCGCCCAGGTGAGGCCGCCGCCCGGGCGTGGCCGGAAGACGATGTCGCGGTAGCCCGCAGTGCTCGCGTCGAGCCCGGCGACGGTGCTGTGCAGCCACTGGGCGACGGCGCCGAGGGCGTAGTGGTTGAACGAGGTCATCTCGCCGGGATTGACGGTGCCGTCGGGCAGCATGCTGTCCCAGCGCTCCCAGATGGTCGTGGCGTCGTGCTTGAGCGCGTACAGCCACGAAGGGCACTCCTGCTGGAGCAGCAGACCGTAGGCGGTGTCGTCATGGTGCGTGGCGCTCAGCGCGGGGGCCACCAGCGGCGTACCGATGAAGCCGGTCTGGATGGTGTGCCCGCCCGCCGCGACCAGTTCGGCCAGGCGGTGTCCCGCGGCGACCCTGGACGCGGCGTCGGGGAGGAGGTCGAACTGCAGGGCGACGGCGTAGGCGGTCTGGGTGTCGCTGGTCATCAGGCCGCCGGGCAGCACATACGCGTCGGTGAACGCCTGTTGGACGCGTCGCGCGAGTTCTCCGTAGCGGTCCCGGTCGTCCTCACGTCCCAGGACGTCGGCGGTCCATGCAACGTGCCGCAGGGACCAGGCGTAGTAGGCCGTGGCGATGAGGTGGCGGTCGGTGCGGCCGGCGCCGGGGTCCTCGGGGGGCGCGAACGGGTCGAGCCAGTCGCCGAGTTGGTAGCCGTGGTTCCACAGGCCCGACGCGTCGGCGAGTTCGGTGATGAGGTCGACCCAGCGCCGTGCGCTGTCGTACTGGGCGGCGAGCAGAGCGGTGTCGCCCGAGGCCCGGTAGAGATCCCAGGGGGTGAGTGCCACGACGTCGCCCCAGCCGGCGCCCGGTCTGGCGGGGGTCCACTGCTCGCCTCCCGGGATCTCGGGGACGTACCAGGGGACGGTGCCGTCCTCGTGCTGTTCGACGGCGACGTCGCGCAGCCAGGAAGCGAGCATGCCGTGGCAGTCGTACAGGAAGGCGGCGGTGGGCGCGAAGACCTGGATGTCGCCGGTCCAGCCGAGCCGCTCGTCGCGCTGCGGGCAGTCGGTGGGAAGGTCGACGAAGTTGCCGCGCAGGCTCCACACCACGTTCTCGTGCAGGCGGTTGACCTGCTCGTTGGAGCATTCGAACCAGCCGGTGCGGGCCATGTCGGTGTGGTGGACGCGGGCGACGATGTCGCGGCCCGGGAAGCCGCTGCCGCGCCAGCCGGTGATCTCGGCGTACCGGAAGCCGTGGAGGGTGAAGCGCGGCTCCCAGGTTTCGGGGGCGCCGCCGCGCAGGGTGTACCGGTCGGTGGACTCGGCGTCGCGCAGGGGGCGTACGCACAGCTCTCCGTCCTGGAGCACCTCGGCGTGGCGGATGACGACGGTGTGCCCGGCCGGACCGGACACGGTGATGCGGACCCTGCCGACGAGGTTCTGTCCGAAGTCCACCAGGAGCCGGTCGCCGTCGAGAGCGGTCACCAGGACAGGGGTGATCTCCTGCGTGCAGCGCACCGGTGGGCCGGTGGGTGCGACCAGGGTCGCCCGGTCCCGGTCGACGATGTCCACCGGTGACCAGTGGCCGTCGTCGAACCCGGGACTCGACCAGCCGGGCCGTTCCTCGCGTGCGTCGTAGGTCTCGCCGTCGAGCAGGCCCGAGGAAAGGATGGGGCCCTGGCCGGCGCGCCAGGAGGTGTCGGTGCCGACGACGGTGACGGTTCCGTCGCGGTGGACGATCTCCAGTTGGGCGAGGAGCGCGACCCGGTCGCCGTAGAGGTCGGCGTGGCCGCCGCCGAAGCCCAGCCTCCCGCGGTACCAGCCGTCGGCCAGCCACGCGCCGATGGCGTTGGCACCGGCGCGCAGGTGCTCGGTGACGTCGTGGGTCTGGTAGCGCAGCCGATGGTGGTAGCTGGTCCAGCCGGGCGCGAGGGCGTGGTCGCCGACCCGTCGGCCATTGATCTCGATCTCGTAGAGGCCGTGGGCGGTGACATACAGCCGTGCGCGCTCGATGTCCGCGCCGGCGGTGAACTCCGTGCGCAGCAGGGGCGGTCGGCGCTCGGCCACCGACTTCGCTGGTCGGTGTGGCTCGTGCGGCGAGATCGCGCGGGCCGTCCAGTCCGTCGGTGTCAGCAGGCCCGTCTCGATCCGCAGCGGTGGACTCCAGTCACTGGCCGCCTGGTCGGTTCCGCGGACCCGCACCCGGAGCTCACAGGCTTCCCGGGACGTCAGTGGCCGCAGGGGCCAGGGGACGAGCACGGAGTCAGGCGAGGTCAGCCAGTCCGTGCGGTACGTCCCATCGGCGCGGGTGGCCTTGAGTTGGTACGCGTGCTGCGTCCAGCCGACAGGTGCTGTGGTCTTCCAGGAGATCCGGGGCGACGACTCGCCGATGCCGATTGGCTCCCGGTGATGTTCCACGGTCGGGACGGCCACCGCGGGTATCCGCTCGTCGCTCATCCCTTCACCGCCCCGGCGGTCAGGCCCTTGATGATGCGCTGGTTGATGAGCAGATAGAGAACGAGGGCGCCAACGACGTTGATGCTGATCGCGGCGAACAGCGGCCCGTAGGCCGTCTCTCCGTACTGACCAGTGAAGTTGAGCAGTCCCACCTGGACGGTGCGCAGGCTGTCGTCGGTGGTGAAGGTGAGCGAGACGAGCAGGTCGTTCCAGATGAAGAAGAACTGCACCAGCGCGACCGTGAAGACGGCGTTGCGGACGACGGGGAATCCGATCCGCCAGAACGAGGTGAGAATGCTCGCCCCGTCGAGGGTGGCGGCCTCGAACATCTCGCGCGGGACCGCCCGGAAGTAGGTGGCCATCATGAAGACGGTGAGCGGGAGGCCGACCGCGGTGTAGGTGATGATCAGCGGCCACATCGTGCCGGAGAGCCCGCTCTGGAAGTACACCCGGAACAGGGGCAGCAGGATCATCTGGCTGGGCACCATGATGCCCAGCAGGAAAACGAGGAGGACCTGGTGGCGTCCCCGCCAGATCATCACCTCCAGGGCGAAGCCGGCAGCCGTGCCGAGGACGATGATGAGCGCGAGCGAGGGCACGGTGGCCAGGAGGCTGTTGCGGATGTAGAGGCCGACGTTCCCGCTCGTCCACGCGTCGGCGTAGTTCTGCAGGTCCCACTTCCTCGGCAGCGACCAAGCGGGGTCGTTCACGAACTCGGACTGGGTCTTGAAGGAACTGAGCACCAGCCACAGCAGCGGCGTCACCTCGACGACCACCAGCAGGGCGACGAGCAGGTTGCGCGTCAAGCGCCGGGCATGCGCCCGCCCTCGGACGGTGGCCGGCCGCGGGCTGGGCAGGAGTTCCCGCGGTGGTGCCGTCATCGTGTCGGTCATGGAGGTTCAGCCCTTGGTCAGGTCGCGGCGCGAGAAGCGGAAGATGATGAGGGAGACGCCGAGGCAGACGACGGTGAGCAGCGAGGCGATGGTGCTGCCGTAGCCGTAGTCGCCGTAGGAGAACGCGGTGCGGAACATGTAGAGGGTCAGCGGCGTCGTGTCGCTGCCCGGTCCGCCGTTGGTCAGGGCGAGGACCGAGTCGAACACCTTGAGGGTGCCGTTGATGCTGAAGACGACCGACGACAACAGCACGGGCGCGGACAGCGGCAGGACGATGTGCCGGATCAGCCGCCATCCGGTGGCGCCGTCCATCCGCGCCGACTCGAGGGTCTCGTCGGGGATGTCGAGGAGCCCGGCGAAGATGAGGACACCGTAGAAGCCCATGGATCGCCATACATCCATGCCGACCAGGACGATGAACGATCCGCCCGCGCCGGCGAACCAGTCGCCGTGGTGGAGGCCGAGCCCTTCGAGGGCGACGTTGGCCAGGCCGTTCTGCGGTGCGACGGCGAAGAGCTTCTGGAACATCAGGGCCACGGCGACCGTCGGCAGGATCACCGGGAAGAAGACCAGGGTCCGGATGAGCGCGGACGACTTGCGCAGGACGAACACGTAGAGCAGTGCGAGCAGGTACCCGCAGAGGACCTGCCCGGCGCTGACCGCGATCGCGTACTTGAAGGTGAACCACAGCGCCGAGTGCGCCTGCGGGTCGTGCCAGAGCTTGTCGAAGTTGCCGAGCCCCCCGAAGGTGAAGCCCCCGATGACGTTGCCCTTGAAGAAGGTGTAACCGAGGGACCAGCCCATCGGTACCAGCATGACCAGGGTGTACACCAGCAGCGCCGGGCCCAGCAGGACGGCGATGGCACGGCGGTCTCCCAGAACGGAACGCATGTCGGCTCTCTCACGAAGGGGGTTGGCGCGGATCACGGTGGTGCGGGAGCGGTCAGCCGTTGTCGAGATCCGCCTGGATCTTCTGCATGAAGTCCTTGGCCGAGAGGGAGCCGTTGACGAGCGGCGCCGCGTTCGTCTGGCTGGTCTCCGTCGCCTTCGTGTTGAAGAGCGCCTCGAACCACAGGGTGCTGGTCTTGGTCTTGGTGATGGTGTCCTGCACCGTCTGGGTGAGCGGAGGCAGCGTGCCGGTGTCACCGTTGGGCTTGAACCCGGAGACCGTGCCCTGGTCCTTCAGCGAGGCCGCGCCGTAGTTCTTGCTGATGCAGGAGAGCCAGTCGCCGACCTCGGGGGTGTAGGACTTCGCGGAGACGGCGACCGGGAGGCCGACGTTGGCCGGGATCTGGTCCGCGCTGCCCTTGCCGCCCGCGACGGTCGGAAACGGCATGAAGCCGACGTTGTCCGCACCGATCTTGTTCTTGGTCTTGTCATTGAAGTCGCCGAGCGCCCAGCTGCCCATGTAGTACATCCCGGCCTTGCCGGTCAGGAACTGCTGCGCCGCCGTGTCATAGTCGATCGAACCGACGCCCTTGCCGAAGTAGCCCGCCTTGCCCAGGTCGGCGATGGCCTGGGCTGCCTTCACATAGGCGGGGTCCGTCAGCTTGGCCTTGCCGTCCGCCACCGCCTGCAGGGCGTCCGGGCCGAGTTCGCGGTAGATGTAGCCGCTGATCAGACGGGTGAGGGGCCAGCCTTCCTTGCCGTCCGCGGAGAACGCGGTGACACCGGCGCCCTTGAGCTTCGCGGCAGCCGCAACCAACTGGTCGTATGTGGTCGGGACGGCGATGCCGTGGTCGGCGAAGAGCTTCTTGTTGTACCAGATGCCCTCGATGTTGAACTGGTAGGGCATGACGTTGAACTTGCCGTACAGGTTCTCGACGGTCTTGACGGCGGCCGGCTGGAGGTCGTCCCAGACACCGAGGTCCTTGAGCGTCTTCTCCAGGTCGAGGACCTGGCCGGCCTTGTCGAGGGTCTTGGTGAGCTGCGGGGTGCCTCCCGCCGCGAACTGCACCGGCAGGGCGTTCTGGCCGGCGAGCAGCTGCACCTTCTGGTCGACGTTGCCTATCGGCAGCGTCTGGATCTTCAGCGGCAGAGCCTTGTTCTGTGACGCGCACGAGCCCTTGCCCAGGGTGGTGAGCTCCTGCTGCACGATGTGGTTGTCGTCGTTGATGGTGAGGCTGAACGCCTTGACGTCACTGCCGGAGGTGCCTCCCCCGCCGCAGGCGCTGAGCAGCAGGCTCGTGGTGGCAGCGGTTGCCAGGAGGGCTATACGGCGGGTTCTGAGGGTGGTGTGCACAGGTGCTCCTCGGCGAGCGGTCGTTGAAACGCTTCAATGGAGGGATGCCGGGAACCTATGGCTCGTTTCTGCGTGTGTCAAGGATCTGTCGGGGATGTTTCCGAACCGCATCTGCGCCTCGTCAGGGCGCCCGGACCGACGGGGCTGCCACGAGCGTGAGGGGACGGTCTGCCGGTCAGCGTGACGGGCTGCAGCATGGCGGGCGATCAGGATTACGGACGGGTGCGCAGGTCAGGCGACGTCCGCTGCGCTGAGGAAGCGCTCTGAAGCGCGGGGGAATCCGGCCCGGGCACAATGGTTCCGCGGAGCCCGACAGAACATCGCTGCAGCTCTGGCGGAGCGCTTGGGCGTGGCACCGTCGCCGCGCCTGCGCGGACGATCTCGGCTCGGTGGCGGGCGCGGACGATCAGCTCGGTGGGCCGGCGCGGACGATCTCAACTCTGTGCACTGGCACAGAGGATCAGCTCGGTGCGCTCGCGCGGACAATCAGTTCGGGCTCCAACACCACGGTGGCATGACGGTGCTGGTTACCCGAAGCCACCTCGTCCATCAGCAACCGGATCGCCTCCTGCCCCATCATCCGGCCCGGCATGTCCACCGCGGTCAGCGGCACCGCCGCGGTGCCGGCCGCGCGGTTGTTCTCGCAGCCGACGACCGCGATCCGGTCGGGCACGCGGATCCCCGCCACGGTGTGGAGCTCATGGATGATGGCGTTGGCCAGCTCATCGGTGACGGCGATCAGGCCGTCCGGCAGATCGTCGGGGGCTCGCCGCGCGAGATCCTGCCCGACCACATGTCCGTGGGACGTGGTCAGGCCGCCGCTGTCGATCTCCTCCAGGGTGACGCCGCCTCCCGCCTCTTCGACCGCCGCACGCACCCCCCTGCGCCTGTCGCGCACGGGCTGGTAGTCGTCGTGCGCCACCACGTAGGCCAGTCGGGTGCGCCCGGTGTCGATGAGATGGCGGGCCGCCAGATATCCGACGTGCTCGTTGTTGACCAGCACCGAACAGCAAGTGCCCGGTCTCGGCGCGTAGTTGAGAAGCACGACCTGGCGCCCGTGCGAACGGATGCGGGCGATGCCGGCCGAGGAGTCCTCCATCGGAGCCAGCAGCACGCCGGTGACCCTGGACTCGTCGAAGAGGTCCAGATAGTCGTCCTGAAGCGACATGTCGCACGCCGTGTTCGCGAGCAGCAGGTTCTGGCCGGCCGCGCGGGCAGCGTCCTGAGCGCCGTGCGCCATGTCGATGAACAGGGAGTTCTCGATGTCGGCGAGCACCATGCCGACGCTGTTGGTCGATCCCGACACCAGCGACCGGGCGGCGTCATTGCGCACGAAACCCAGTCGGCCGATGGCTTCCCGGACGCGTTGTGCCGTCGCGGGACTCACCTTCGACGGGTGGTTGAGGACGTTGGAGACGGTGCCGACCGAGACGCCCGCGGCGTCGGCGACGTCCTGCATGCTCGGACTGGCATGCCCCTGTACTCGCGGACGGGCGGTTGCCACAGCGCTCCTCGACCTCCGGTCTCATTCAACCCCGGACCGCACGGCACTCACAGTGACCAGGCTGTCGCGGACAAGCCGCAGGATACCTGACGTGCGTTGAAGCGCTCTAAGCCATTGCGTCCGACCAGACTCCCCGGGTGCGCATGCGTGTCGATAACAGCAGGTCACAGCACAGCTCCGCCGGGACCTCCGGCGCGACACCGGCGAGCGCCCGCCAGCCAGGCCGACCGGTCGGCGCAGGCGGACTCCAAGGCAGAGGATGGCTGATCAGGGAAAACGCTGCACCGAGAGGTGACGGTCCGCAGGGAGACTATGTGTCTCCTCCGTCGACTTGATTGAAGCGCATCAATCAGCGCGGCCACCGCACACGGCAGCCTCGCAGGCACCGCACCACCCCGCGACCTCCACCCGGGTTCCCTGCGGTCCGGGGTCTGTCGGCCGAGTGGCTGGACGGGCTGCGGACGCGCCGGTCTGGTCCTGGAGGAGGCCGACGACGCCGACGGAGTGTGGTCGGGGTTCTGCCCGGACGGCAGCCCAGATTCCCAGGTTCCCCGGGACGGCTCTCACGGCATCGAGAATCGAGTCGCGTCCGTGGATCGTCTGGGACGAACTGCGGTCGTTGTTCGAGCTGTTGCTGCCCCAGCCGGGGCCGGTGGAGAGCCGGACGCGGATACCTGACCGGCAGGCGTTGTGCGGGATCCAGGTGTCCGCGGCTCGAACCATGCGTGGCTCATCCGCTCAAGGAAGGCATCGGCGTGCGCCCCGCCATCAGGCCCGCCAGAGCTGCCCGCGATGAGACTCCCGTCTTGCGGTAGACCCGAGAGATGTGGGTCTCGACCGTGCGGCGGCTCAGGCAGAGTCGTTCGGCGATCGCCGGGCTGGTGAGGCCGTCGGCGACGAGGTCGGCGATCTCCCGTTCGCGGGCGGTCAGCTCGGCAAGGCGGCGCTCGGGCCCGTCGTCGGCGGCGGCCACCGACGGGCCGACCGCGTCGGCAAGACCGGTCAGCATCCCGCAGCCCCCGGCCACGGCGAGCCGCCGCCCCCGGTGCCAGGCCGCCTGCCCGCGCCGCGAGCCGTCCGGGTCCGCCGCCAGCAGGGAGGCGCCGAAGAGCAGGGAGAACGCCTCCCAGAAGACCGCTGCGCTGCGGGCGCTCTCGTCGGCCGCCGCCACGAACAGGTCCGCCGCCGCCCTGTCGTCACCGAGACCGAGGCGTATCTGCGCGGCGCTGCGCATCGCCGAGGCACGCTGCACGGGCAGATCGAGCCGCTCGGCCTCCTCGTGGGCCCGCTCGGCCCAGTCCTTCGCCGCGTCCAGGTCACCCATGGTGACGGCGGCGGTCACCAGGACCTCCAGGAACAGCGGACGCATGGAGGGCTGCATCCGCCGCAGGCCGGGGCCGCCGGCACGCAGCACCGCCTCCCGGGCACGAGCCGGATCGCCGGCGGTGAGCGCCGCGTAGCCGAGTACACACCAAGCGATGGACGCCCACCAGTTGACGCCCAGACCCGCCGCGGCCACCGCCTCCTCGGCGGTGGCCAGTGGCCGCGGATCGCCGGGTGGGCAGGCGTCGACCAGGGCGTGCGCCCTGGTCGCGAGGACGAAGGCGAGCAGTTCGTCACTGCCGATGCCGCGGGCGATGTCCTCGGCCTCCTCGGACAGTTCCACCGCCGACGCGAGCCGACAGGTCTGGGTGCGCACATGTGTCTTGCACAGGAGAAGGTGGGGCAGGAGGTAGATCTGGCCGGTTCGGCGGGCTATGGCCAGGCCGCGATCGGCGTGCCGCTCGGCGTCGGCGAAGCGCTCCAGGAACGCCTCCGCCCAGGCCAGCCGTACCAGCGGCTCGCACACGCCGGTCAGATCACCGTCCGGCAGCGAGTCCACGAGGGCCGCCGCCCGGCGGGTGAAATCGTCCGCCGAGGCCGTCTCCCCCTCGTACGCCTCTCCCAGCGCCGCGACGCTCAGCGCACCCGCCACCCCCGTCTCGTCCCCGAGGGAGCGGGCCACCTCCAGGGTGTGTGCCACCTCGGAGCGCACCGTCTGGTACGAGGTGTCGTGCGGGGCCGAGGAGCCCAGCTCCAGGCCCAGCGCCACCTGGTCGGCGAGCGAGGGCGCGGGATCGGTACGGTGCAACTCGCGGCGGAGCAGGGCGACCGCCTCCGAGTAACGCCCCAGATGGCGCTCCATGACGGCGCACAGCACGACAGCGGACGCCCGCGACCCCGTCCCGTCGCCCGGGTCGGGCAGGGCGATCACCTGGTGCAACAGGTCCCGGCTCTCCCGGAGCCGGCCGCCGACGCCCAGCGCCCGGGCCCGCCGCAGCATCAACTCGCGCCGTCTGCCCGCGTGTTCCGGCGTGTGCGGCAGCTGCCGCAGCACCACCTCGAGCCAGTGCGCGCTGCTCGCGGGTGCCGTCTGCGCGGCCTGTTCGGCGGCCTCGTCCAGCACCGCCGCCGCCTGCGGGTCCCAGCCGGACAGCGACTGCTCGGCGTGGTGCGCCCGCTCGGCCAGTGGGGCGCCTGTCCGGGCGAGTTCGGCGCCGGCGAGCCGGTGGGTCTCCGTGCGCAGCCAGGGGTCGGTGCCGTCGCGGACGAGGCTGCGCAGCACGGGGTGGCGCAGTGCGATCCGCCCGTGCGTGCCGGTGCGCAGCAGGTCGCGCCGGGTCAGTACGGCGAGGTCCTCGGTCAGTTGCCCCGGCTCCTGGCCGGTCACCGGGCCGAGCAGCGCGGGCGTGGCGTGGTCGCCCAGGGCTGCCACCACTTGGACGAGCCGGCCCTGCGACGGCGTCAGCGGGGTCAGCTCGTCGAGCAGCAGCGCCCCGAGGCCGGTCGTGGACAGCCGGTTCACCGACGCGCCCTCGCGGTGCGCCTGGAGCAGGGTCAGCAGGTACAGCGGGTTGCCCTCACTCGCCGTGAAGAGCCGTACGGCCTGGTCGCGTGCCAGGTCGGGGGTGAGCAGTTCGATGCACTCCCGCTCGCCGAGCGGGCCGAGGACCGTCCGCCGTACCGTGCCGGTCTCCGTGCCGCGGGTGAGGGTCGCGGCGAGTGCCGCGGGGCTCTGCCGGTCACGGCGGGCGAGGACCAGCAGGACGCGGGCGCGCACGGGGTGCCGTACGAGATGGTCGAGGAGTTCCAGCGACGCGGCGTCCGCCCAGTGCATGTCGTCCAGGACCACGACCAGCCCAGACGCCGCGGCGTGGGTCAACAGGGCGGCGGTGGCCCGGTGCAGGTGGAAGCGGTCGGTGCTGCGGGGAGCGCCGCTGAGCACCGGGGCGACCTCGGAGGCCGCCGGGAAGGACTCCACGACTTCCGGGTCAAGGTCGGAGAAGGCGTCGGTGAACGGCTGGAACGGGATGTGGTGTTCGTACTCCGTCGCCCGGCCGCGCAGCACCGCCGCCCCGCGCCGTGTCGCGGCCAGGCACAGTTCGTGAACCAGCCTGCTCTTGCCGATGCCCGCCTCACCGCCGATGTCCAGCACCGCCGGGCGGCCGGACACGTCCCCCACCAGATCCGCCAACAGCCGGTCCAGCCGCGCGAGTTCCGCCTCTCTGCCGACCAGCGGTGTCCGTTCCG
Source organism: Streptomyces sp. NPDC050759 (assembly GCF_044456945.1). NCBI lineage: Bacteria > Bacillati > Actinomycetota > Actinomycetes > Kitasatosporales > Streptomycetaceae > Streptomyces > Streptomyces sp. NPDC050759. The sequence continues at coordinate 754,831 of NZ_JBITGI010000003.1, read as the reverse complement.
TCGTCATGCCCTCACGCCCCCGCGACAGTTGGTGCCCCCGTACATCTTGTCGTACGCCACTGACAACCTGTGAGTTCGTGTCTTCGATCTCACACCGCGTCGACGGCGAGCCGTCGACCCGAGCAGGTGAGCGTCGATCCACGTGGGACGGGCAACCTCGTCCGGGTGAGACGGGTCGGACGAACGGATGCGGAAACTACGTAACCGATCTACGTAACAGCACGATCGTCCCGGCCCGACGCACACGGAAAAATCAAGTCCTCCAGGGGCCGCGGCCGTTGCCGCATCAGGAAGGCTCCAGGATTTCGGGGAGGGCGGATGTTGATCGTCGGCACAGTGGCAGGGGTCGTCCTGCTGATCGTCCTGATCGTCGTATGGGTGGTCCGGCGGTCGGACGGCCGGTTCAAGTTCAGGCCGTCGTTCGAGGCGGCCTGCGAGGTCACGGTCGGCGGCCAAAGACTCGTGGCGTACTCCGGGCATCGCAAGGTGATCCGGATCGCGGACCCGGCCACCCTCGAGGACACGGCGGTCCTCACGGACTCGCGCACCTGGATCCGTACGCTGTGCGAGGTCCACGTCGACGGCAGGCCCCTGCTGGCGTCCGGCGGCCGGGACGGGGTCGTCCGGCTCTGGGATCTGGAGAACCGGGGCGCGCTCGTGGCCTCCCTCCCCGGTCACCGCGGCTGGGTGTACGGGCTGTGCACGGTGCGGGTCTCGGGGCGCGACCTGCTGGCCTCGGCGGGCCGGGACGGCGCGATACGCGTCTGGGACCCGCGCGACGGCCGACTGGTGCGCACGGTCGACACCGGTCCCCGGAGGGGGTGGATCTTCTCCCTGTGCCAGGTGCGTACGGGCGGGCGGACGCTGCTCGCGGCCGGGCACGGCAACGGCGCGGTGACCGTGTGGCACGCCGAGTCCGGGCAGGCGGCACTGGAGCTCGCCGCGCACAAACGCGCCGTGTGGGCCCTGTGCGAGGTGTCCGGCGGCGACCGCGCCCTGCTCGCCTCCTCCGGCTGGGACGGGGTCGTCCGGCTGTGGGACCTGGAGGCACGGGAGGAGGCACGGGCGTTCACCGCCGGAGTCGGGCCCGTGTACGCCCTGTGCCAGGCGGAGGCCGGGGACCGCACGCTTCTCGTCGCCGGCGGTGACGGACCGGGCACCGCCGTCTGGGACCCGTCCACCGGCGAGCGCGCCGGCGACCTGGGCATGGGCCTCGCCGGCCTCCTCAGCGGCCACGGCTGGGTACGCGCCGCCTGCCAGGTCCGGCCGGCGCAGGGCCCACCGCTGATCATCACCGCGGGCTACGACGACGGAGCACGTGTGTGGGACGTGGCGAAGGAGATCGGTTCACCTCCTCAAGAGAGGACAGCGTCCTGATCGCCCACCCGTACCCCCGCTTGTCGAACTCGGCCTGGATCAGCGCCACCGAGACAGAGCCGTCCTCCTGCGTCACCAGGTCCTCCCCCAGTTACTCCCGGACCTCGCGAGGGTGGCGTAAACCTTCCTCAGGCCAAGGGACTTGTTGTGCTCGCTGAGCTGCACCGCACGGTCGAAAACGGCCCTACTCGCCGACAGCGCAGTTGAGGACAACTTCATCGCGGTCACGGAGCATGCTCCCTCGAAAGGAGCCGTACCCTTCTTGGTCAGTGCTGTCAGCCGCGCGGGACATGACCGCGTCGTCGGTACGCAGAGGGCTCACAGAGCTGGTGCTGTGACCGGGAAGGGTCGCCGTTACTGCTCGCGTCTCCCCCGCCACGGGGCCAGGTGGATGCCGCCGTCCCGGTCGAGCGTGACGCGGTTCTCGGCGACGGGCAGGTCGTCTCCGCACAGCCAGAAGTCGACCGCCTGGTGGGCGAGTACCTCGAAGGGCATGTCGGGGACTACGGCCCCGGCCCAGCGGGGCGCTTCGCCGTGGATCTGCTCGGCGTCGGACTTGCCGTGCATCTGGATGCCGCCGAGGGGGGAGTCCCAGTCGTCGGATCCCAGGTACCAGTCGTGCAGGGCGCCTCCCGGTCGCCCCTTCGCACATGGTTCGGTTGGTGCGCGACGTGGGGGTCGCTCGCGCCGAGGGCTGCAAGGCCGCCCGCCGCTCGGGGGCCCGCCGCGAGGAGGAGATACGCCATGCCTTCATCGACGGCGTCAAGCAATCCGTCAGCGCGGGTACCCATACGCCCGCGGATCACCACGGTCAGTCCACGAGCCGCAGCACATCCGTCAGGCCGCGCTCACCGGTGCGGTGTTCCGCAGGCAGGATGTAGGTGCGCAGGCCGCAGGCGGCCGCGCCGCCGTCGCGGACCGGGTTGTCGCCGACCATGAGGGTGGCGCGGGGGTCCGCGCCGAGGTCGGCGCAGGCTTTGAGGAACAGCTGCGGGTCGGGCTTTTCGCGACCCTGCTCGTACGAGATGACGCAGGTGTCGATCAAGGCGTCCAGCCCGTGGTGGACGAGGTGGACGCGCAGGTCCCAGGCGAAGTCGCTGACGATGCCGACGCGCAGTCCGCGCTGGTGCAGGGCGCGCAGGACCGGTTCGGCGTCGGGATAGGGAACCCAGGCGTCCGGGGCCGTGAGTTCCCGGTAGGCCGCCTCCTCCGCGCCGCGCAGGAAGTCCACCTGCTCCCACCATCCCCACATGGCGCGGCGGTGCTGTGCGGAGGAGAGATCACGGCCTTCCTGTAGGGCTACGACGGAGGGCAGCCGGAAGGCGGCGCGCAACTGGTCGGAAATCCCGGCCACCGCGCCGGGCTCGTCCAGCAGAGCCAGACGGCCGGCGGCGGAGCCGACCCGGCGCAGCCACGTCTCCAGGTCGATCATCTGGAAGAGGGTGTTGCTGAAGTCGAACAGGACGGCCTGGACCGGGGGCACCGGCGCGGCCATCTCGGCATCGCTGGGGCGGTAGGCACTCGGTGTTTCGAACAGGGTGCGGATCACAGGGAGGGCTCTTCGGGTTCGACCGTCTCGACGGGGACTCCGAGGTCGCGTATGGCCGCGAGTTCGGTGTCTGGGGTTCCGGTGTCGGTGATGACGGTGTGGTAGTCGGTCACGGTGCCGTACGCGTAGGTGGCGGTCTTGCCGAACTTCGTGTGGTCCACCAGGAGCAGCGCCTGTTCGGCGGAGCCGAGCATGGCGAGCTTGACCTCGACGTAGTCGTTCAGGGGGTGGAAGAGGCGTCCTTCCAGGACGGCGGTGGCGGACAGCAGGGCGAGGTCGGCCCGGATTCGGGACAGGGCCCGGGTGACGGTGGGCCCGGTGCAGGAGTTGAAGTCGCCGCGGTAGTGGCCGCCCAGCAGGGTGACGTTCGCCCCGGGGGCGGCGGATCCGAGGCGCTGTGCGAGGCCGATGGAGTTGGTGACGACGTGCAGCTGGTCCACCTCGGCCAGGGCCGGCACCAGGGGGAACAGGGTGGTCGAGTCCTCCATGAGCACCGTGCTGCCCGGCCTGATCCGGCCTGCGGCGGCCGCGCAGAGCGCGTTCTTGGCCGCGAGGGCGCTGTTCTCACGGAAGCGGGTGGCGGTCTCCATGGTGAGGGCGGGGAACGCGACGGCCCGCCCGCGTTCCTTGCGCAGCAGATGACGCCCGGTGAGGTCGTCGAGATCCCGGTGCATGGTCATCAGGCTGACGTCGAAGTGCCGGGCGAGGTCGTCGATGCGGGTCTCGCCGTGGTCGGCGACATACCGCAGGACGGCCTGGCGCCGCTCCTCGACGGCCGCCTGTGACAGTCGCGTTCGGGCGGTCACGGCGCCCCTCCTTCCCGTTCGCTCCGGTATCGCAGTTTCCCACACGGGCCGGTGCGGGGCGGGGCCCGTCCGGCTCGCGGCCCTCGGGCCACCCGTGCGGCGGCTGCTCCGTACGACGTAGGTGTCTGTGTCCATCTCCGCGTCTCCGCCCGCGTGGCCCTCCGCTAGGGGCCGTCCACCGTCACCAGTACCTTGACCTGCTCCGGGTCGACGGACGCGGCGAACGCCTTGGCGGCGTCCTGAAGCGGGTAGGTGGCGGTGACGATCTCGGCGGTGTCGACGGCGCCGGACGCGATCAGGGACATCGCGGTGCGGTAGTCGTCGCCGGTGTACATCAGGGTGCCCTCGATGCGGATCTCCCGGTCCTGCACCAGGTCGAGGCGGACCGGGGTGGGCCCCGCGGCTCCGACGCCGACGACGATGATCGTGCCGCCCTTGGTGACCAGGTCGGTGGCCTGGGCGATGGACTGTTCGCGCGCCACGCAGTCGAAGACCACGTCGGCCGGTCCGCCGAGCGCCGCGTGGGCCTGGCCGGCGAGGTCGGTGGCGTCGGCGGGCAGGGCCGTGTCGGCTCCCAGACGCAGGGCGCGGTCCCGCTTGCCCGGCAGCAGGTCGGTGACGGCGATCTTCGCGGCGCCCGCGTGCCGGGCGGCGGCGAGGACGAGGAGACCGATGGGCCCGGCGCCGAGCACGACGACCGTCCGTCCGGTGAGATCGCCGGCCTTCGCCACGGCGTGCACGGGGGTGGCCAGGGGTTCGACGAGTGCGGCCTCGATGTCGGTCATGCCGTCGGGGACCCGGTGGACTCGGTCGGCCGGGATGGTGAACAGGTCGGCCATGGCGCCGGGTGTCTGGCAGCCGAACACCTTCAGTTCCTGGCAGATGTTGTAGCGGCCGGAGCGGCACTGGGGGCAGCGGCCGCAGTAGAGGTTGGGCTCGATGATCACCCGGTCGCCGGGGGCGAAGTCCTCAGCTCCCTTTCCTGCCACTGCCACGACACCGACCGCCTCGTGGCCGGGGCGGTAGGGCAGGTCGATGAAGGGGTGGTGGCCGGCCGCCGCATGGGTGTCGGAGCCGCACACGCCGACGACGGTGGTGCGCAGCAGGAGCTCGTCGTCCCCGGGTACGGGGGCGGGCACCTCCTCGAGGGTGATGTCGTCGAGGGAGCGGACGAGGACGCGGCGGATCTGCTCGGTCATGGGGGGGATTCCGTTCGGTTCAGGCGTTCACGCGGTGGCGAGGCCGGGCTGGATCTGGATCTTGCGGCCGATGCCTGCCTGGAAGCGGGCGACGGCGTCCGGGAACGCCGCGAGCGGGAGGCGGTCGCTGATGAAGACGCGCGGGTCGATGACACCGGTGGCGAAGAGGTCCGCGGCGCGTTCGAAGCTGTGCAGCACGGCCATGGAGCCGGTGATCGTGATCTCCTGGTTGTAGATCCTGTACGGCTCGATGGTGGCCCGGGCGGCGTAGTCGGCGACCCCGAACTGCAGGTATGTGCCGCCTTTGCCCACCCGGCCGAGGGCGTCCTGGATGGCTTTCGCGTTGCCGGTGGCGTCGACGACCAGATCCCATCCGTGATGCGGCGGGTCGATCTCGTCTGCGGACGCGGCACCGGCGGAGCAGCCCAACTGCCATGCCGTTGCCAGGCGTTCGGCGTTGAGGTCGACGACGTCGACGCTCGCGGCGCCGGTGGCCTTGGCGAGCTGGAGCATCATCAGGCCCATGGTTCCGGCGCCGTAGACGAGCACGCGGGAGGCGAGGCGGCTGCGCAGGACGTCGTAGCCGCGCACCGCGCAGGACAGCGGCTCGATCAGGGCCGCGTCCTGGACGTCCACGTGGTCGGGCAGTCGTACGCAGTTGGCGGCGGGCGCCACGGCGTACTCGGCGGCGGCGCCCGGGTGGGTGACGCCGATGGCGGCCCAGCGTTCGCAGAGGTTGTTGTGGCCGCGGCGGCAGTAGTGGCACTCGAAGCAGTACAGCGACGGGTCCACGGCGACCCGGTCGCCGAGCGCGAGTTCGGTGACCTCGCTGCCGCGGGCCACGATCTCGCCGGCGAACTCGTGGCCGGGGATGATGGGCAGCTTCGGGGCGAACTCCCCCTGGAGGATGTGCAGGTCGGTGCCGCACAGTCCGGTCGCCGCGACCTCGACGACGACCTCGCGCGGGCCGGGAGCGGGGTCGTCGACGGTGGCGATTTCGACGCTGCCGGGCCGGGTGATGACGGCCGCCCTCACTTCACCGCTCCCAGGGAGAGGCCGCGGACGAGCTTGTCCTGGGCGGCGAAACCGGCGATGAGGACCGGCAGGGAGACCAGGGTGGCCGCCGCGCACAGCCGGGCCAGGAACAGGCCCTCGTTGGTGATGAACCCGACCAGGAAGACGGGCGCGGTGGATGCCTGCGTCGCGGTGAGGTTCACGGCGAACATGAACTCGTTCCAGCTGAAGATGAAGCAGATCAGCGAGGTGGCGGCGAGTCCGGGCATGGCGACGGGTGCGACGACCCGCCACAGCACGGTGAGCAGGCCGGCTCCGTCGACCTCGGCCGCCTCCAGGATCTCCTTGGGGACTTCGGCGAGGAAGGAGCGCATCATCCACACCGCGATCGGCAGGTTCATGGCGGTGTAGAGGACGATCAGCGTCCACACGTTGTCCAGCATCCCGGCGTCCTTGACGATCAGGTACACCGGCAGGAGAGCCGCGATGGCCGGGAGGAACTTGGTGGACAGGAAGAAGAACATCACGTCGGTCCACTTCTCGACCGGCTTGATGGACAGCGCGTAGGCCGCCGGCACCGCCAGGGCGAGCACGAGCAGCGTCGAAAGAATGCTGGCCATGGCCGAGTTGAGGAGGAAGGGGGTGATGTCCCGGCTGAACAGGAGTTTGTACTGGTCAAAGGTGACGGCGGCGAAGGGGGTGGGCGGATTGGTGGCCGCGTCGGCCTCCTGGTGGAAGGAGGTGAGGACCATCCAGGCCACCGGCGCGAAGAACGCCAGGGTGGTCAGCCAGGCGACGAAGGTCCACAGGGGTGAAAGCCGGGGCTCACCGCCCTGGTCCTGCTTGCGGCGGAAGAGCTTTGTGAGCCTCGCCCCGGGCGCGGCGACTGCTGCGTGAGCGGTGGTCATCGGGATGCCTCCTCGCGGAACAGCGACGCGATGGTGCGCAGCGCGAAGGTCGCGATGACGAACGCGCCGAGAACGACGATGACACCGGCGGCGGCTGCCTCGCCGTACTCGTACTTGCGGAACATGGTCAGGTAGATCTCGTAGGGCAGGTTGGTGGTCTGGGAGCCGGGGCCGCCCTGGGTGATGGTGAAGACCGCGTCGAAGGTCTGCACTACGTAGATCGTGCCGAGCAGGACACCCAGCTCGATGTACTGGCGCAGGTGCGGCAGCGTGATGTGGCGGAAGGTCTGCAGCGCGGAGGCGCCGTCCATGCGGGCCGCCTCCAGCACGTCGCCTGGCTGTGCCTGCAGGCCGGCCAGGAGGATCAGCATCATGAACGGGGTCCATTGCCAGACCAGCGACACCACGACAGCCGGCATGGGGTAGGAGGAGATCCAGTCGACCGTGGGGCCGTTGTCCGCGCCGAAGAGCCGGTAGACGGCGTTGAGGGTGCCGTTGAGCAGGCCGTAGTCGGGGTTGTAGATGGCGTGCTTCCACAGCAGCGCCGCCGCGACCGGCATCACGAGAAAGGGCGCGATGAGCAGCGTGCGCGCAAGGCCGCGGCCGGCGAAGCGGCGGTCGAGGAGCATCGCCAGCCCGAGTCCGAGGATCACGCTGATGACCACCACGGACGCGGTGAGCACGACGGTGTTGAGCACGGCCGTGCGCAGCCGCTCGTCGGTGAAGACGAACGAGAAGTTGGAGAGGCCGACGAAGTGCCTCTCCCCCGGCTTGAGGATGTTCCACTGGAACGTGGAGATGATCAACGTGGCCACGAAGGGCAGCTGCGTGACGACGATGGTGAAGATCAGCGCGGGCAGCAGCGGGATGCGGCGCTTCCACTTGGCCGCCGCGCTCGAGGAGTTCCGGGTACGGACGGGTGGTGGTGCCGTCTTGGGGGGTGCGGTGAGCGTGGTCATGGATGGTTCCTCCGCCGGTGAAGGCCGGGGTCGCGGGGAGCGGCGCCCGGCCGGCACGCGACCGGCCGGGCGCTGAAGGTCACTTCTGGTAGGTCTTGGCGACGTCCTCGGCCAGCTTCTGGCCGTCGTCGAGCGCCTTGTCCACGCTGGTCTTGCCGGCGATGGCGGCGGAGATCTCCTGGGTGACCTTGGTGCCCAGGTCCTGGAACTCGGGGATGGCCACGTACTGGATGCCCACGGTCGGCCGGGGCTGGACACCCGGGTTCGCCGGGTCGGCGCCCTCGATGGACTTCAGGGTGATGTCACCGAAGGAGGCGGCGGCCTTCTTGTACTGAGGGATCTCGTACGTGCTGGCCCGCTTGCCGGCCGGGACACGCGCCCAGCCGAGCTTCTCGCCGACGAGGTTCTCGTACTTCTTGCTGGAGGCCCACAGCATGAACTTCGAGGCGGCGTCGGCGTTCTTCGTGGTCTTGGGCATGGCCCACGACCAGGCCCACAGCCAACCGCTGCTGTCCGTCTTGACGGTCGGCGCGTAGGCGTAGCCGACATGTCCGGCGATCTTGCTGGCGCTCGGGTCCTCCAGTGAGCCGGCCGCGCTGGTCGCGTCGTACCACATGGCGACCTTCTTCTGGCTCAGCGCGTTCAGGCACTCGGTGAACCCGGCCTGCGGGGCGCCGGCCTCACCGTGCTCTCGGACCAGGTCGACGTAGAACTTCGTGGCCTCCTTGAAGCCGCCGCTGTTGACCTGCGCCTTCCAGTCCTTGGTGAACCAGGTGCCGCCGAAGGTGTTGACCATGGACGTCAGCGGAGCCCCCAGCTCGCCCCAGCCGGCCAGACCGCGCAGGCAGATGCCCTTCATGCCCGGCTCGGCACCGTCGACCTTGGCCGCGATGTCGGCGATCTGCTGCCAGGTCGGGTGCTCGGGCACGGTGACGCCCTTCGCCTTCATGACGTCCTTGTTGTACATGAGCATCGAGGACTCGCCGTAGAACGGAAGGGCGTAGAGCTTGCCGTCCGAGCCGGTGAGCGACTGGACCATCGGCTTGAGCAGGTCGGCCTTGTCGAAGGTCTTGTCCTTGTCGGCGTACGAGCCCAAGTCGTGCAGCCAGCCGTTCTTCTCCCAGATGGGCACCTCGTAGGCGCCGATGGTGGCGACGTCGTACTGGCCGGCCTGGGTGGCGATGTCCTGGGTGACCTTGTCGCGCAGCTCGTTCTCGGGAAGGACCGTGAAGTTCACCTTGATGCCGGTGTCCTTCGTGAAGGTGCTCTTGGTCAGCTTCGCGATGTCCTCCATCTGCGGGTTGCCGACCATCAGGACGTTGATGCTCTTCCCTCCGCCCGAGGACCCGCCGGCTCCGGCTCCGGAGCAGGCGGTGGCGAGCAGGGCGGTGGCGGCGGCGCCGGCTATGAGGGCGTATCTGGTCGATGCCATGTGACGGGGGACCTCTCGTACAGGTTCGCCGGGACCTCGACTGAGGCGCGGCGGGTCGAGCGGGGGGTGGGGATGCGTCCTTGGGGAGTCGGGCGCGTTTCGTTGGCCGAATTATTATCAGGAGACTGCGCCGTTGTTAACACATCTTGCGAGAAAATCTCTTCGGACTTATCGTCAAGCGGTCTCCACGGGGCTACCGGAGTCCACCGAACAGTCCAGCTCGACAGCCCAGCCCAAGCTCTCGACCTTGCCGCCGCCGTCCCCGAGGAACCCACATGAGCGCCAGACCGGAACTCGCAGACCACCCTGCCGTCGTCGTCGCCGGAGAGCCGCTGGTGGACCTCACTCCCGCCCGCACGGCCGATGGCGCCACGGCCTTCCAGCCACGCCCGGGCGGCTCCTGCCTCAACGTCGCCGCCGGTCTCGGCCGGCTCCGAGTCCCCACGGCACTGCTCGCGCGCATCTCCGACGACCACTTCGGCGATCTCCTGCGCGCACACCTCGCGGCATCCGGCACCCGGCTCACCCATGTGCTGCCCGCGTCCGACCCCACCACTCTCGCCGCCGTGCAGCTGCGCGAGGACGGGTCGGCCGCCTACTCCTTCCACGCGAACGGCACCGCCGACCGCGGCCTGCTCCCTGAACACCTCACTGCTCTCCCGGACGGCGGCGCGCTGCCCGCGCGGACGGCTCTGCACCTCGGGTCGCTGGGTCTGCTGCTCGACCCCCTGGCCTCCACGCTCGACGGACTGATTCGCCGCGAGGCGGGCCGGCGGCTGGTCTCTCTCGACCCCAACGTGCGGCCGGGCCTGGTCACCGACCGCGCCGCCTGTCTCCGGCGATTCGCCGAGTGGGTGGCGCTCGCCGACGTGGTGAAGGCGAGCGACGAGGACGTGGCCTGGCTCCACCCCGGTGAGTCGTACGAGGCGGTGGCCGAACGCTGGCTCGCGTCAGGGGCGGGACTCGTCCTGATCACGTTCGGCTCCCAGGGCGCCTGGGCCATCGGCCGCGACGCCCGCGTCCATGTGCCGGCCCCGGCTGTCCGGGTCGTCGACACGGTGGGAGCGGGCGATGCCTTCACCGCCGGAGTGCTCGCCCATCTGCACCACACCGGCCGACTCAGCCGCGAAGGCGTCGACCACCTCGCCGGCGGCGAGCTTGCCCGGTTGCTGTCGTACGCCGTGGACATCGCGGCCGACACCTGCACCCGCGCGGGAGCCCAGCCGCCGTACCGCTACGACGGCGCGCCGACCCCCCTGTAGCGGCAGCGCCTGGATGCCCGTCGATCCCTCATGTCGCCAGCCCGTCCAGCACTCACTCCGGAGCCTCGGGCGCGTCCAGTCGGGCCCAGACCGGGCCGAGAGCCTCCGTCGCCTCCCGGTACACCGCATACGCCTCGTCGAGTACGGCGACCCGGTCGGGGCGGGGTTCGTGGCGCCTGAGTACGGCGGGGGTGGCGCGCAGGTCCGTCACGTCGTCGAGCATTCCGACGGCGGTGGCGGCGAGCAGGGCCGCTCCCCGGGCGGCGCTCTCCTGCACGTCGGTCACCACGACCGGCCGCCGCAGGGCGTCGGCGAACATCTGGCTCCACACCGCGCTGTGGGCGGCGCCGCCGGTCAGCCGGGCCGCCGCCGCGGTGACCGGCAGCTTCGAGCAGAGCGCGTCGACGTGCCAGCGGTGATTGAGGACCACGCCCTCCATCAGGGCCCGCAGCAGGTGGCCGCGGCCGTGCCAACCGCGAAGGCCGAGGAACGTCCCGGACGCGGGATGCGGGTGCGGAGAGCCGTAGACGAACGGGTGGAACAACACCTGCGACGGGCCGTCCAGGCACGCCTCGACCTCTCGGCCGATCGCCTCGTGGATGCCGTACCGCTGGTCGGTCGGTGCGCCGGTGACCCTCAGGAACCACTCCAGGTTCGCCACCGACGCGGGTGAGGTGGACATGGTCATCCACTGGCCCGGTCGGACGAAGTGACGGACCTGCCAGCGCGGATCGACGACCGGGCGCTCGCTGACCACCTGGTTGATGCTGAACGACCCGGCGATCAGGGAGAGTTCGCCCGGGGTCGTGCCGCCGATCCCGAGCGCGGCGGCATCGACGTCATGGGCGCCCGTGACGACGGGCGTGCCGGCGGTGAGCCCGGTGAGCGCCGCTGCCTCGGGGGTGACGGTTCCGCTCACCGCGTCACAGGGCAGCACGGGCGGCAGCAGGCCGGCGAGCGCGCCGAGGCCGTACAGGTCGAGCAGCTCCGGCGAGTATCCGCCGCGCCGCATGTCGGTGAAGGAGGCACTGGCGTCCGTGGGATCGGTGGCCACCGCGCCTGTCAGTCTCAGGCGCAGCCAGTCCTTGCAGGACAGCATCCAACGGGCCTGCCGAAGCACTCCCGGCTCGTGGCGGGCGAGCCAGGCCAGCAGGGCGGCCGGGGAACCCGCGAAGGGCACCGTGCCCGACAGCTCAAGGGCGCGGGACCAGACCGGAGTGCCCCGCCACTCCTCCAGCACCGGTTCCGCGCGCGTGTCCATTGCCACGATCCCGGCCCGGGCCGGCCGACCCCGCTCGTCGACGGCGTACAGGCCGTCGCCGTGCCCGGCCAGTCCCACCGCGGCGACGGCCCGCCCCGCGTCCGGTCCCGCTTCGGCGAGACAGGCGGCGATGGCCTGGAACGCCGTCCGCCACACCTCGTCCATGTCCCGCTCGACCCAGTGAGGCCGAGGGGTTTCCAGCGGCAGAGTGCCGCTGCCCCGCGCCACCGCTCGGCCGGTGGCGTCGAACAGCACGGCCTTGGTCACGGTGTGTCCCGCGTCGACACCGAGCAACAATTCACGCCCCACAGCTCACACCCGCCCCGGGCCGCGGACATGGACCACCGCGGCGCGCCGGCCGGACGACGCTGCCCGCGGCGACGAACCGCGCCGAACGCAGTGTCCTCGCCGCGCCGGAACCCTCGGGTTTCCGATCAGTCAACGCCGCGCCCCGTCCCGAGGCATGGGCCGCACACCGTTGCCTCGGTGTCGAGGTACCCGGCAGGGATGCGTCGATCACCGATGACTGGAACGCGCACTGCGGTCTCCTCGCGTGCCGAAGCCACCATCCACCGAGCCGATCGTCCCATGTAGCTGGTCGGCGCGCCCTGAGTGTCATCTGTCCGACGGCGTGCCCCTCTCCCCTCCCGGGAGCGGTCGGCAACCGACGCGACCAGCTCCGACCATGGTGCCGGGCAGCGGTCAGCCGAGTGGGACGCCGGTGAGCGCAGACCCGTGCGGGTCAGAGCAGTGTCAAGAAGCGCTTCCTCCCGGGCGTGAACGCCCGGGGTCCCGCGCTGGATCATGTTGAAGAACGGCCGTGTTACGCGCCCCCGGGTTTCCAGGGAGCTCAGCAGGCCGAGTGACCGGCGACGCCGGACGCCGAGCTCAGGCCTGGTTCTCCCAGAACAGTCTTTCGCTCCGGTCCGGGTCGTTGACGACCCGGCACCTGGCGTCGAGCCACATCGTGGCACGGTCGGTCAGGGTGTAGGCGGGCCATCTCGGCACGCCCGCCGCCGTGGGGCGGCCCGTGTGAGCGAAGCCGGCCCACAGTTCGCTCATGTGTTGTGCGGTTGCCAGCCGCCCCGGCGACTGATCCTTGTTGAGGATGTAGTCGAGATTCTTGTCGGTGTTGGCGAACTTGAGGTTGATGTCCGACGCGTGCGGTGAGCCGATGGGGAAATCGGTGCCGGGCACCAGGGTCGGGCTGGGGTAGGCGAGCTGATACATGAACACGGGCGCGGCGTGCTGCGCCCTTTTTACCTCCGCGATCTTGATTGCGTCGCGCCAGATGGGCGAGGTGGTGATCGCGAAGTAGAGCTGTGCCGGCGTCGCGCCGGGCCGCGACACCCGGAAGGTCCGGATGATCTCGTCGAGCTCGGCGCCCTGATAGGTGCCACTGAGCCTGCTGCGCAGTCCGGCCTCATCGATGCTGAAGATGTCGGGCGGCCCGAAAAGACTGAAGAACACCGTTTCGTCGCGGCAGGTTCCGCACATCAGCGGCTTGTCGGCCGAGAAGGGCGCGGGGCCGTCGGCGAAGGGGTGGCGCGGGATGACGGTGCCGTCGACGAAGGCGCCGAAGCCGGGGAGCGGGCCGGGGTCGCCCCACGGCGGAGCGCCGTTCGCGGCTTCGGACTGCTGGATCTCCAGTAGTCTCGCGGCCGGGATGTCGTGGAGCCGGGGAATGTCCGCCGTGGTCAGTCCCAGTAACTCCAGCGTGCGTCTGGCCCGGGCGGTGGCACCGTAGCGGGTGGGGAAGCGCAGTGGCGCGGCGCTTTCGATCGAGGCCTTGTGGAACAGCCGCGAGGCGGCCGGCATGGTGTGGACGGCCGCGGTCTTGGCCCCGCCGCCACTCTCACCCCAGACCATGATGTTGTCGGGGTCGCCGCCGAAGTTCTCGATGTTCTCCCTGGTCCAGCGCAGCGCGGCGAGAATGTCCAGCATTCCCTGGTTGGCCGCGTAGTCACCGTCGGCGAGATCGCCCAGGAACAGGTAGCCCAGCAACCCAAGCCGGTGATTGGACTCGACCACCACCACGTCATAGAGCTGCGCCAGATGGGTCCCGTCCTGCCCGGTGGCTGAGCCGGAACCGATCATGTAGCCGCCGCCGTGGTTGTAGAACATCACCGGCCGTCGCCTGCGGTCGGCGGCCGGGGTCCAGATGTTGAGGTAGAGGCAGTCTTCGGAGGGAGCCGGCATCCGGCCGTTGCCGCCTGGCCCCATCTCGCCGCCCGCCACCTGGAATGCCGGGTTGGGGAAGCTCACCGCTTCGCGTACGCCGGACCACCTCGTGGGCGGCTTCGGAGCTTTGAACCGGAGTTCGCCGAGCGGTGGCGTGGCGTAGGGCACGCCGAGGAACTTGGCGATGCCGTCCTCATGCTTCCCGCGGACCCTGCCGTAGCGGGTCGGTGCCACGACCGTGCTCCCGGCGGACCGCGCATGTGCTGGGAAGGGCATGCTCATCGCGGCCATGATGGACAGCGAACTGCCGATCATCGCTCTGCGGTTCATTTCCGAGTCGACCATCAGACCTCCCTCTTCAAAGAGCGCAGCGATTGCGCTCCGGACTTCCGTAAACGTGTCTTGCTCCCTTTCACCTCGTGGCGCTGGACCTCGTCTCACACGTGGCGGGAGGGGACTTGACGCCCTCTCAGGGGCAGCCCTTCACCGGAGCGTGGTGGTGATGTGGTACCGACCGGACGTCAGCCGACAGACGTACTCGCCGTCGGTGTGGTCCATGAAGCGCACGCCCTCCGCTCGTGCCAGCGGTGTCCGTCCCTCGCGGACGGACTCGGCCGACGCCGCCGGAAGTCGCAGTACGGCCTCGCTGTTCGCGGGCACGTCCACGTCGTACACAAGCTCCCTGCCGCCGTCCTCCAGCTTCCATTCGCTCTTGATCACGCCGTACGGCGACTCGTACAAGCCCGACACCTGGGTGATCCGGCCGGTCGGGTCGATGTGGGGTTGGAGCAGGAAGCGCTTGAAGCCGGGGCTGTCCGGGTCGCGAGCGATGCCGGCCATGTAGGCGTACATCCACTCCATGATCGCGCCATAGGCGTAGTGGTTGAACGAGTTCATACCGACCGGGCCGAAGCCGACGTCCTCGGCGTAGGAGTTCCAGCGCTCCCAGACGGTGGTGGCACCGTTCTTGACGGAAAAGAGCCAGGACGGCATCGCATCCTGGTGCAACAGCTGGTACGCCAGATCCGGGCGGCCCTCGTCGGTGAGTACGGGCGCGAGGACGTTCACGCCGAGGAAGCCGACGGACAGGGTGTTCTCGGCGTACCGGACCCGGCTGCTGTTCGGGTGCGCCGCCTTGTAGGCCGCGTCATTGCCGATGTTGTCCGCCAAGTGCCCTACCAGCGCGCGGCGTTGAGCCTCGGTCTCGTAGAACCCGAGCTTGAGGACCCACAGCAGTGCTGTCTGACTGTTGTCCTCCGTCTTCTGGTTGGGGTCGGAACCCGGTTCGATCGGGGAGGCGTCGCCCAGGCTGGACTTGACCGTGGCCCCGCCGCCCTCGGTGCTCAGGTACTTGGTGATGAATGCCTGTCTGATGCGCCCGAAGAGCCGCTCGTACGCTTCTCTTTCCGCCGTCCGGCCGGTCGCGCGGGCCATCTGCGCCATCAACCGGGCGACATAGCCGTAGTAGACATCGCTCATGAGCTGGGCGCTGGTCTTCTGCAACCCCAGCCAGTCGCCGGTGAGGGAGCCCTGTCCGGCGTAGGTGTCGCCGGTCTGGTCCTGGATCCAGTCCAGGTAGCGGGTCATCGCCGGCCAGCTGTCGTCGACGATGGTCGCGTCGCCGGTCATCTGCCACACGGTCCACGGCACGATGACGCCGGCATCCGCCCAACCGCTGCCCCCGCCGGGAAAGTTGTACCGTCCGCCGGGTGCGACCCCGGTGAACTGCGCTTTGTCCGCGCCGTAGATGAGGGCGGAGTCGACGACGGTGTCCTGGAAGTGGCTCAGGAAGGCACCGGCGTCCGCGTTGTAGAGGGCGGTGGTGGCGAAGACCTGAGTGTCGCCGGTCCAGCCGAGGCGTTCGTCGCGCTGGGGGCAGTCGGTGGGCACCCAGAGGTAGTTGCCGCGCTGGCCCCAACGGATGTTGCTCGCCAACTGGTTGATGTCGGGATCGTTGGTGGTGACGGTGCCGGTCTCGCGGATCGCGGAGGTGGCGACCTTTCCGGTCAGGCCGGTGATGGTGACGGTCTGCGTGGCGGTGACGGACACGTACCGGAAGCCGTAGAAGGTCAGGGAGTCCTGATGAGTCTCCCCGCGCCGGTCGCCCTTGAGGATGTACGTGCTGGTGGCCTTGGCGCTGCGGAGGTTGGCCCGGTAGACGGAGCCCTCGGGGCCGTCCGCGCCGGCGCTGTCGTCGTTGAGCATCTCGCCGAACCGGAACTCGACCTTGGCTCCGGCCGGTCCGCGCAGGCTGTAGCGGGCCACGCCGACCATGTTCTGGCCGAGGTCGAAGACGGCGGTCTCACCGGTGCCGATCGTGACCGAGGCGGAGGCCGCCTTCACGGGGTCGGTCACCGTCCGGGCCGGGTCCACGACGATGCGACCCCTGCCGTTGGGGCTGCCGTCTTGTCCGGTCACGCCGCTGGCGACGGTGATCGACTGCGGTCGGCGGTCCCAGCGGGGCATGAAACGCGCGGTCTCGCCTGGGTAGGCGAGGAGCTGCACGTCCGGGTACTTCTCCTCCACGGCGACTCGTGTCACGTCCGACCAGGCGGAGACGTCGAAGCCGGACGCCGTCCAGCCCGGCAGCTCCTTGCGGGCGTCAAAGGTCTGGCCGTCGTAGATGTCGTCGGCCCGGTAGGGGCCGGTATCCGTGGCCTTCCAGCTTCCGTCCGGCTCGGTGACGACGGTCTGCGACGAGCCGTCGGCGTACCGGATCAGCAACTTGGCCTTGAGGGCCAGGGCGTTGCCGTCGCTGGAGTAGTAGGTGCTGCCGTCGGAGGCACGGCTGTTGTACCAGCCGTTGCCGAGGACGGCGGCGAGTGTGACGGCTCGCTCCCGGGTCACCAGGTCCGTGACGTCGTAGGCCATGTAGTTGACGCGCACGTCGTAGTTGGTCCAGCCCGGGGGCAGCAGTTCGATCGTGCTGCCGCCGTCCTGCGGAACGGTGACGTGGCGTCCGTTGACGTACGCGTTGTAGACGCCGAGGGCGGAGACGTACAGGCGTGCCTCGCGGACCCGGGAACGGCTCCTCAGGGCTGCTTCGGTCCGCAGCATGGGGGCGCCGGGCGAGTCGGGGGGCTTTCCCTTCATCCCGATCCACTGTGCGCCGTCCCATCCGGCGACGCCGTCGGTGGTCATCAGGCCGGTCTCGAAGGAGGCGGGGGGTGCGGTGCCGACCGGGCGGCCCTCGGTGTCCCACACGGTGACGCTCCAGTGGTAGCGGGTTGAAGGCCGCAGGGCCTTGCCCGTGTAGCGGACGGCCACCGAGTCGGACGAGCTGACGCGGCCGCTGTTCCAGACGTCGGCACGGGCTGTGGTGAGCTTGTCCGGCGAGCCGGCGACCAGGATCTGGTACGCGCCCTGGCTTCGCCCCCGGCCGACGGACCGCATGCGCCAGCCGAAACGCGGCCGGGCGGCGTCCACACCCAGCGGATCGGTGCGGTGTTCCACGGTCAGCCCCAGCACCGCGCCGCCCTCCGCGTGACGCGGCGCCTGCGCCGCCGCACTCGTTCCGCCTCCCATGGCGCCGGCCCCTACCGACACGGCGCCGACCGTTGCGGCGAGCACGGTACGACGTCGGACTCCCGTTCGGTCGTCGCCGCCGTCTGGAGCGTGCGCTTCATGGCTCACACCGTCTTCCTCTCGGATTCGCGGGCCGTGAACGTGTACCGTCCCGAGGACACGGCGTAGGTGGCACGGTCGCCTCGCACGCCACGGAACTCCGCGCCGTCGCCAACCACTCGGGCCGGACGTCCGCCGGTGGGCACCCGGACCTCCGCCGTGGTGTTGGGCGGGATCTCGACGTCCAGCCGGAACCTGCCGTCCTTACGGGTCCACTCCGCGGACACCAGCCCGTGCGGAGTGCGGTAGCCGCCCTCGACATGGGTGAGTCCGCCGACCTGACGAGGGTCGATCACGAGCTCGCGGTAACCGGCCCTGCCGGGCGCCCGGCGGATACCGACCAGGCCGCTGTGGAACCACTCCTCGATCTGGAGCAGGATCATGTGGTTCTCGGAGTTGCCCATGTCCCACTGCTCGGGAACCGTCGTCAGGCCGCCCGGATTGGCGGTTGTGGGAGCCATCAAGTAGCCGTAGCTGGGACGGGTGTCCTCCTGGAGGACGTCCCACAGGACATCGTCGCGACCGCCTTGGTGCAGGGCTCGGACGATCGGGGCGAGGCCGATGGTGCCGCCGCTGAAGTGCGGCCCTCCACCGAACGGCCGGTGAGCGTAGACGAGTTCGACGAGTGCGTCGAGCACCCTGCCGCGTTCGCCGTCGGGTACCAGGCCCTCGTCGAGCGCGAGCGCCTGCGCGGCCTGGGTCGCTCCGGTGCTCCCCTCGGCGGTGTAGCGGCCGAGCTCCGGGTGGTAGAAGGTGTCGTTGAAGGCGTCCTTGATGTTGGAGGCCAGGTTGCGGTACTCGGAGGCGTCGGCGTCGCGCCCCATCAGCGCCGCCATCCGGGCCATGCGGTCGGCGATCTGGTGGTAGCCCCAGGTTCCGGTGATGCGGCCCGAGGTGTTCTCGCTGGCGATCCAGTCGGCCAGCGCGGCGTTCACGATGTAGGCGTCCGCTCCCGTGCTGGCCTTCTTGGTCCTGATGTAGTTCAGGAAGGCCTGCATCTGCGGGTAGTAGCGGCTCATCGTCTGGGTGTCGCCGTATGTCTCGTACGCCAGCCACGGCACGAGGATGATGCCGTTGCCCCAGTTGATCTCGTCGCCGAACCGGCCGGTGTAGCCCCAGTCGTAGACCGGGGCCTTGAGAGCCACGTTGCCGATGTTGTCGCCGGCCTTGGACTGGCCCTCCGCCAAGTGCCGTTGCATGGTGCGCAGGTAGGCCGCGTATCCGAAGGTGCGGTGGATGGAGCCGAAGGGCTGGACGTAATCGGCGGGGTAGGCGAGCTTCTCGCGGCCGGGGCAGTCCGTGAAGGTGGACATGGTGTTGCTCATGATCGAGTAACGGGCCATGCGGTGAATGCGGTTGATCCGGTCGTCTGAGGTGCGCACGGAGCCGGCCTCCGGCACGTCCGCGTGGATCTGCAGGCCGGTCACCGTGTCCGGGGTCGGTACGTAGCCCTCGGGCAGGCCGGTCACCTGGAGCCACTGCATGCCGAAGTAATGGAACTGTGGGTGCCAGCGCTCGCCGCGCTCGTCGCCGTACGTCGTGTAGGTGGCGAACACGGCGGTGCCCCGGGCGGGGCCGCCGCCCATGATGGACGCCTGGTTGACGGTGCCGTCGGCGTTGAGCGACTCGGCGGGCTGCAGCTTGACGGTCGCCCCGGCCGGGAGCGGGCCGTCGAGCTGGAGCAGCGGCCAGCCGGCGAAGTTCTGCCCGAAGTCGAAGACCCAGACGCCAGGTTGGGGCTGGGTGACGCCGACCGGACGGAGCCGGTCGGCGACCTTGAGCGGTTCGGCCACCCGCCAGACCAGTTCGGTGGTCAGGTTGGGCGGTGGGGCGATTCCGGCGTCGGTCCAGCCCATGGGCGTGCCGTCGCGCCGCTTGGCCGTCGCGCCGAGGTCCGCGCCGGGAGCGGTCCAGGCGGGCTGCTCGCGGCGGGCGTCGTAGTCGGAGCCGGAGTACCAGTTGGCCGTGGTGGTCGGGCCGAGGGCCGTCCGCCACGAGCCGTCGCTGACGACGGTCTGGACCGTCCCGTCGGCCTTGGTGAGTTCCAGGCGGGCGATCAGACGCGGCGTGACGGCGGCGCCCGCGCTCGGGTCGGTGCTCGCGAGGGAGTTGCCGGAGGCGGTGACGGTGACCCCGCTCTCGTGCGCCGAGCCGAGCCCGGGTTGGAAGCTGATGTCGGCGCTGCCGATCGCGGTGATGGTGCACGACTCCAGGCGCTTGCCGCCGTCGCCGGTGTCGATGTTGACGGTGCCGCCGACGTGGTAGTTGGCCACGCTGCTCACCTGGACCGTGGTGGCGCCCGGTTGGGCCGCCGCGGTCAGGGTGCCGTTGCCCTTGAACTGGCTCTGCCACCAGCTGTACGGGGCGGTGCGGCCGGTGCCGGGATTCGTGACGGAACGGGTCACCAGCGCCGTGCCGTGGCCCAGTTCGACGCCCAGGGTGTTGTCGCCGGAGCGGACGAGGCGTGTGACGTCGTAGACCCGGTACTCGGTGGAGAGCTGGTAGTTGGAATTGCCAGGGGCGAGGACCTCGTCGGTGACCGGCCTGTCGTTGAGCCGGGCCACGTGCAGTCCGACGCCTGACAGGTACAGCCTCGCCCTGGCGACCCCTCCGCCGGTGCGAAAGGCGCGGGCGAACACGGGCAGCGGCTGGTCGACGCCGCGGCCCGGGTACTCGATCCAGCGGGCCTCGCCCCAGTCCGAGCGCTTGAGGAGCCCCATCTCCCAGGCGGCGGACCGGCTCCACGGTGTCGTGTCGCCGTCGATGCTCCAGACCCGTACCTGCCAGACCACCCGGTCGCGCGAGGCCGGCGCGGGGCCTCGCCAGGCCACATCGGTCTGGGCCGAAGAGCGGACCTTGCCGCTGTCCCACAGCAGCCGGCCCCGGTCGAGATCCCTCTCCGTGCGCGCCGCGCGGACCTGGTAGGCGGACTGCGTCCACCCGGCACCGGCGCCGACAACCCGCCAACTCAGCCGCGGGGCAGGGTCGTCGACACCGAGAGGCCCATCTTCGCGACCGTCGACGGCGAGGCCGGTGACCCGCGCTCCGTGTCGGTCGCCCTCCTCATCGGCGTGGGCCGCCTGCACGGGGAGCCCGGCCAGTCCTGCTGCGGAGACGGCCATGGTGCCGACCACCTGTCTACGGCTCAGCTCGAAGCTGGGTATTTCGGGCATGCCAGAACCTCCGTCCATGTGAACGTTTCGATGCCGTGCCGGAAGACGCCGTCGGCCACCGCGGGCGGCCGACGGCGCGATGCTCAACTTCCGGCTTTGTAGTCGGCGTCCATCTCGCCGAGGAGCTTGTCGGGCGTGGACTGGCCGCTGAAGATCTCCTGGAGCCCGCTGAGCATGGTCTGCTGGACCTTGGCGTTGGGCCACAGCTGGTCCATGAACGGCACCGTGCGGTCCGCCTGGATGAACGTCGAGAGTTCGGTCAGGGACGGGTCGACCGCATAGCCCGTGTCGGAGAGTGCGGGCAGGCCGCCCTGCTTCTTGACGAACAGGGTCATGCCCTCGGGCGACATCACGAAGTTCACGAACTTCAGCGCAAGATCCTCGTTCTTCGTCTTGGCGTTCACTCCGTAACCGGCGCCCGCCGCAGCCGGAATGAGCGTCGCCGACGGGTCGTCAGTGGCCGGCAGCGCCTTGAAGGTGAACGTCCCCTGCGGGTTCTTCCCCTTGAGCAGGGCGATCACCCAGTTGCCCTGGATGATGCCGAGCGTCTTGCCGGTTGCCGCGAGCTGCTGACTTGCCTCGTAGTTCGTGCCCAGCGGGTTCTTCTGGAAGCAGCCGGTCTTGTCCATCGTCATGTACTTGTCCAGAGCGGTGGTCCACTGCGACTTCGCGAAGGTGGCCTTACCGGCCTGCATCTTCTTGTCGAAGTCGCGGTCATCGCCGTAGACGGTCGTGGCGACCATCGCGTACAGGGCCAGTTGCGTCACCCAGTTGTCCTGGTTGCCGAGGGCGAAGGCGGGAGTGCCCTTGGCCTTCGCGTCCCGGCAGAAGGCCAGCAGCTTCGTCCAGGTGTCCGGTGGGGTGAGGCCCGCCTTCTCCATGGCCTGCTCGTTGTAGACCGCGCCGATGCCGTTCTGCCCGAAGATCGCGTTGTACGTCTTCCCCTCGTACTGGGCGACGGTCTTGATCGCGTCGGGCATCTTGGCGGCCCACGCCTGGTCCGAGAGGTCGCGCAGATAGCCGGGCTTGGCCAGGACGACCGTGGCGGCCGGGTTGCCGTTGCCGGGCCAGACGGACATCACATCGGGTGCGGTGCCGGAGGAGAGCTGGGTGCGGATCTGCTGCTGGTACTGGTCGGCGCCGCTGGTGGTGTAGCGGACCTTGACACCGGGGTTGGCCTTCTCGAACGCCTTGACCACGTCCTCTATGGAGCCCTGGTCGACCGAGGCGAGCGTCAGGGTCTTGGAACCACCACCGCCGGACTCACCCGCTTTGGTTCCGCCGCTGCATGCGGCGAGGAGTGCCGTGGCTGTCACGGCGGCCAGCAGGACCGCTGGTGTGCGTGTCTTCATCGGGTCTGTCCTTTGTGGATACCCCGGCCTTTAGGCCGGGGTGGGGGTACCTCCCGCTTGCGGGGGAGAAACGAAGCTCCTGCGGAGCAGGGCAGGGGAAGCGGGTTCGCCGCCAGGGCGGACCGCCGTGCGCCGTCCAGCCGACACCCGCCGTTCGCATACGGGTTGATACGGTGTGAGGTGTGACGCAGTAGGTCAAGCGGGCGTTCAAGTACCGCTTTTACCCCACCGGCGTGCAGGCGGCTGAGCTGTCGCGCACGTTCGGCTGCGTCCGCCTCGTCTGCAACATGGCGCTGGAGGAGCGCACCCGGGCCTGGTACGGCGAGCAGCGCCGCATCTCCGACGTGCAGTCCTCGGCCGCGCTGACGCAGTGGAAGAAGAGCGAGGACCTGGCCTTCCTGGCGGAGGTGTCCTCGGTCCCGCTGCAGCAGGCGCTGCGTCATCTGCAGACGGCGTTCGGGAACTTCTTCGCCCAGCGTGCGAAGTACCCGCGCTACAAGTCCCGGAAGAAGTCGCGCGCGTCGGCCGAGTACACCCGCAGCGCCTTCACCTGGCGCGACGGACATCTGACTCTGGCCAAGATGACGGAGCCCCTGGACATCCGCTGGTCGCGTCCCCTGCCGGAAGGTGCCGAGCCCACGACGGTGACCGTGTCCCGGGACGTGGCGGGGCGCTGGTTCGTGTCCCTGCTGTGCCAGGACACCATCGCCCCGGCCCCCGCCACCACAGCGGCCGTCGGCCCGGATGCCGGGATCACCTCCCTCGTGACACTGTCCACCGGCGAGAAGATCGCCAACCCGAAACATGAGAGGCGGGATCGCGCGCGGCTGGCCCGAGCGCAGCGGGAGCTGTCGCGCAAGGCGAAGGGCTCGGCGAACCGCGAGAAAGCCCGCCGCAAGGTCGCCCGTGTGCATGCGCGGATCGCCGACCGGCGCCACGACTTCCTGCACAAGCTGTCGACTCGACTCGTCCGTGAGAACCAAACGGTCGTGATCGAGGACCTGAGTGTCCGCAACCTGCTGAAGAACGGCACGCTCGCGCGGGCCATCTCCGACGCAGCCTGGACGGAACTGCGCTCCATGCTGGAGTACAAGTGCGCCTGGTACGGGCGCGAACTCGTCGTGATCGACCGCTTCTTCCCCAGCAGCAAGCTGTGCGGGAACTGCGGCACGGTCCGCGGGAAACTGCCGCTGAACCTCCGCGAATGGACCTGCGACTGCGGCACCGTGCATGACCGCGACGTGAACGCGGCGCGCAACATCCTGGCCGCCGGGCTGGCGGTGTCTGCCTGTGGAGACGGTGTAAGACCTCAACGGGAGTCCTCCCGGACGGGGCGGTCGTCGGTGAAACAGGAACCCCAGCGGGCGACCGCTGGAACCCCCCGCCTTTAGGCGGGAGAGGAAGTCAAGATGTCTCCCTCGAGGAAGGGGCTACGGCCGTCGGTCTCGGGCGGGTGTCGTGTGTCATCCCCGCAGCCCTCCCGCGAAGCCGTTGATGATGCTGCGCTGCAACAGGAAGTAGATGAGCAGGACGGGCAGGATGCTGATCACCAGCGCGGCGAAGATGAGGTTCCAGTCGGTGACGTACTGGCCGACGAAGCCGGCGATCGCGACCGGCATGGTCTGCTGGGCGCTGCCGCTGAGGTACAGCAGCGGGGTGAAGAAGTCGTTCCAGACGGCGACGGTGTTGAGCACCAGGGCCGTCACGGTGACCGGCTTGAGCATCGGCAGCACCACGTGCCGGAAGCCCTGCAGAGGGGTGCAGCCGTCGATCAGGGCGGCGTCCTCGAAGTCCCGGGGCAGGGCGCGCAGGAAACCGACGTAGAGGAAGACGGTGAACGGCACCTGCAGACCGGAGTAGAAGAGGACCAGGGCCCAAGGAGTGCCGAGCAGCCCCATGTCGCGCATGGTCTGGTAGAGCGGCAGTGAGGCGAGTTGGAAGGGCAGGATCAGGCCCAGCAGGACCAGCAGATACGTGCCGCGCGACCAGCGTGCCGTGACGCGGGCCAGCGGATATGCGGCGAGCGACGAAACGGCGAGCACGACGGCGACGCTGCAGACCGTCACCAGCAGGCTGTTGGCCAACGCCCCGCCCAGCGCGCCCTGCTGCCATGCCTGGGTGAAGTTGTCCAGGGTCGGGGAGGAGGTCGGTCTGATGGGCGAGGAGGTGTCCGATGTCGGCCGCACCGCGAGGTTGACCAGGACGTACACGGGGAAACCCACGAAGAGCGCGGCGGCGATCATCGCCAGTTCGAGGGCGAGCGTGCGGGGACGGTAGCGGTTCATGACACGGCCCTCTCGTTGCGGGACAGCAGCAGGTACTGACCGCTGGAGACGACTGCGACGATGATCGTGAGAACCACCGCGAGGGCGATGCTGTATCCGAACTCGCCCAGCGTGAAGGCGTCTTTGTAGATCAGCGTCGAGATGGTGTCGGTCGCATGCCCGGGCCCGCCGCCCGTCAGCGCGTAGACCTGGTCGAAGAGTTTGATGCCGCCGATGATCGACAGCATCAGGTTGACGGTGAACGCGGGTGCCAGCAACGGTCGGGTCACCGACCAGAAGCGCCGGGCGGGTCCGGCTCCGTCGATGGCCGCGGCCTCATGGATCTCCTTCGGCACCGACTGCAGGCCGGCCAGGAAAATGACCATGGAGTAGCCCGCGAACTGCCACACGATGACCGCGACCACGGACCACAGGGCGAGGCTCGGGCTGCCCAGCCAGTCCTGTTGCCAGCCATCCAGTCCCACGGCGCCCAGCAGGCTGTTGACGGCCCCGTCCGGGCCGAGCAGGTTCCGCCACAGGTAGGCGGTCACGATCGGGGTGATCACGGCCGGGGCGAACAGGAACACCCGCAGTACGTTGCGGGACTTGATGGCCGCGTTGACTCCGAGAGCCAGCGCCAGGCCCAGCGCGTTCTGGATGATCGTGATCGACACGGCGATCAGCAGGGTGTGCCAGATGGCCTGCTTGGCGTCGGCGTCGCTGAACATGTCGGCGAAGTTGTCCAGGCCGACGAAGGAGAAGGCGGGGTCGAGGCCGTTCCAGTCGGTGAAGGCGTAGTACACACCGCGCACGCTCGGCACCAGGACGACGAAGGCGAACAGCAGCAGTGCGGGCAGCGCGAACCACCAGGGCGGGTTGTTGCGCGGACGGTGCCCCTTGGCCACCGGCGTCGTGCGGGTCATGCGGTCGTGGTCCGGAAGTTGCTCGTGCGGGGCGAGGGTCACAGGCGGACCTCTTCCTTGAAACGATTCAACACGCGCTGTCGAAGCTTCGGTCTACTTGACGCCGTACGGCGGCCTGTCGGCTGTCATGACGTGGTGATGTGGTCGGGGTACGGGGGCGGCAGACCCGATCCCTGTCTGTGGGTAACGTTTCCCAAAGGGTGCTGCCAGACCATAGAGAGCGTCCTGCGTGACGTCAAGATGCCGCGCAAGCTGCACTTCTGTTATGACGATGAGTGCAGCTCGACCTGAGACATCGCCCTACTGATCCGTGCCTTGGTCCGTACACTCTGCGGCAACGTTCCCCACTACCGGAGGGCGCCCGGATGGAGCCGCCAGCACCACAGCGCCGCGTCACGATCGTCGACGTCGCGCGTCACGCCCAGGTGTCCACGACCGCTGTGTCCAAGGTGCTGCGCAATGCCTACGGCGCCAGCCCCGAGATGCGCGCGAAGGTGCGCCGGGCAATCGACGAGCTCGGCTACCGGCCGCATGCGGGCGCTCGGGGCCTGCGCGGACAGACGTACACCATCGGCGTGATGCTGCCCGACATCCGCAACCCCTTCTTCCCCGAGATCCTCGACGGGATCACCGGGCGGCTCGCGGACACGGACTACCAGGTATTCCTGGGTCCGGGGTGCAACGGCGAGAAGGAGGAGGCGCGGGTCACAGAGGCCATGATCGACCGTGGGATGGACGGGCTCATCCTGATCGCCCCCATCTCACCGCGCGCCCATCTCGAACGCATCGCCTCCGCCGTTCCGACCGTGGTCGTCGGCCGGCACGGGCACTCCCCGGTGTACGACACCGTGACGGACGACGACGTGGCAGGCGCGGCCATGCTCGTCGCTCACCTCGTCGAGCTCGGCCACAGCCGGATCGCCCACATCGAGCACCACGAAACCGACCCGACACGCATCGCGGAGATGCCCAACGCCCAGCGCGCGGACGGCTATCGGCGCGCCATGCGGGCCGTCGGCCTCGCGGAGGAGATCGATGTCGTCTCGACCACATACACCCAGCAGGGCGGCTACGAGGGTGCCAGGCAGCTGCTGGTTCGGCCGCGACGGCCCACGGCCGTCTTCGCCGGTGCGGACATCGTCGCCATGGGGGTACTGGAGGGCGTGGCCGAAGCCGGGCTGTCCGTTCCCGGTGACATCTCGGTGGCCGGCTACGACAACACGACCTTCGCCTCCTTCGGCCCCATCTCGCTGACGAGCGTCGACCAGGCAGGGCACGACATCGGCGGGAACGCGGCGCGCCTCCTCCTCGAACGGATCGCCGATCGTCAGAAGACATCGGTGCAAGTCAAACTCTCGCCCACGCTGGTGCCGCGCCGCACCACGGCACCTCCTCCGGATTAGGCCGCCCATGCTTGGACGGCGAAGTGGCGTTCAACCGTTTGGCTGTACACCACTTCCACATCTTCTGGACCTCATCGCTCCGTGCGGAGGACGCGACATCGACGCGGGCCGTACCAGAATGATCACCGCTCGTGGCGCGCCGGGGCCTTCACGCCACCCCCTGCAGAGACGTTCCCTCGCATGCCCAGATTCCCCAGCAGGCGACGTGTCCTCACCATCGGCGCCGCTGCCGCCCTCGGCACGGCGGCCTTCGGCACCTCTCGCTCCCGGCCTCCTCCCCCACGTCAGCGCGCTCGGCAGGACGTGAGGAGACCAGGTCGCCGGCCGAGCTCAACCGAGCCGCTCTCGCGGAAGGCGGGAAGCTCGTCGTCTACGCCGGGGGTGACACGCCGACGCAGCGGGACGGCACCAAGGCCGCCTTCAGGGACCGCTTCCCGGACATCGACCTGACACTGATCGTCGACTACAGCAAGGACCACGACGTGCGTGTCGACAACCAGTTCGCCACCGACGCCCTTGTCCCGGACGTCGTGCAGTTCCAGACGCTGAACGACTTCGACCGCTGGAAGCGGCAGGGCCGCCTGGTAATGGCGGGTGGTGGATCACGCGGCCGTCTTCCGGGGTGTGGCGAGTGCGGGCGCGGTCGGTGCCATCGCCTCATCGGTCGACAGAACCTTGGCCAGGCGCGGCACCCAGGCCAGGCCGATGAGGGCTGCGACCAGCATCAGGGCGAAAAGAAGGCCGAAGAACAGCCGGGTGTGGCCCAGGGCGAAGGCCGGCGTGCCCAGCGCGGCCAGTCCGGCGACGGCTCGGGTGAAAGCCATCGTCACGCCCTGGGCGGTGGCCCGCAGCAGGGTGGGGAACAGTTCCTGCGACCAGACCTTGTAGATGGACTCGCCGGCGAAGGAGTTGCCGAGGCCAGAGATGAGCATGACAGCGACCAGCGTGAACTTGCTGGGGCCGAGCATCGCGGGTAGCGCCCAGGCGATGACGAGGAGGGCGGTGCCGGCGGCGAACCAGGCATGCCTGGCGGGCCGCTCGACGACCCGCATGAACACCAGGCCGGCGAGGAAGCCTGTCGGTAGTCCGAGAAGGGTCAACTGAGAGAACTGAGCGACCTCTCCCTTGGCGAGCGCGGTCCACATGAAGGTGCCGAACTGGCCGAGGGTGTTCGCACCGAGGTTCCAGGTCGCGTAGTAGAGGCCGGTGGCGAGCAGGGCGTAGACGGTCGGTGCCCGGAAGAGATCACTGACGCCGCTGAACTCGGCGGTTTCCGAGACCGCTGTGGGACGCGCGTCGGCGGCCCTGCCCGCGGCCGTCCATTCGGCCGACTCCCTGAGGCTGAGACGCAGCAGCAGAACCACGACCGCCACGACCAGCAGGTGGGCGAAGAGGATCCGGCCGCCGAGCATGCCCTGCGCCCTCACGAGGGAACTCAGCCCCAGTACGACCACGATGCCGGCGAGCCACAGCATGCCGGGGACACGACCATAGTGCCCTTCTTGCCCGGCGATGTCATGGTCTCTCGGATGTCCCGTTCCCGATTCCACGACCGAGCTGTCGCTTTGAACCGCTTCCGCTCCCGCCCGGCATGGGTGAGCCTCGGTGAGCGACCGCCCGGTGACGATGGGAGTCAGCGCTGGCATCTGTGGGCGAGTTGCGTCTCCCGGATGCGACTTCTCGTCTGACGTGGACGTGGAGGCGGGCCGATCAGTTGGTCGCCGGATCGTCTCGCGGTGGTCCCAGGGGGAAGGTGCCCGTGCACGTCGACCGTAGTTTTGATCAGCCGCTGCGGCCCCGCGGGGATGTTCCGCGGATGGTGATGGTGATCGCTCGTGCGGGGCCGTCGACCCCACGCGCTCCGGACTATTACGAGCGCCGGTCACGGAGGACAAGTCCCGTCGCGAAATCCTCCCTTGCCTCAAGCGCTACGCGGCCCGGAAGGTCTTCCACTCGGTCGGACAGCTACAGCCAGGACCCCGCTCATAGAGGCTGTCGTGAGGCGGGGCCGGTGACTTGCGACAGCGCCCAGGAGCGGCCCAGCGGTGCGTCCGGCTGCCAGTGCGGCGGGGCGGGACCGCCTCTCAACACCAACTCTCTTGCACAGGTGTGCAGTCGGACCTTGACGCCAGCTTCGCACAGCAGCGCCGCGATCTCCTGCGCGGACTGTCTGGCGCCCGCCACGACGACATCCGTCCCCGGAAAGCCGCACGTTGGCACACGACCGGCTGGCGGAGTTGCTGACCGAGCCCCTGCATAGACCGCCACACAGCCCGCACAGACAGCCACACAGCCTGCCGCACCACGACCCCCGCCCCGCCGAAATCCGAGGGCGCCATCCCCGCCCGCCAGGCAGAATCGCCCTCATGTCCCAGCGTGCCGAACACCTGCTCACAGCCGTCGACCGGCTCTCCTACCCGCACCGCATGCGTGAGCTGGCCTCCGCTGCCCGGCGCGCCGCGGCAATGGGGGCGGTCGACGAGCTTGTGACGGGGCTCGCCGCCCACGGCGTCCACGGGCGGCGGCTCGCCGCCACCGTGGCGGACATGGGGCGCCACGACGCGTATCTGGAGGGCTGCCTCGCGGACCCCGACCGCCTCGTCCGCGCCCCCGCGATCAGGGCGCTGCGGCAGGGGCGGCTCACGGACGCCACCGTGATCGAGGCCATCGAGGACGCACCCGCCGCCGT
Organism: Streptomyces sp. NPDC050759; assembly: GCF_044456945.1. Taxonomy (NCBI): domain Bacteria; kingdom Bacillati; phylum Actinomycetota; class Actinomycetes; order Kitasatosporales; family Streptomycetaceae; genus Streptomyces; species Streptomyces sp. NPDC050759. Next base: position 725,455 of record NZ_JBITGI010000003.1, on the reverse strand, counting down.
ACGGCAGCAGCTCGTGCACGCCATCGCCGTGGCGGGGCGTACGGACCTCGCCGAGGCGCTGGTCGAGCCGACGTACCGGCGATGGGGCGCCGAGGCCGCCGCGGAACTGCTCACCGCCTGCACGGCGAAGACCGCCGCCCGGCTGCTGCCCCGCCTGTTCCGCGGACTGAGCTCCTACCGGCTGCTCGCCGCCCGCCATCCCGCTCTGCTGCTCGCCGAGATGGAGCGGCAGCTCGACACCCTCCCCGCCGTCGTACGGGACGGCTGGCTGGCGTCCCACGCGGACGCGCTCGCGCTCCTCGCCGAACGGGATCCGCTCGGCGTACTGGCTGTGGTCGAGCGCTACGAGACGCTGCCGATGCCCGTGGACCGCAAGCTGCACCTCCTGGTCGAGGCGGATCCCGGCCGCACGGTGCGGCTGCTGCTACGCCCGAAACTGCGGTCCCGGCTGAACAGCGGCCACCTCGAACCCGCCGTGCTGCGCCGCCTCGTCCGCCACGCCCCGGCGGAACTCACCGACCTCGCCCGCGCCTGGAACGACAACGCAGCCGCTCTCGCCCGGCTGTTGGCCTGCCTGCCGCCCTCCCGCCGCGGCGCCCTGTTCGACGCGGCGATGGAGGGCAAGGACCTCGCCCACGCGGACCTCAGCCCCGCCCTGCTCGACGTACTGCCGTACGAACGGCGCACTGCCGAGGCTCGGCGGACAGCGACGCTGGCCCGCGGCAGGGGCGCGCACTGGACGCAGATACTGACGGCAGCCGCCTATCTGCCGCCGGACGAGGTCCGTGACGACCTCCTCACCGCCGTCCGCCGCTCCGCCGCGGACGACCGCGCCACGGCGTACCCACTGCTCGTCCGCAACGCAGCACGCTCCCGCGACCCACAGGAAGTGAGCCGGTTGCTGCGTGCGCTGCTGCGGCTGCGCAATGAGCAGGACCCGGTCCGCAGCGCCGCCCTCTCCGCACTGGCAGAGGTGCGCCCTTCGCTGTTCGCGGAGGACGCCGCCGAGGACCTCGGACGAATCGCCCTCGACGCCGTCGAAGCCCGCGACTCCTCCTGGAGCACCCGTCACGCGCTCAGCACGCTCGCCCTGTCCGTACTGCGCGAGCACGCCGTCACGGGTGGCACGCGGCTCATCGGCTGGGCCCTCGACACCCTCACCCGGCTGTCCGGCCACACCGGCGGCGTGAACGTCGGCCGCCTCGACATCGTTCTGCGGCGCGGCCAGGAGTACGAGGTGCTGGCGGCGCTACGGCCGTGGCTGGAGGCCGCCACCGACAAGGCCGACTACTCGCTCGTCTTCGCACTCGTACGAGCACTCGGGCGGCGCGCGTGGGGGATGGCCGAACTCCAGGAGTACCTGTGGCAGGCCGTCCAGTTCGGAAACGACGCGTCCGTCCGCACCGCCGTCGACCTCTGGCTGGAGCAGCCGAAGGGGCGCGACGAGCGGGTGGAGCGGATCGTGCGGCTGGAGCCGTCCGCCGCCGTCCTGCCGTCCGTTCTGAGAGTCCTGACGGGGCGGCGTACGGACCTGCTCGACCCGGTGCTGGCGGACACCCCACCATACGGCCGCTTCCTGACCGCCCGCAGCCACTGGACGCCACCCACCTACCGGGCCCACCGCTGGGTGCCGCGCCAGCAGCGGGCGGCGGCGGAGCTGCTCGCGCGCACGGCGGGCGACGCGGGGCAGCCGGTGCATGTGCGCGTCCAGGCTCTCTCGGCGGCGGCAGTGATCCCGGAGGCGGGCCTGGAAGTCGTCCGCCGCTACACGGGATCGTCGAACGTCCCGCTGGCGGAGGCGGCCCTCGGCGCACTGCCGTGGACCGACCGCCCCGACGAGGTGCTGCCGCTGCTGCTGGAGCACGCGGGCGGCGACCGCGCCCGGGTCGCGGTCTACGCGGCGACGCGGGCCGCGCAGTACGTCGCGCCGTCGCGGCTCGCCACGGAGCTCCGCAGGCTGCTCACGCCGAAGGACCCGCGGACGGTGAAGGTCACCAGTCGCAAGGAGGCGGTGCGCCTCGCGGCGACGATGCTGCCCCCGGCGCAGGCGGCGCCGCTGCTGCGGGAAGCGTTCGAGCTGCCCGGGCAGCACCACGACGTGCAGTCGGTGTGCGTCGCGTTTGCCCAGGGGATGCTGGCGGAGCCGGCCAGTTGGCCCATGCTGGAGTCGGCCGCGCAGGGACGCACGGAGCTCCGCCAGGAGCTGGCACGGGCGGCCGTGGCCGAGGTGGACGAGGAGCATCGGGCCAGGTACGCACGGCTGCTGCTGCTCGCCTGCCAGCCGCTCGAACCGGAAACGGCTGCGGCGCTGTTCCCACCACTGGCGGAATGGGCACCGTGGCAGCCGGAGATCGCCGAGATGCTGGTGGCCGCCGCCACGGACCTTGCCGATCGGGCGATGTGGGCGATGGCCGGGCAGGAGCTGGTGGAGCTCGCGGCGGATGACGACGGCCCGTACCTTCGGGCCCTGCGGGCGATGCTGGAAGCCACAGGAGACGCGGACCAGCCCGACGCCGAGCCCGAACGCGACCGGCCGGCCCGGCAGCGGGCCGCGAGCCTGCTGCACCACCTCCTGCTCCACCATCGCTACCGGGGCGGGGGCCGGCCGACGGCGGACGTGCTGCTGCGCGCCGCCGACACCGCCGCCGGGCGCGAGGATTTCGCGCGCCCCGTCGCCGAACTCCGGCTGTACGCCCTCGAACTGGACAAGGACGCCACCGCGCTGTCGTCGGGCCTGCGCCGATTGGCTGCCGACTGCGAAGGACGTCCGCTGCTCGCCCGGGACATCGCCGAAGGGCTCAGCTCGCGGCTCAGCGCGATCAGCGGCCCCGCGCCAGACGCGTGGTGGGAGTCCGCCCGCACACTGGGTGCGGAACCGGGCCTGGCCCAGGGACTGTTCGCCATCAGGCTCACCGTCTCCGGCGGTACCCGCTCTCGGTGGACGGAGCCGTGGCGAGGCCGGCTCCGCACCCTGCGCCGGCACGCACACCCCGACGTCCGGGCGTCGGCACGCGAGACGGTCACGGCACGGGAGGCGCCGCCGTCGGTCCCAGGGACGATCCAGTGGTGACCGCTGCCCGCGCCGTCCGACCAGGTGGAAGACCTCCCGGCCCTCATAGCGTTGGAGGCAACGAACGATTTCGCGCCGGGTCTGGCCCTCCGACTTCTACGCCTGGGTCAGGGCGCGCGGGCAGGCGCCGGACTCCGAGATCCCCCTGCGCAAGCACATCGTCAAACTGAAGGAGCTCCGAGCCAAGTACGCCACCGAACTGGCCCAGCTGCGCCGACGTCGAGCACCTCGTGCGCGCCGTTGACCAACTGACCGCGCACAATTGAGAGCTGCTCCACGCCCTCTCCCAGCCCAACCCCCAGTCCGGGCACTGCCGACGGGCTCCACCGGGCAGAGCATGCCCAGCGCGGAGTGCCTGCGCTGTCGGTTGTGGAAGATTTCCAGGTACTCGAAGAGCGCGGTGGACATCGCAAGGCGGGTCCGCCACCGTCCGCGGTTGAGTAGTTCGACCTGGACCCGGGCCCAGAAGGCCTCCATCATCGCGTTGTCCACACAGTCCCCGATGGAGCCCATCGAAGACAGCAGCCCGGAGGCCCTCGCGCGCTGGGTGAACGCCCAGGACCCGAACCGCACTCCGTGATCGGAGTGGATGATGGTGCCACCCGGCCTCGGGGAACGGTTGCCGAAAGGGATGCCGCGTTCGACGAGAGCCACCTCCGCCGGGCGACCGCCGATCCCGTCGGCGTCAGCGTCAGATGAGCAGGGAACCCCGACGAGCCTGCGCGACACCGCGTCTGACGACCATTGGGGAAGCGCTTCGACGCAAGGCCTTTCGGACTCGATGCCGTTTCCATGCGGATCAGCCCATTCTCTCCGTCGCCAGGCTGCGCTACGCTCCCGCAACGTGTCGAAGCGCTTCGACTTTGGGTTGACGCCGCCGACATGAGGGCAGGCCTTTCGACTCAATGGAGAGCTCTATGCCGAGTTCAGCCGGTTTTACTCGCCGCCAGGCCATGACATCCTCCGCGGCCCTCGCCGTCGCGGCGTTGTCCACCCCATCGGCCGCCCAGGCCGCTGCCCGGTCCGCTGGATCCGCCGCGTCGGCGTCCGCGCTGGACGTGGTCGCCGCCATGCAGCCGGGCTGGAATCTGGGCAACACCTTCGAGGCCATCGGCGCCGACGAGACGGCGTGGGGCAACCCGCGGGTGACCCGGGCGTTCTTCCACAGGCTGAAGGCGCAGGGCTTCAGGAGCATCCGGATCCCGGTGACCTGGGGCCAGCACGAGGGCCCGGCTCCGGCCTACACCCTCGACCCGATGTTCCTGGCCAGGATCAAGGAGGTGGTCGACTGGGCCTTGGCCGATGGTTTTTACGTCCTGATCAATATGCACGGTGACGCGTGGCAGTGGGTACTGAACATGCCGGCCCAGCATGACGCGGTTCTGGCCCAGTACACGGCAACCTGGCAGCAGATCGCGGCCACCTTCCGGGACGAGTCGCGCCGACTGCTTTTCGAAAGCGTCAACGAGCCCTTCTTCACCGGCAGTTCAGGCGACGAGCAGAACGCCGTTCTGATGAACGAGCTCAACACGACCTTCCACTCCGTTGTGCGCGCGACCGGCGGAGGCAATACCAACCGGCTGCTTGTCATGCCGACCTTGGGGGACACCCCGGATCAGGCCAAGATCGACAGCCTGGTCGCCACCTTCGCCGCGCTCGACGACCCGAATCTCGTGGCCTCGGTCCACTACTACAGTTTCTGGCCCTTCAGCGTGAACCTCGCCGGCTACACGACCTTCAACGCGGCCACCCAGCAGGACCTGACCGACACGTTCGACCTGGTCCACAAGGCCTTCGTGGCCAACGGGATCCCGGCCGTCGTCGGTGAGTACGGGCTGCTCGGCTGGGACTCCGGCCCCGGCACGGTCGAAGAGGGAGAGACGCTCAAGTACCTCGAGTATCTCGGCCACTACGCGCGATACCGGGGCTTGACCACGATGCTGTGGGACAACGGCAGTCGCTTCAACCGCCGCACCATGCAATGGAACGACCCGAGCCTCTATGCGCAGATACGTTCGAGCTGGACCGGGCGCTCCGGCACCGCCTCCACCGATCAGCTCTTCGTGCCCAAGGGCAGGACCCCGACGGACGCGACGATCACGCTGAACCTCAACGGCACCAGGCTGGTGAGGATCGATGTCGGCACCCGCCCCCTGATCCGGGGCGTGGACTACACCGTCAGCGGCAACACGCTGACGATCGCAGCGACGGCGCTCGGCCGGCTGACCGCGCCGCAGGAGTACGGCACGAATGCCGTCCTGTCCCTCCGGTTCACGGAAGGAATTCCTTGGGCCGTCAACGTCATCACCTATGACAAGCCAGTACTGACGAGCGCGACGGGTACGACCGCCTCGCTGGTGATACCCACCGCGTTCAACGGCGACAAGCTGGCGACCATGGAAGCCGTCTATGCCGACGGCAGCCCCGCCGGTCCGCAGTCCTGGACGACGTACAAGCAGTTCAACGTGGCCTTCACGCCGGACTACACCGCGGGCACGATCACCTTGCCGACCGCGTTCTTCGACGATGTCACCGACGGCGCCGCCGTGACCCTCACCTTCTACTTCTGGAGCGGGACGCGACTGACGTACACACTGACCAGGTCCGGCACCGCGGTCACTGGTACCTCCGCCTGAAATCGAGCCCATCGAGAAGTCGCGAGGCTGCGACACCTTCGGTACTGGCTGGTGACGGGCGCTTCGCTGTACGTGCCCGGCGGTGTGACGGCCGATCTCCGGGGATCGGCCGTCACACCGTTCACCTCCGGCCGGCGAGGGTGTCTGCGAGTAAGAGATGCAACCAGTATCCGCAAGACCTCGCGCGGACGGGCGTCACGGGGCACCCGGGTGCAGTGCCCCCTGGGCCCCCGGCCCGTCCGCGCGAGCGACTTCTCCACCCGGCTGCTTGATGCTCTCGATGATGCGCGTGAAGCCTTCGCCCCCATGGCCCGTGTTGATCTGGCGTTGCACAAGCCGCTGGACCATGGTGACCACCTCGGTGCTGATGCCCCGGCCGGAACTCGCGGCCAGGAGGGTCCGAGGTCGGAGCAGTGGAGGCTCTTTTGCCCTTCGACGGTGTAGTCCCCGCCGTCGATGACCGCGGCGAAGCCCTGGAAGGCGCCGGTCATGACGTTCAGCCACGTGTGGCCTTGGCGGCGAACTCGCCCGCCGTCACTCCGGCCGGGGCGACCATGGCGGCGCTGTGTACACACGCCGCCGGCCCGGCATCGACACCGCACCATCCCCGGCCAACGGCCGACACTGTGAGACCGGGACACTGACTCCGAGGTTGAGTATGGACGCGCTCAGCGCGCGCTGGGCCGGCGCGTTCGGGGCTGATCTCCACAGCAACTTGGCGACCAACGGCACCAGCGGGCTGACGCTGCGTGGGTGCGGGTCATGAGACCTGAGGCCAGGGCCAGTTCAAGGATGAGGAAGTTGGGGATCGTCAAGCCGAGTGGGAGGGGCGGCGAGGACGATCAGGCCGAGCCGCATCCGGTGGCCCTGTAGGGCACCACGCCGTGGTCCGGGTCAATGATCGGAGGGGTCCCGTCGACCGCGCGCTCCATACAGGCCGTCGCGGTCATGCCATCGCGTTCAGCAGGCCGGCCACTGTCTCCGGCCTCTCCAGTGCGATGAAGTGGTCCGCTCCCGGTACCTGTGTGAAGTCGGCGGCGGGCAGCAGCTTCTTGTTGGCTTCCCGGTCCGAGGGCCGGGACCAGTCGTTCTCCCCGTAGACCAGGTGGACGGGTGCCTTGACCTCGGCATAGCGCGCGCGGGCCGCGATGAGGCTGGGCATGTTCCGGTACAGAGCGCGGGCGACGACCGGGAAGCCGGGACGCCTGCCTGACTGGAGGAGCTCGTCCAGGTAGTCCTCCCGAAAAGCAGTCTCGTCACCCACGCCGCCCTGCAGGATTCTGCGCAGGACGGGCTTGGGTTCCTGCTGAGCGATCAGCGGGCCCACCCCAGGAGCGATGATCCCACCGGTCACCACGCGAGCGAGGAGACTGGAGCGGGCGATTCCGTCGCGGTAGTCGTACGGGTTCACCGCGATGACGCGCCGTACCCGCTCCGGCAGATCGGCCGCGGTGGTCAGGGCGAGCACCCCGCCCAACGACTCCCCCACCAATGTCACGTCGTAGAGGTCGAGTTCGGTCAGGAGTCGCTCGACTCCCGCACGCAGCGCCGGCTCCTCATACGACGCGCCGGGCACGATCTCGGAGTAACCCATCCCGGGCAGGTCGAGGGCGTACACGGTGTACTGGTGCGAGACCATCGGAATGAGGTGGCGGAAGTGCTCGGCCTGCGTCCGCAGAGTGTGGAGCAGGACCACAGGGGCGCCGGTGCCCGCCTTGAGGTAGCGCAGGGCCCCCTCGCGGCTGCGGCGTCCTGCGCGTGGGGCAATGATGTGGCTGGTCGTCCCCGGAATGTGAAGCGTGGGACGTGACGCCTGGTCGGGCAAATCGCCGTCTCCTTCTGCGTGAACTGCGCACGGGTGATGCGGATACGGTCGGGCAGGCAGGCAGGCAGGGATGGCACGCGGCCAGGGCCCTCTCTGTGGTCCGCGGCCTACTTGGCCAGCTGGGTGTACAGGTCGGCCAGGTCCCCGGCCAGGCCCACCTTGACGTCCCGTGAGACATCGTCGGCGAGCACCTCGTACGCGCCCGTCTCGATGCCGTCGAGGGCGAGTGCGGCGACGTCGCGGGGGTTCGACTTGGGTGCGTCGACGCCGGCCGCCAGGTCGGTGTCCACGTATCCCACATGCAGTCCGGTGACAGCGATGCCGCGCGGCTGGAGCTCCAGGCGCAGGGAGTTGGTCTGCGACCACAGGGCCGCCTTGGAGGCGCTGTAGGAGCCGCCGAGCGCCAGCCAGGAGAGCACGGAGTGCACGTTGAGGAGGTGACCGCCGCCGTTGCGCTCGATGACCGGCACGAAGGCCCGGGCGAGCAGCAGTGGGCCGTAGAAGTTGGTCTCGAACTCGCGGCGTACGTCGTCGACCGGGGAGTCGAGGAAGGACGCGCCGACCGACGCGCCGGCGTTGTTGATCAGCACGGTGACGTCTTGCGCCCGTGCGGCGGCCGCTGCCACGGAGGCCGGGTCGGTGACCTCCAGCGCCACCGGGACGGCGTCGGGGTGCGTCACGCTGCGCGGGTCGCGGGCCGTGGCGTACACCTTGCCGGCCCCACGCGCATAGAGCTCTTCCACCAGCGCCTTGCCGATGCCCCGGCTGCCGCCGGTGACGAAGACGTTCGCGCCCTTGAGTGCAGTCATGACGTACTCCAAAATGGAAGGAGATGGGAAACCGATCGGTTTCCGACAACCGTAAACCGATCGGTTTCGTCACGCAAGTCGAAGCAGGAACTGATCCCCATGCGCCCCCATCGGCCGGACTCGGGTAGATGTGCGGTCACGTTCGGCCGCCGCAGGGCCAGACGGGCCCACCGGTGGGCAGTGCACGTGGGAGTGCGGAACCTTCGTAGCACCGGCGGGGTCTCGGCGAAGGCCGGACGGAGTGTCGTCGTGACGCAACGAGTAAACCGATCGGTTTTCATTCTCGGAAATCCCGGCTACCCTCGCCTCATGACCACACAGGCGAAGCCGACGCCGCGAGAGCGGCTGCTGCAGGCGGCGTCCACGCTCACCTACCGCGACGGCCTCGGTGTGGGTGTCGAGGCCTTGTGCAAGGCGGCTGGGGTGTCCAAGCGGTCCATGTACCAGCTGTTCAAGAGCAAAGATGATCTGCTGGCGGCGAGCCTTGAGCGACGAGCCGCTTACTACGCTGTCCGTCTCCTGCCTGAAGCGGGCGACCGGCGTTCCGCCCGCGAGCGGATCCTGCACGTCTTCGAGCAGCTGGAATCGCAGGCGGGAGCGCCCGAGTTCAAGGGCTGTGCGTACCTGGCTGTGCAGATCGAGGTGAACGATCAGAGCCACCCCGCCAGCCGAGTGGCTCACCGGGTCAAGGGGAACCTGACGGCCTTCTTCCGAGCCGAGGCCGAACAGGGTGGGGCGAGCGATCCTGAACTACTGGCCCGGCAGCTGATGGTGGTTTTCGACGGCGCCGGCACGCGTGCGGGGATCGGCGCCGACAGACTGACGGGGCTCATCGCTCCCACGGTGGCCATCCTGCTCGATGCCGCAGGCTTGCGCTGACGCATCGCCTTTTCGAGACGCCTGGAGGCTCAGGGCAGAGCTGGACATGTCGACGCCGCAAGGGTGGACAAGCAACCAACGGCCGCGGCGGATCGAGGCCCCAACCCTGCCCACGGGAAGACTAGGGAAGCAGACCCTGTCGACGTGCGGCGACCACCGCCTCGAAGCGGGTGCCGGCTCCCAACTTGCGCATCGCGCTGCGCAGATACGACTTGACCGTTTCGGGCAGCAGCGCCAGCCGGCGACCGGCTTCGGCATTGCTGCAGCCCAGGGCCACCTGCGCCAGAACATCGAGTTCCCGGGGCGCCAGTGGCGTGTCCGGCGCAGCGTGGGCGGCGGACGGCCGGGCCAACCGCCCAGCCGCGTCGAGCAGCCGGCTGCGCAGGTCATCGTCGGGCACCTGCTGGGCGATGCGCCGCAACTCGGCGTGAACCTGGCGAATTTCTTCCGGTGCCACGCCCCGTTGCTCGTCGGCGGCGCTGACCTGCGCGGCGTCCAGCAGTCGCAGACGGTGGTCGACCTCGTCACGGATGACCAGTTCGGCGGCCAGTCGCCGGGAGGCGTCGGCGACCACGTCGGTCGCCCGGTCGCCGAGCGGGGCCGGGCCGCGACTGGCGCCGTAGAGCACCATGCGCACCGCACCGGCCACCACGACGGGGACGGCGACGACGGAGCGGATCCCCTCCGTCAGCACGGGGCGGTCGTAGTCGTGCGTGATCGAGCGGGCCGATCTGTAGTCGGTCACCCCGGCCGACCGCCCCGTGGTGAGGACCCTGCCGCCCAGACCGGCCTCGGCGCGCACCCTGAGCCCGCGCAGACCCGCCGTCCGCACACCGATGAACTGCGAAAGGCTCAGCCGTGTGTTCTCCACCTGTCCGCCGAACAGGACAGGAATGCCGGAGCGGTCGTGGACCTGGCGGAGCACCTGCCGGAGCGCGTCGCCGTCATCGGGCCGCAGAAGGGCGTTGGGATGGGAGTGCATACCCGTACCCCTTTCCGGGGGTAGTGCGCCGTCGTCGTGATGCGGAGCATAAACCGCCGTAACACCCCCGCCACAGAGCAGCGGCGGAATCGGCGAAGGGATGACGTGACCATGAACGAACGATCGACTTCGGTGGTGACCGCGACCGCCGGCGGACCGCCGGAAGACCGGGTGCGGGAGTTGCTCGGCCTCTTCGGTGCTCCGGACGCCTGTGCCGCGGAGCTGCTGTGCGACCGGCATCCCGCGGACGCGGTGGCCTTCACGGTGGTCGAGGCGGACCTGTCGGCCACCGACCTCACCTACGGGGACCTGCGCCGCGACTCGGCCCGTTTCGCCGCCGCACTCGCCGACCTGGGCGTCGGGCCCGGCGACGCGGTCGCCACCCTGATGGGCAAGTCCGCCGATCTGGTCGTGGCCCTGCTGGGCATCTGGCGCCGCGGGGCCGTTCACGTGCCGCTGTTCACCGCCTTCGCGCCGTCCGCCGTGGCCCTGCGGCTCGGTGCGAGCGGAGCGAAGGCCGTCGTGGTCGACGCGGACCAACGGGGCAAGCTCGCGCCCGGTGAGGACATGCCCACCGACCAGCCCTGGCTGACCATGGTCGCCGGGAGTGCCCCCGAGGGCGCGGAGCTGTCCTTCGGTGAACTGCTCTCCCGGTACTCCGGTGACGAGCCGCGGGGCCGCCCGGTCGCGACGGGCGCGGATGCTCCGCTGGTCCTGTTGTTCACCTCGGGCACCACCGGCACCCCCAAGGGCGTCCCGGTTCCCGTCCGGGCGCTGGCGTCGTTCCAGGCGTACCTGGAGTTCGGCCTCGACGTGCGCGAGGACGACGTGTTCTGGAACGCCGCCGACCCCGGATGGGCGTACGGCCTCTACTACGCGATCCTCGGCCCGTTGGCGGCCGGACGCCGCAGCCTGCTGCTGCACGCCGGCTTCAGCCCCGCCCTGACCTGGCAGGCCATGAAGGCTTTCGGTGTCACCAACTTCGCGGCCGCGCCGACGGTCTACCGCAGCCTGCGCGCCGCTTCCGACCCGGTCCCCGACGGGCTACGGCTGCGGCGGGCCTCCTCCGCCGGGGAACCGCTCACCCCGGAGGTCGTCGCCTGGTCCGAGCAGGCCCTCGGCGTGGCCGTACTCGACCACTACGGGCAGACCGAGCACGGCATGGTCATCGCCGCCGGCTGGGCCGACGCCGTCCGCACGCGGGTACCGCCCGGCTCGATGGGCCGGCCGCTGCCCGGCTGGTCCGCCGACGTGCTGTACGACGAGCGGGACGAACCCGCCCCACCCGGCACGCTCGGCCGAGTGGCCCTCAGCGTGCCCGACAGTCCGCTGCTGTGGTTCACCGGCTACGTGGACGCGCCGGAGAGGACCGCCGAGCGTTTCACCGCCGACGGCCGCTGGTACCTCACGGGCGACGCCGGGCTCAGGGACGAGAACGGCTGCTTCTTCTTCTCCTCCCGCGACGACGACGTGATCATCATGGCCGGATACCGCATCGGCCCCTTCGACGTCGAGAGCGTGCTCGTACAGCACGAGTCCGTGCTGGAGGCGGCCGTCATCGGGGTGCCCGACACCCTGCGCGGAGAGGTGCTGGAGGCGTACGTCGTGCCGCGCCCCGGGACAACGCCGGACGCGGATCTGGTGACGGAACTCCAGCAACTCGTCAAGCGGAAGTTCGCCGCCCACGCCTACCCGCGTGCGGTGCACTTCACCGACCAGCTGCCCAGGACGCCCAGCGGGAAGATCCAGCGCTTCCTGCTGCGCCGACAGCGCGCGCAGACCACCGGCCAGACGCCGCCCGGCCCGACCCGAGAGACGAACTCATGACCGCGCATGTGTCCCGCCTGCTGCCCAGCGAGGAGGCGGCCGAGCTACTCGACCTGACGCGGGAGATCGCCGACGGTGCCCTCGCGCCCCGGGCCGCCGCCGACGAGGCCGCCGAACGCTTCCCGCGTGACGTCTTCCGGACCCTCGGCCGGGCAGGGCTGCTCAGCCTCCCCTACCCCGAGGAGTACGGAGGCGGCGGCCAGCCCTACGAGGTATACCTCCAGGTCGGATCTCGGCCCGCTGGGCGAGCGTGGGAGTCGGGCTGAGCGTACACACGCTGTCCTGCTTCGCCCTCGCCGAGTACGGCACCGACGAGCAGCGCGGGAACTGGCTGCCCGGCATGCTCGGCGGCGAACTGCTCGGCACCTACTGCCTGTCGGAGTCGCACGCCGGCTCCGACCCGGCCGCGATGCGCACCCGTGCCCTGCGGGACGGCGACGCCTACGTCGTGCGGGGCGAGAAGGCGTGGACGACCCACGGCGGTCACGCGGACTTCTACCAGGTGATGGCCCGCACCACCGATCACCGCACCCGCGGTGTCTCCTGTTTCCTCGTTCCCGCCGAGTCGTCCGGGCTGTCGGCCGACCCGCCCGAACGCAAGATGGGGCTGACCGGATCGGCCACGGCGACCGTGCGGTTCGACGACGTCCGCATCCCCGAGGGCCGGCGTCTCGGCGACGAGGGGCAGGGCCTGCCGATCGCTCTCGCCGGGCTGGACGCGGGCCGGCTCGGCATCGCGGCCGTCGCCGTCGGCCTGGCCCAGGGCGCCCTCAACGACGCGCTCGCGTACGCGAAACAGCGCGAGACCTTCGGACAGCCGATCGCCGGTCACCAGGGAGTCGCGTTTCTGCTGGCCGACATGGAGGCATCCGTGGACTCCGCCCTGGCCACCGTGCTGGCGGCGGCCCGGCGCAAGGACGCCGGACTGCCGTACGGCCGCCAGGCCAGCATCGCCAAACTAGTCGCCACCGAGGCGGCGATGCGGGTCACCACCGACGCCGTCCAGGTCTTCGGCGGCGCGGGCTACACCCGCGACTTCCCCGTCGAGCGCTACATGCGCGAGGCCAAGGTCATGCAGATCTTCGAAGGCACCAACCAGATCCAGCGCCTCGTCATCAGCCGCCACCTGGTCCGCGCCCGCACCGAACCCTCCCACCACGTCCTGCGCACCGCGCCCAAGGAGCCCCAGGCATGAAACCCACCGGATCGGCCGCCCTCGTCACCGGCGGCGCCAGCGGTCTCGGCCGCGCCACCGCCACCGCACTGCTGCACGCCGGCGCCCATGTGGTCATCGCCGACCTGCCGTCCTCACCAGGTGCCACCGTGACCAAGGAGCTCGCGGACGTCGGCCCCCGCGTCCGCTTCGTGCCCTGCGACGTCACCGACCCCGACGCCGTGCAGGCCGCGGTGGACGCGGCGAGCGAACCGGGCCCACTGCGCGTCACGGTCAGCTGCGCGGGCGTCGCGACGCCGGGCCGCATGCTCTCCCGCAGCGGACCACTGGACCTGGACACCTTCGCCCGGGTGGTCGCAGTCAACCTCGTCGGCACCTTCAACGTATTCCGGCTCGCCGCCCAACGCATCGCCGAGTCCGAGCCCGTGGAGGGCGAGCGCGGTGTCCTCGTCGCCACCTCTTCGGTCGCCGCCTACGACGGCCAGATCGGCCAGGCCGCCTACGCCGCGTCCAAGGGCGGGGTGGCCGCCCTCACCCTCCCCGCAGCCCGGGAACTTGCCCAGCACCTCATCCGCGTGGTCTCCATCGCACCCGGCCTCTTCGACACCCCGCTCATGGCAGGACTGCCCCAGGAGGCCCGTGACTCCCTCGGGCGGCAGGTCCCTCACCCCGCGCGTCTCGGCGCCCCGGCCGAGTTCGCCGCCCTGGTGCGACACATCGTCGAGAACCCCATGCTCAACGGCGAGGTCATCCGCCTCGACGGCGCCATCCGCATGGCACCGCGCTGACTGTAGGTGGAGGCGTGGGAATGGTGCCCTTGCCTCGCCCGCGGGGGCGAAGACCCGCAGCCGCTTGCCCTTCGGACTGGTGCAAGCCATGGGCGCCGGCGCCCACTTCCCCAGGCGGGCGCCGATCTCCTGATCGATGAACCGGGGCGGTCGGCACATCCCGGTATCGCTCTCCGGCTCGATCCCTGCAGGGCACAAAGGCCGTGCGGCAGTCGGCTCGGTGGCCTTGGCGCCGACCAGCGGATTCTGACCAGGCCGGGCCTCCGGCGCTCGCGCCTACAACCAGCCCCGAAAGGCTCCTGCTACAGATGCGGGGATACGCGATCGTAACGGCCGCCGAGGCGCAGCGCGATGACCTGATCGGCCAACTCGTCCGGGCCGGCTGGACGAGGATCTGGGCGGTCGTGCACTTGTCGCTCGGCGCCGGTGTCGCTCGGCGCCGACAGCGAGGAGACCGCAAGCTGCTTCGCCTGCGGCATGCCCGGCAACGCCCTTGCGGTCATGGGGCTTTCCCTGAGCCCCGGACAGCAAGGGAGCGTTCCGGAAACGCCATGCGTCAGCGGATGCCTGCCGTATCGAGCAGGGCTGTCACTGTGGGCGCGATGAGCCCCGGCAGTTTGTCGGCACCGATCCCCGCGCGGGCGCTGGCGCCGTCGAAGACCAGGATCAGCTGCCGGGCCAGCAGGTCGGGATCACTTGCGCCGCCTTTCTCGGCCTCGGCACGGAGGAAACCCGTCAGGTTCGCCTTGATCCGGTGGGCCACCCGGCTCGCGGGGTGGCTCTGATCCTTGAGCTCAACCTGGACAGACAGGTACCGGCAGCCTCGGAACTCGGGCGCACCCGACTGCGACTCCAACTGCTCGAAGACGTACAGGATCCGCTCGCGGGGTGAACGGCCGTCGTCCGCCGGGGGCAGGAGCCCGGCCACGAAGGCGGAAGCGCGTTCCTCCAGGCTGGCGGCCAGCAGTTCGTCCTTGCTCTCGAACAGCTGGTACATGGAGCGCTTCGACACTCCGGCTGCCTTGCACAGGGCTTCGATGCCGATGCCGACACCGTCTCGGTAGGTGAGCGTGGCCGCCGCCTCCAGCAGCCGCTCTCTGGTACTTGGCTTCGCTACGGTGGTCATACTGCGAGGTTAACTCGATATGGACGAATTGGAAACCGATCGGTTTTACGCTGTGCAGGGGCTGCGTTGGCACCGCCCACGGCGAGTGGGCCTGTGAGTACGATTCCGTACGATTCCGCTACGCCGAGGCAGCGCTCCTTCTCGGGCTTGGCCTCGGCGGGGCCGCGGCTCAGCCCCGTGCCACCCCTGGGTGCCGCGTCTGGCCAACGCTCGCTGCAAATCCAGGGAACTGGAGGGAACTACCCCGCTGCCGCGATCGCTTCTCCCCAGGTCAGCAGCGGTGTTGCTCAGCACCAAGCAGCCACCGGCACGAACGTGTCAGTGCGGACCCGTGACCACTGGCAGGATCACCCGCCAACACCTTCGCCGAACACGCCCCCGCATGCGCATCGGGACCTCGCACCACGCCATGGCAGCCTCGAGCGGTCTGGCCGGACACCTACGACACGGGCTCGGGGTGACAGGTGCAGCCCCCGCGGCCGACGACACCCAGACGGTGTGCGGCGTGGCGGACGGATTCTCTCATCCACAGCAGGCCGACCGCGGGCTGGAAACCGTGGAAGCCACTCAGCAGCACCCCCGGACTGAGGTTCACCACCTCGTGCCACCACCCCGCCGGCACGTGCAGCACATCGCCCGGGTCGAGATCGACCGTGAGTACGTCCGGTCCGCCCGCGGCCCGATGTGCGGCCTGTTCCGTCACCTCGTCGGCGGTCAGCCGGGACAGCCGCGCCCACTTGTCGTAACGCGGTGACCGGCCGCCGACGCGCTGGACGCTTCCCGGCGGCAGCAGCCGGAACCGTTTGCGTCCCACCAACTGAACGGCGACGTTGTCCATCAGGTCGTGGTGCAGGCCGGTGCGCGCGCCGGTCGGCCCGATCCAGGCGCTGCTGGAGGTCACGGAACGGCGGGGGAACAACTCGTGCGGACACAGATCGTCCCGGAGCGCGGGAGCGGCCCGCAGGAGGTCGAACTCCTTCAAATACGACCCGTGCAGACTGTCCTCGTCCGTGCCCAGCCCGCGGAGGTATGCGGGCAGGGACGTGGTTCTGAACCGGGTCTGTCCGCGCTCCCGGTCTCCCACCACGAGCGTCACGCGCAGCTCGGGGACGATCTCCGCGAGTGTGTCGAAACGCCAGATCCGGATCGCCGGCCAGTGCGCCGCAGCCCCACGGTCCACCCACGGCACGGGGCGGCCCGCGTTCCGGGCCGACAACGAAGGAGTAGGTGATGACATCATCGCTGCCCCCCACCGGCGCCGGCCAGGAAGACGAGGCAGGCGTTGTGACCTCCGAAGCCGAAGGAGTTGGCGAGCGCCGCGCCGACCCGGCCCGCGCGGGGGCCGCCGGTGACGACGTCCAGCTTGATCTGCGGATCCTGCTCCCGCAGGTTGATCGTCGGTGGAACAACCTGGTCTCGCAGAGCCAGGATCGCCGCCAGGGCGTTGAGGGAACCGGCGGCGCCGAAGAGGTGGCCGGTCATGGACTTCGTGGCGGTGACGACGGCGTGCAGGCCGATGGCGTCGCCGATCGCCTCGGCCTCCGTGAGGTCACCGTGCGGCGTGGAGGTGGCGTGGGCGTGGACGACGTCGATGTCGTCGGCGCCGAGGCCGGCGTCGGTGAGTGCCCGGCGGATGGCGCGGACCTGGCCGTCGGCGTGTCCGGACGTCAGGTGGTGCGCGTCGGAGGTGACACCCGCGCCGGCCAGGAAGGCGTACGGCGCGGCGGTACGGGCGGCCGCGAAATCGGCGCGCTCCAGCACGACCACGGCCGCCCCCTCTCCGATCACGAACCCGTCCCTGGTGGCGTCGAACGGCCGGGAGGCCCCCGCGGGATCGTCGTTGCGGGTGGAGTGTGCCGTGGCTTGAGCGAAGCCGGCGAGAACCAGGGGATGGATGCAGGCCTCGGCGCCGCCCGCCATCACCACGTCGGCGCGACCGAGCCGGATCAGGTCCAGGCCCAGGGCGATGGCCTCCGCGCCGGAGGCGCAGGCGCTGACGGGCGTGTGGGCGCCGCCCCGGGCACCGAGTTCCAGGCTGACCACGGCTGCCGGCCCGTTCGCCATCAGCATCGTCACTGCGCGCTGGGACACCCGGCGGGCGCCGGAGCGCTCCAGGACGTCGTCCTGGCCGAGCAGTGTGAGTACTCCGCCCGTGCCGGTGCCGATCACCACGGCCAGTCGCTCCGGGTCCACCTGGGGGCGCCCGGCGTCGGCCCAGGCCTCACGGGCGGCGATCAGGGCGACCTGCTCACAGCGGTCCAGTCGGCGGGCCTGCACCCGGTCCAGGACCTCGGTCGGCTCGACCCGCAGCCGGGCCGCGATCCGCACCGGGAGCGTCTTCGCCCAGTCCTCTCCGATAGGGGAGATCCCCGACTCTCCTGCCAGCAGGGCGGACCATGTGCTGGGCACATCCCCGCCCAGGGGTGTGGTGGCACCGAGTCCGGTCACGGCGACGTTCATCCGGACTTCTCCTGAAGAGCCCCTGCTCTGCCGAGCGAGGAGGTGAGGGGCGGACGAGGCGAGGGGGCAGGCAGACCCATGAGGCGCGCTTTGACAGCGGAGACGACCAGTGCGGGGTCGAACAGCCGGGCCGGTGAGCCGACGAGATGGTAGATGCTGTCGAGGGTGCGCTGGGCCCTGACGTCCCCGTGCGCGGCGAGCCGGTCGACCTCGCCCGACCAGCGGCCGAACAGCGCGTCCACTCCCGAGCGGCGTTCACCGCCGGTATGGCGCAGGTCCTCTCCTGTCGCGATGGCCCAGGGGAGGTCGGCGGCGCGGGCGAGTCGTCGCACAAGCCGGTGCTCCCACCCCGGCCTGGCGGTGGCCAACGCCCGTCGCAGGAGCAGCGCCTGGGTCGCCGCCACGGAAATGCCCTGACCGTACACCGGGTTGAAGGCGCAGAGGCTGTCGCCCGTGACCAGGAGACCGTCGGGCCACGATGCCATGCGGTCGTAATGCCGGCGCAGGTTCCCGGTGCGGCGGTGTACGGCGATGTCGCCCAGTGGGCGGGCGCTTGCCGTGAAATCGGCGAGGGCCGGGTCCCGGAGACGGGCCAGGAAGGCGTCGAAGCCTTCGGGATCCCGTGGCGGGCGGTGCTCCGCGGCGCCCACGGCGGCGACCAACCAGCGTCCGCCCTCCACGGGTAGGGCCACTCCCCCGGCCGGGCAGCCCGCCGTGGGCAACAGGACAACGCCCGCGACACGGCCGAGATGGCCAGGTGGTGCGGCGTAGGCGCGTCCCGCGTAGCCGAATCCGGCGTCGACCGAGGTGGCAGGCACCTCACCGAGCCCTTGTCGTGCCAGCCACTGAGGCATCCGGGATCCACGCCCGGACGCGTCCACGACGAGGTCCGTCCTGACGGCCGGGGCATCATGGCGCTCGACGAGCCATCCCGTGCCGCTCGCGGGGCGGTTCAGACCGCGGACGCGGGCGCCGCCCAGCAGTGCGACCCCGGGAAGTGCGGTCACCCTTTCCCGCACCAGATGCTCGACCAGCGGGCGGGTGGCCGAGACCAGCTCGAAGGCAGGGGTGCCGAAGGGGGCCCATCCGCGTTCGCCGAGCCAGGCGAGGTTGCCCGTGTCCAGTGGCACCCCGCCTGCGGCGATCAACTGCTGACGCAGCCCCGGAAGCAGCTCCTCGATCTCGCGCAGTCCCCGCTGCAGGAGCACGTGCGGCTGGCGGCCCTGAGGGACACCGTCGCGCGGTGCGGGGACCGGGGTGACGGTGTCACGTTCCAGGACGGTGACGGTACGGCCGGATCCGCTCAGGACGGCCGCGGCCAGCAGTCCCGCCATCCCCGCCCCGATGACCACGGCATCCGCGGTCGTCCCGGTACGGCAGTCAGCCTCGTTCACGTTCACTTTTCCTGTCTTCTGACCTGAACTGTTGTCCCCAGCCGCTATACGAGCCGGAAAAGGGTTTTACGCATCAATTGGAGCCAGGGCAGGGGGACGAGGCGCCACAGCGGGGCGGCGACGGCCAATGGGATACGTCCGCGGAGCAACGCGCCGTGGTCGAGTGAGGCTGGGTGGGGAAAGTACCCGGGCTTGCATTCCAGGATTTCCTTGAAACCTTTGTTGTAGTAGTAGCGCAGTTGCGGGTCGCGCGGCATCCCATGACGCTTCTCGTGCATATACGAAGCCGGCGCCCCTTCCGGATTTGACATCTTCCAGCCCCGAAGGCCCGGCATGGGCGAGCCGAGATAGATGTCACGCCATCCGCTCTTCAGCGCGTAAGGCCAGAAGAACTCAAATATGGCCATCACGGCAGTCGCGTCGATGCTGCTCAGACTTATACCGAACAGTGACCGTGCACCTGCCTGGTCTGCGGTCCGCACCTCGGCACAGTCGGACCAGGTGGCTGACGCGCGCATCTCCCCGACCGTGATCGGTTTCATGAAGAGCGAGGCCAGCGCCACACCGTCGGCGGTAAAGGCACCGACACAGAGCTGCGGGTACGCCTGGATACGGGCAGCGAGCTCCGTCGCGGAAGCGGCCTGATCCTCATCCCATTTGCCTTCTTCGAGCGTCACGAGGGATTCCACATCCTCCGCGGAGAGAAACCGGACCTCGGCGCACTCCCTCACAGGGGCCTCGGCATCGCCTGCAGTACGACCGCCGGACATCCCGGGTGGACCAGTAAGGCTCATTTCTCGTTCTCCTCGACACGGGGACGGCGTCCGTTCCGAGAATTACAGCCGACCGATCGTTCGGGAACGCTACCCATAAGTAGTGTCGGCGAAGTTCACTTCACGTTCACTATCATCGTTGATTACGCCGCCAGTAGGCGGCTCAGGGGGAAGGCAGCCCGACTGTGCAAGGGAAGTCGGCGAATTCGAGAGGTGCACTGATTCCTGATGCGGTCTGTCAGCTGACGCGGCGGCAGGTGGCCACGCACCTCGGCGATGCGGCTGCGACGCTCGTGCTCGACGGCTGCCCGGTGTGGTCGGCGAGGACGCAAACCCCCTTCCCCGGCCGACGGTGCGCGAACGAAGCTGCTTGCTGGTCGTGCGCGGCCCCCGGCGCGTCCGGGCCTGTCCCCGGTCAGACCGTCGGGTCGACAGCCCGGTCAATGCTGCGCGATTCCTTGACGGCGGCACGACCCAGGTGCGGTTCGAGTAACAGGATCAGGTGTGAATCGCATACAGGAAGCCGTCCGTGCTGCCGACGTACACGGTCCCGTCTGCGACCACGGGCGTCGAGCTGATCGCCCCGCCGGTTTCCAGCCGCCAGCGTTCCTCACCGGTGGCCGCGTCCACCGCCCAGAGCGACATGTCCTCGCTGCCGATGTACACGGTCCCGTCCGCCACCGCCGGCGACGACTGGCGCGCGGCTCCGGTCTCCTGCTTCCAGCGTTCCTCGCCGGTGACCGCGTCCACGGCCCACAGGTGCCAGCCGTTGCTGCCCATGTACACGATCCCGTCGACGACCGCCGGTGTGGAATACGTCGACCTGCCGAAGCTCCGCCGCCAGAGAGTCCCGCCGGTGGCGGCGTGCGAACGACGTCTCCGATCCCGCCGCGGGGGCGGTGAGGGCCCAGAACTCGACCTGCACGGCCAGTGGTTGGCACAGCGGCCGGACATCACCCGTCGGCTGTGCCCGAATGACGGCCGACGCCTTTTCGTACGACGCGTTGTCCCCGTCGGCCGTCTCGCGGAAGGTCACCGCGGTGCGCAGCCATGCGGTCTGTTCTCGTTCCGGCCAGTGGGCATCGGCGCGACAGCCACCGGCCCGGGCGCCCGTGGACGCCTTCGAGCATCCGGCGGCGAGCAGCGCGAGGACCGCCGCGCCGGCTGCCAGGGCTCCGTGGCGGAGGCGGGTACGGGTGCTGTGCATGGTCTCCCTCGATCGGAACGGGACGGTAGGCGGACATCGCACGCTCCACGCGGCGAGCAGTCTGCTGGCAACTCACCCACGGCGGGAGCCTCGGCGGCACGCTGTGTCCGGCCTGTGATCAAGGCGCTGACCCGGTGCTCGACGCGGGGCGCGCTGTTCGTCTCGTAGCGGGGGACCGGAGGGACTCACCGGAAGACGGTTTGCCGAAGAGCTGTCCTGTTTCGGCGATTTGTAGGCGAATTCGTCAAACAGTTGAGTACTTCTCGTCCCTTCTTCACGATTCCCCTGTCAAGTGCCCGACGGCCAGGCCTCGGGTCTCAGCGCTGCAGAAGCGAGACCAGCATGGTGCGTGTCCGTGCGTCCCTGTCCCAGCTGCCCGCCTACGTCCCGGGCCGCAAACTGCCCGGGGCCATCGTGCTGGCCAGCAACGAATCCCCGCACGGGCTGCTGCCCGGCGTGGCCGCAACCCTCGCGGAGGCCGCCGGCGGTGTGTCGCGGTACCCCGATCTGCATGCCGCCTCGCTCGTCGAGGCCCTGGCCGCGCACCATGGCGTCGAGCCGGACCGGATCGCGGTGGGCGCCGGATCCTCCGAGGTGTGCGGGCAGTTGCTGCACACGGTCGTCGGGCCGGGTGACGAGGTCGTCTTCGGCTGGCGGTCGTTCGAGGCCTACCCGATCCTCACCTCGGTGGCGGGGGGTACGGCCGTCCGCGTGCCCCTGCGCGACCACACCCTCGACCTGGACGCCATGACCGCGGCGATCACCGCCCGGACCCGGCTGGTCTTCGTGTGCAACCCCAACAACCCGACCTCCACGGCGGTCGGCGCGCGGGCCCTGACCGACTTCGCGGACCGGGTGCCCCGGGACGTGCTGATCGTCGTAGATGAGGCGTACCGGGAGTACGCCGATCCGGACCTGGTCCCCGACGGCCTCGCGCTGCTCGGAGACCGGCCGAACGTGGCGGTGCTGCGGACCTTCTCGAAGGCGTACGGACTGGCCGGCCTGCGCGTCGGCTACTGTGTCGCGCCGCCCGGGATCGCCGCGCACGTGCGCCGCACGCAGGTGCCGTTCAGCGTCAGCGCGCTCGCCCAGCAAGCTGCCGTCGTCGCCCTCGGCGAGGGCGCGGAGGTCACCCGGCGGGCCGCCCGCACCGTCGCGGAACGCGACCGTGTCACCGGACGGTTGCGGGAGCTGGGCCACGACGTGCCCGACTCCCAGTCCAACTTCGTCTGGCTGCCGTTCGGCGAGCGCAGCGCGGACTTCGCCAGGCACTGCGCCGACGGGAAGGTCGTGGTCCGCCCGTTTCCGGGCGAGGGCGTCCGGGTGACGATCGGGCTGCCGGAGGAGAACGACGCCCTGCTCGCGCTCGCGGTGAGCTGGAGAGGCTGACGGCCATGGGCCCCGGTCCCTACGAGCGGCACCGCGAGCTGCTGCAGAGCGTCGTGCGCGCGATCGACGCCGGTGAGTGCCGTCGCCCCTTCACCGAGGCGACCAACAAGGACGCGGCCGACGCGGGCATGAGGTCGACCCGCACCGCGGGGAAGGTGTTCCGCTCGCTGCTGGGGCGGCCGTTCGAGCTGGGGCAGCCCGGCGAACTCGGCCGCGCGCGAACGGAGTCGTCGCCGTACGGGGTCGATCTCGCCATCGACTACCCGCGCTGTGATCCCAGGGAGCTGGTTGCCGCGGCCGGGCGAGCCGCGGCCGGCTGGCGGGCGGCCGGGCTGTACCAGCGGGCCGGGCTCGCCGTGGAGATTCTGCGCCGGCTCAACACCCGCAGCCACGAACTGGCCCTCGCGGTGCACCACACCACCGGTCAGCCCCTTCAGGCGGCCTTCCGCGCCGCCGGGCCGCGCGCCCAGGACCGCGCCCTGGAGACCGTGGCCCAGGCCTTCGCCGAGTCGGAACGGGTCCCGACCGAGCTGCGCTGGGCGAGCGCCGAAGGCGGCGGGCAACCGCTGCGGGGCACCTCGGTCCTGGCGCCCCGCGGGGTGTCGCTGCTCGTCGGCTGTTCGGACTTCCCGCTGTGGAACGGCCTTCCGGGCCTGTTCGCCAGCCTGGTGACCGGCAACCCGGTCGTCGTGGCTCCGCACCCACGCTCGGTGCTGCCGCTGGCGATCACCGTGCGGGTCGCCCGGCAGGTGCTCGCGGAGGCCGGCCACTCCCCGGATCTCGTCACGCTGGCCGTGGCTGAACCGGAACGGCAGGTGCACCGGCGGCTGGCCACGGACCCGGCAGTGCGCATCGTCGACTTCACGGGCTGCGCGCGCTTCGCCGACTGGCTGGAGCAACACGCCCGCCAGGCCGTCGTGTTCGCCCACCGGACCGGGCTGAACACGGTGGTCGTGGACTCGACCGACGACTACCGGGGTCTGGTCAGGGGGCTCGGCCTCTCCCTGTGCCGGTGCAACGGAATGGCGCGCACCACGCCGCAGAACATCCTGGTGCCGGAGTCGGGCTTCAGCACCGACGAGGGGCACAAGACGCTGCGGGACCTCGGCGCCGACCTCGGCGACGCCGTGGACCGGCTGCTCGGGCATCCCGCACGCGCCGCGAGGGTGCTGGGTGCGATCCCCTTCGGCGAGGTGCGTGACGTCCTGGCGGAGGCCGCCCGCTACGGCCCCGTCCTGCACGCCTCCGGTCGCGTGGCCCATCCCGACCACGCGCGTGCCGACCTGCGCAGCCCGCTGCTGGTGCGGCTGCGCGCCTCGGACGAGCAGGTCTACACGCGCGAGTGGCCCGGGCCGGTCTCCTTCCTGGTGGGCACCGACTCGGCTTCGCACAGCCTGGCGATCCTGCGCCGTACGGTGGCGCGGCATGGCGCGCTGTACGCCTCGGTGCACTCCACCGACCCGCTGGTGCTGGCGGCGGCCGAGACGGCGGCGCTGGACGCCGGTGTGCATCTGGTGGAGAACCTCGACGACCTGCCCGCCGACCCGTCCTCGGCTCACGCCGAACTGCCGGGGGCGGGCGCCCACTTCGTCACCGGACGGTTCCGGGTGGTGCGCTCGAGGCGGCACGCGACCCCGGCGGTGCCGGTGCCGGGTGGGTACGAGGTTCCCGTGCCGGACCCCGGTGTCGCCGCCGCGCTGGTCGACGTATGACCGGGCCGGTCGGGTTCAGCCGCTCCAGACGGCGCCGGGCCCCCGCACCTCGTCGAAGACGAGCCAGGTGCGGGTGGAACGCACTCCGGGGATCCCCTGGACCTTCTCCAGCACGACCTGGCGCAGCACCAGGTTGTCCGGGGTGCGCACGACCACCAGGACATCGAAGTCGCCGGTGACGAGGGCGACGTGCTCCACGTAGGGGATCTTGCACAGCTCGCGGGAGATGTCGCGCCAGGCGTTCTGCTCGATTCCCAGCATGACGTAGGCGCTGGTGCCGAGGCCCGCCCGCTGGGCGTTGAGCTGCGCGGTGAAGCCGGTGATGACGTCCTCCGCCACGAGCCGGCCGATGCGGGTGTAGGCGTTCGCCCGGGAGATGTGTACCTGCTCTGCGAGGGCGCGGACCGAGATCCGGCCGTCCTCGAGGAGCCGGCTCAGGATCTGCCGGTCGATGTCGTCGAGCGGGACGGCAGTTCGTCCGGCCACTGCCGCCGACGGCGAGTTTTCCTCGGACACTTTGTTCTCCCGGACGCTGGTGTTCGGCAGTTCATCGCCAGTTCGGCGGAGCTATTGAACACATATTCCGTGGTGGCCACCATTCTCCTGTCAAGTGTCCAGAGAAAGTGAGTGCCCTCCGATGTCCGTGAAGAGCCTCCGCCAGACGGTCCAGGGCCTCTTGCCGTCCCTCGTGCCGGTGCGGTTCGTGGCCGAGGACGGCACGCCCGTCGCCAGGCGGCCGGCCGACTACGCCGAGCCCCCGGTCGAGGCCCTGCTCGAGGCCTGGCGGCAGATGGTCCTGGGCCGCCGGTTCGACACCCAGGCGACCGCCCTGACCAAGCAGGGCCGCCTCGCCGTCTACCCGTCCAGCCGGGGCCAGGAGGCCTGCCAGATCGGGGCGGTGTTGGCACTGCGCCCCGACGACTGGCTGTTCCCGACCTACCGCGACTCCGTCGCCCTGGTGACCCGCGGCATCGACCCGGTCGAGGTGCTGACGCTGCTGCGCGGCGACTGGCACTGCGGTTACGATCCCGCCGCCACCCGGGTCGCGCCCCAGTGCACCCCGCTGGCCACCCAGGTGCTGCACGCGACCGGCATGGCCGACTCCCTGCGCCGCACGGGCGGGGACGGCGTGGCCATGGCGCTCGCCGGCGACGGCGCGACCAGCGAGGGGGACTTCCACGAGGCGCTGAACTTCGCCGCCGTCTTCCGTGCCCCGGTCGTGTTCTTCGTGCAGAACAACAAGTACGCGATCTCCGTGCCGCTGGCCCGGCAGACCGCGGCGCCCGCACTCGCGTACAAGGGCATCGGTCACGGGGTCCGCTCCGAGCAGGTCGACGGCAACGACCTGGTGGCGGTGCTGGCGGTGCTGACCGCGGCCGTGGCGCACGCCCGGGCGGGCCACGGTCCGGTGCTCGTCGAGGCGCACACCTACCGCATGGACGCGCACACCAACGCCGACGACGCCACCCGCTACCGCGAGGACGGCGAGGTCGAGCAGTGGCGGGCCGCCGACCCCGTCGACCGCCTGGAGACGTACCTGCGCGGCCGCGGCGTACTGACCGACGAGTTCGTCGCGGCGGTGAGGGAGGAGGCGGAGGCCCGGGCCGCCGAGCTGCGCGCGGGCATGAACACGGAGTCCGTCGCCGACCCGCTGGAACTCTTCGACCACGTCTACGCCGAGCCGACTCCTCAACTGCGCGAGCAGCGCGCCCTGTTGGCAGCCGAGCTGGCCGAGGACGCCGCTTCCCCCGTACTTCACACCCAGGAGAGCTGACGGCCATGGCCAAGGTCACGATGGCGCAGGCGCTGAACACCGCACTGCGTGACGCGCTGCGCGAGGACGAGCGGGTGCTCGTCTTCGGCGAGGACGTCGGCCGGCTCGGCGGCGTCTTCCGGATCACCGACGGGCTGACCCGCGACTTCGGTGAGCAACGGTGCTTCGACACCCCGCTGGCCGAGGCCGGCATCGTCGGACTGGCTGTCGGCATGGCCATGGGCGGCTTCCGGCCCGTGGTGGAGATGCAGTTCGACGCCTTCGCGTATCCGGCGTTCGAGCAGATCGCCTCGCATGTCGCCAAGCTGCGCAACCGGACCCGGGGGCGGCTCACGCTGCCCATGGTGATTCGCATCCCGTACGCGGGTGGGATCGGCGGTGTCGAGCACCACTGCGACTCCAGCGAGGCGTACTACGCACACACCCCGGGTCTGAAGGTCGTCACCCCGGCCACGACCGAGGACGCGTACTGGCTGCTGCGCGACGCCGTGGCCGACCCCGACCCGGTCGTCTTCCTGGAGCCGAAGAAGCTGTACTGGTCCAAGGAGGACACCGACCTGCAGCAGCGCGCCGCGCAGCCGTTCGGGCGGGCGGCGGTCCGGCGGGAGGGCCGCGACGCCACGGTCGTCGCGTACGGTCCGTCGGTTCCGGTGGCCCTGGCCGCCGCCGAAGCCGCAGCGGTCGAGGGCATCGAGCTCGAGGTCGTGGACCTGCGGACGCTGGTGCCCTTCGACGACGAGACGGTGACGGCATCCGTCCGCCGGACCGGGCGCTGCCTGGTCGTGCAGGAGGCCCAGGGTTTCGCCGGGGTCGGGGCGGAGATCGCCGCGCGGGTACAGGAACGCTGCTTTCATTCGCTGGCCGCACCTGTCCTGAGGGTCGCGGGCTTCGACATTCCGTATCCGCCCCCGAAGCTCGAGCACGCGCACCTGCCCGGCGTCGAGCGGATCCTCGACGCCGTCGACCGCCTCCAGCTCGACGACGAGCCGGACACCCGGCACCTGTTGAAGGGAGCGGTCGCATGACCACCGCAACGCTCCAGGAGCAGTTGTTCCGGCTGCCCGACCTCGGCGAGGGCCTGACCGAGGCCGAGATCGTCGAGTGGAAGGTCGCGGTCGGCGACACGGTGACGATCGACCAGATCGTCATCGAGGTCGAGACCGCCAAGGCCGCGGTGGAGGTGCCCGTCCCGTACGCCGGCACGGTGCTGCGACTGCATGCGGAGGCGGGCACGGCGCTGGCCGTGGGAGAACCACTGATCACGGTGGGCGCCGCAGTCCCAGGCGAGGCCGAGGGCACGGCTGGGGGCTCGGCCGCCGAGGAGCGATACCGCGAGGAGGAACAGGCCGGGTCCGGCAATGTTCTGATCGGCTACGGCACCGGCCACGGCCCGGCACCGCGTCGCCGCCGCCGGCGCACGGGTGGCGCGACAGGAGGCGGCACGGGCACCGAGGCGGCGCAGCCCTTCGGGCCGCACGCTCCCCGGGTGATCTCGCCCCTGGTCCGGCGGATGGCGCGGGAGCACGGGATCGATCTCGCCGCGGTGGCGCCCTCCGGTCCAGCAGGCGTTGTCCTGCGACGAAACGTGGAGCAGGCCCTCGCGCAGGTCCGGCGAGCGGCGACGGACCCCGAGATCGCACCGGTCGCTCCTGCCCAGCCGTCGGCGGACCTCGCCCTCGCGCCGCAGGAGCGGCCGGCAGCGGACGGCCCGCAACGCATCCCGCTGCGCGGAGTGCGCCGCGCCGTGGCGGACAAGCTCTCCCGCAGCCGGACCGAGATCCCCGACGCCACCACCTGGGTCGATGTGGACGCGACCGGACTGCTGCAGGCCAAGAAGACACTCGAGGCCGCCGAACCCGGCCGCCGCATCGGGCTGCTGGCCTTGCTGGCGCGCATCTGCGTCGCCGGACTGAGACGCTTCCCGGAGCTGAACTCCACGGTGGACACCGATCGGCGGGAGATCCTCCGCTTCAACGAGGTGCACCTCGGCTTCGCCGCCCAGACCGAACGCGGCCTGATCGTCCCCGTCGTCCGCGATGCCCATCTCATGACGACCGTACAACTGGCTCTCGAACTGTCCCGGTTGACCGAGCTCGCCCGGGCAGGAAGCCTGCCGCCCGATCGTCTGACGGGTGGGACCTTCACCCTCAACAACTACGGCGTGTTCGGTGTCGACGGATCCACGCCCATCATCAACCACCCCGAGGCCGCCCTGCTCGGAGCGGGTCGCATCGTGGACAAGCCGTGGGTGGTGGACGGGGCGCTGGCCGTCCGCAAGGTCATGCAGCTCTCCTTCAGCTTCGACCACCGGGTCTGCGACGGCGCCGTGGCCGGCGGGTTCCTGCGCTATGTGGCCGACTGCGTGGAACGCCCCGCGATCCTGCTCGCCGACGCCTGATCGCCCCCCTCTCCCTCACGTCAACCTGGGTGCACCACACCCCCTCACCTACCGAACGTTCGGCCTGGAGCTCCTTGTGACCACTGCCCAACACCCCGACTTCTTCGTCCGCCACGCGGAACTGCTCGACCAGGCGGTGGCCCGTGCCGCCGACCGCGGCTACTGGACGCCGTACCCCGAAACCCCCAGCGCCTCCGCGTACGGAGCCGGGGCGCCCGACCTGGGCGAGGCCGCCTTCCGCGACCTCCTCGACCACCCCTTCCGCCTCGAAGGGCACCCCGCCACCGGCACTGTTCCCGCGACCGAGATCTCGCCCTACGGCTTCCCGCTCGGCGTCAGCTACCCGGCCCTGGTACCCGAGGTGGCCGTCGCGACGGCCAGGGCCGCCGCGGCGACATGGCGCCGTGCAAGCCCCGACACCCGGGCCGGCGTCGCGGCCGAGATCCTCGCCCGGCTGAACGCGGCGAGCTTCGAGATCGCGCACGCCGTCCAGCACACCACCGGCCAGCCCTTCATGATGGCGTTCCAGGCCGGTGGTCCGCACGCCCAGGACCGAGGCCTCGAAGCGGTCGCGCACGCATGGAACGAGCAGAAGCGCCACCCGGCCGCGGCCCGCTGGAGCAAGCCGCAGCGCAAGGGCGGCCCGCTCGTCATGGACAAGACCTTCACGCCTGTGGGGCGGGGCGTGGCCGTGCTGATCGCCTGCAACACCTTCCCCACCTGGAACGGATATCCAGGATTCTTCGCCAGTCTGGTCACCGGCAACCCGGTGGTCGTCAAGCCGCACCGACGCGCCGTACTTCCCCTGGCGATCACCGTGCGGATCGCCCGTGAGGTGCTGGCGGAGGCCGGCTTCGACCCGGACGTGGTGCTGCTCGCCGCAGAAAAGCCCGAGGAGCGCACCGCTCCCGCCCTGGCCACCCACCCCGATGTGCGCATCGTGGACTTCACCGGCTCCAGCGAGTTCGGCGACTGGTTGGAGACCAACGCCCGCCAGGCCGTCGTCCACACCGAGAAGGCAGGGCTCAACACCGTCGTCGTGGACTCCACGGACGACTACGCCGGACTGCTGTGCAACCTGGCGTTCTCCCTGTCGCTCTACAGCGGCCAGATGTGCACCACCCCGCAGAACATCCTCGTTCCCCGCGACGGCTTCCCGACCGACCAGGGGCGGCGTACGGCCGACGAGTTCGCCGCCGACCTGGGTGCCGCCCTGGACAAACTGCTCGGTGACCCGGCGCGTGCGGCCGCCACCCTCGGCGCGATCGTGAACGACGGTGTACTCAAGCGCGTGGAGGAGGCGGCCACGCTCGGCCGTACCGCCCATCCGTCGAGGGAAGTCACCCACCCGGACTTCCCGGACGCGGTCGTCCGTTCCCCGCTGGTGGTCCGGCTCGATGCCGGGGCCGACCAGGACACCTACACCACCGAGTGGTTCGGGCCGGTCTCCTTCGTCATCGGCACCGACTCCACCGCGCACGGTCTGCGACTGCTTCACGACTGCATACGGCAGTACGGCGCGCTGACCGCTTCCGTGTACGCGACCGACGAGGCCGTGCTGACGGCGGCGCGGACGACCGCCCTGGAAGCGGGCGTGCACCTGTCGGAGAACCTGACCGGCCACGTGTTCGTCAACCAGTCCGCCGCGTTCAGTGACTTCCACGGCACAGCGGCCAACCCCGCCGCCAACGCCGCCCTCACCGACCCGGCGTTCGTCACCGGACGCTTCTCGGTCCTTCAGTCCCGCCGTCACGCCACCGCCGAGGAGCACGTCGATGCCTGACGAGGTCTATCTGATCGACGGGGCCCGCACCCCGCAGGGCCGCCACCGCGGTGCCCTGGCCTCCGTACGCCCCGACGACCTGGCCGCTCTCGTCGTCGGCGAGGCGGTACGGCGTTCCGGCGTCCCGGCCGACGCCGTCGACGAGGTGATCCTCGGCGCCGCCAACCAGGCCGGCGAGGACAACCGGGACGTGGCCCGGATGGCGGTGCTGCTCGCCGGTCTGCCCCACACCGTGCCCGGATACACCGTCAACCGGCTGTGCGCCTCCGGGCTGACCGCCGTCGCGTCGGCCGCCCAGACGATACGGGCTGGTGAGGCCGAGCTGGTCGTGGCGGGCGGAGTGGAGTCGATGACCCGCGCCCCCTGGGTGACGGCCAAGCCCGGCACGCCCTGGGCCCCGCCCGGCGAGACGTACGACACCCCGCTCGGTTGGCGCTTCACCAACCCGCGCTTCCCCGCCGCGACCACTCTGTCGATGGGCGAAACCGCCGAGGAACTCGCCGCCCTGGACGGCATCACACGCCTGGAAGCGGACGCCTTCGCGCTGCGCAGCCACCGGCGTGCCGAGGCCGCCCAGAAGGCAGGCCGCTTCGACAAGGAGATCGTCCCGGTGCCGGTGAAGGACGGCGAGGTGACCCAGGACGAGGGACCTCGGCCCGCCACCTCGCTGGAGAAGCTGGGTGGGCTGCGGACCTCCTTCCGCAGGGACGGGATCGTCACCGCGGGCAACTCCTCCCCGCTGTCCGACGGGGCCGCGGCCCTGGTGGTGGCGAGCGGGGCGGCGGTCGAACGGTACGGGCTCACCCCCCGGGCCCGCGTCGTCACCGCCGCCTCGGCCGGGGTCGACCCCCGCCTGATGGGGCTCGGGCCCGTGCCGGCCACCGGGATGGCGCTGGAGCGGGCGGGCTGGACGGTCGACGATCTGGACGCGGTCGAGGTGAACGAGGCGTTCGCCTCCCAGGTGTTGGCGGTCGTCCGCCGGCTGAAGCTCGACGAGGACCGCGTCAATGCCGACGGCGGCGCCATCGCCCTCGGCCACCCGCTGGGCTGCTCCGGCGCCCGCATCGTGCTCACCCTGCTCGGCCGCATGGAACGCGAGGATGCCCAGCGGGGCCTGGCGACCATGTGCGTCGGTGTCGGGCAGGGCGTGTCGATGCTCGTGGAGCGCGTATGAGCACGCGAGAGGACATGACGTACGAGACGCTGCGGGTCGAACAGCGCGAGGACCGGGTCGTCGTCACCCTGCACCGGCCCGAGGCCCGCAACGCGATCAGCGGTCGCATGATCGCCGAACTGCACCGCGTGTGCGAGGACCTGGAGCGCGAGCCGAAGCTGATGCTGCTCACCGGGCACGGCGGTGTTTTCGCCGGCGGCGCCGACATCGCCGAACTGCGGCGGCGCGGCCGGGACGACGCGCTGCGGGGGATCAACAGTCGGTTGTTCGAGCGGATGCGCAGGCTGCCCCTGCCCACCGTGGCCGCCGTGGACGGCTGGGCACTGGGCGGCGGCGCCGAGCTGGCGTACGCCTGCGACATCCGGATCGCCGGACCGCACGCGGTCTTCGGCAACCCCGAACCGGGCCTGGGCGTTCTCGCCGGAGCCGGTGCTTGCTGGCGGCTCAGGGAACTGGTCGGTGAATCGGTGGCCAAACAGATCCTGCTCGCCGGGCGGAACCTCGACGCGGCCGCCGCCCTCACCTGCGGGCTGGTCATGGACGTCGTTCCGGCTGACCGGCTGATCACCGAGGCGAACGTCCTCCTCGACCGGATGGCACTTTCCTCGGCGCTCGCCCTGAGGCTCACCAAGCTCATCACGGACGCCCCGGGTGCCCATCCGGTGGCCGACGACCTCGCCCAGGCCGTGCTGTTCGAAAGCGGGGACAAGACCGAGCGCATGACGCGCTTCCTGGAGAAGAACGGAAGCCGGGCATGACCTCGGCATCAGCGCCACCCGCGGTCGTGGGGGTGATCGGCGGCGGCCGGATGGGCGCCGGTATCGCCCAGTCCTTCGCGGCCGCCGGGTCCACCGTGGTCGTCGTGGAGCACGACGACGCGACGGCGGCCGCCGCCCTGGACCGGATCGCCAACGGGCTGCGGCGGGCCGCCGAGCGCGGGGGGCTCGGCGAACCCGCGGCCCGCGATGTGCCGGGCCCCGTCACCGCCGTGGCCTCGACGGCACAACTGCCCTACGACGCCGATCTGATCGTCGAGGCGGTACCGGAGGACGCCGCGCTCAAGGCCCGGCTGCTCGCCGCCGCCGAACAAGCCGTGGGAGAAAGGTGCGTGCTCGCCACCAACACCAGTTCGCTTCCGGTCACCGAACTCGCGGCGGCACTGACGAGACCGGGACGCTTCCTGGGGATGCACTTCTTCAACCCCGTGCCCGTCTCCGCTCTGGTCGAGTTGGTCCTCGGTCCCGAGACCACGCGGGACACTCTCGATGCGGCGGTCAGCTGGACGCACACCCTCGGGAAGCAGGAGGTCGTCGTCCAGGACTCGCCGGGGTTCGCCAGCAGCCGCCTCGGCCTCGCCCTCGGTCTGGAGGCGATCCGGATGGTCGAGGAGGAGGTCGCCGACCCGGAGGCCATCGACACGGCCATGCGCCTGGGCTACCGGCACCCGATGGGCCCACTGCGCCTGACCGACCTGGTAGGGCTCGACGTACGGCTGGCCATCGCCGAGCACCTGCACGCCACGCTCGGGGAGCGGTTCGCGCCGCCCCGACTGCTGCGGGAGAAGGTCGCCCGCGGCGAACTGGGCCGCAAGACCGGTCAGGGGTTCCACCGATGGCAGTGAACGACCACTCGGCCCTCCCCACTCAGGAGAGCAGTCCGGGGCACCCCGCTCCCTACGGGGTCTCCTACGACGTCACCGACGCCGTAGCCGTCATCGAGCTGCGCGGACCCGCCGGCGGCAACGCGCTCGACGCGCACATGCGCAGCGCGCTCCTCATGGCGGCACGGCGCCTCACGACGGATTCCGCACGCGGGGTACGAGCGGCCCTGATCACGGGGCGTGGCAAACACTTCTGTGTCGGCCAGGACCTCAAGGAGCACGCCCGGTTGCTGAGGACGGCACCGGCCACGGCCTTCGCGAACCTTCCCAACGACTACAACCCGCTGGTCAAAGAGCTGCACGCGCTGCGGATCCCGCTCGTCGTGGCCGTCGAGGGCGCCTGCGTCGGGGCCGGGCTCGGCGTCGCGCTCTGCGCCGACGTGCGCGTCGCCGCCGAGGGCGCCCGCTTCGCGACCGCGTTCACCGGCCTCGGCCTGGCCTCCGACTCCGGGGTCGCCCGCGCCCTCGCCCGCCAGCTCGGTCCCTCGCGGACCGCCGGACTCATGCTCCTCGGAGAACACTTCTCCGGGTCGGACGCCGAACGCTGGGGCCTGGTGCACCGCGTCGTACCGGATGGCTCCGCCGCCGCCGAAGGGCTGGCTCTGGCCCACGCCCTGGCCGCGGGACCCACCGCCGCCTACCGGGAGATCAAGGCGCTGCTCCGGTCGGCGGCCTCCCTTCCCCTGCCTGCGGCGCTTGAGCGCGAGGCCGTCATCCAACGCCGGCTCGGCGCCACCGACGACCACCAAGAGGCCGTCACGGCCTTCCTCGAACGCCGCGGTCCGGCCTTCCACGGCCGCTGATCCGCCCACTCACCGAGCACACCGGGACACGCACACCATGAACAGTCCGACCAGTACGTCACCCGGGCCCCAGAGCCCGGAGTCCGCCTTCGAGAACACCATCGCCCGCGACCAGCGCATCGAACCCCGGGACTGGATGCCCGACGGCTACCGCGCCACGCTGATCCGGCAGATCGCCCAGCACGCCCACTCCGAGATCATCGGCATGCAGCCGGAAGGCGACTGGATCACCCGGGCGCCCTCGCTGCGCCGCAAGGCCATCCTCTTCGCGAAGGTGCAGGACGAGGCCGGTCACGGGCTCTACCTCTACTCGGCGGCCGAGACCCTCGGCGCGGACCGCACGGAACTGACCGAGCGGCTGATGGAGGGCCGCCAGAAGTACTCCTCCATCTTCAACTACCCGACGCCGACCTTCGCCGACGTCGGAGTGATCGGCTGGTTCGTGGACGGCGCGGCCATCTGCAACCAGGTGCCGTTGTGCCGCACGTCGTACGGCCCGTACGGACGCGCCATGGTCCGCGTCTGCAAGGAGGAGTCCTTCCACCAGCGCCAGGGCTACGAACTGCTGCTCACCATGATGCGCGGCACCGACGAACAGCGGGACATGGTGCAGGACGCCGTCAACCGCTGGTGGTGGCCCTCGCTGATGATGTTCGGCCCACCCGATGACGACTCCCCCAACTCCGTTCGTTCCATGGCCTGGAAGATCAAGCGGCACTCCAACGACGAACTGCGCCGGCGCTTCGTCGACATGACCGTCCCTCAGGCCGAGAAGCTCGGCGTCACCCTGCCCGACCCGGAACTGCGGTGGAACGAGGAGCGCGGACACCACGACTTCGGCACCCCCGACTGGGAGGAGCTGAAGCGAGTGATCGCCGGCGACGGACCGTGCAACGCCGAACGCATCGCCCGGCGCCGTGCCGCACACGAGGAAGGCGCCTGGGTACGGGAAGCCGCGGCCGCGCACGCCCGCAGGCAGGCGGCCGTGGTGCGGGAAGGAGCGGCGGCATGAGCGGCACCGATGGAGTCCCGGCGCAAGCCGCTGTTCCCACCCAGGCGCAATGGCCGCTGTACGAGGTGTTCGTCCGGGGCAGGCGCGGCCTCAGCCACGTCCACGTCGGCTCCCTTCGCGCGGCCGACGACCACATGGCCCTCACCCATGCCAGGGACCTGTACACCCGGCGCAACGAGGGCGTCAGCATCTGGGCCGTGCGCTCGGACAGCATCGCCGCGTCCACCCCGGGCGAGAAGGACCCCTTCTTCGCGCCGAGCGGCGACAAGGTCTACCGGCATCCCACCTTTTACGTCATTCCCGACGACGTCCCCCACATCTAGGAGCAAGCGCATGAGTGACGAGGACCTGTACGTCGACGCCGACAACGCCCGTTGGGCGTTCGGTACGGGCTTCACCGACCCGCTGCACGGTGTCGACCAGGCGGTACCGGACGGTGTCGACGCGACGGACCTGGTCGTCTGCTGTCTGGCGCTGGGCGATGACGCCCTGGTGTCCGCCCAGCGGCTCGCCGAATGGTGCACCCGCGCCCCGGAGTTGGAGGAGGAACTGGCCCTGGCCAACATCGGCCTGGACCTGCTCGGCCAGGCCCGTCTGCTGTACGCCCGAGCCGGCCAGGCCGACGGCACCGGCCGAGGCGAGGACGCGTACGCCTACTTCCGCGACCCGGACGACTTCCGCAACGTACGGCTTGCCGAACTGCCGTGCGGTGACTTCGCGTTCACCGTCACCCGCCTGCTGGTGATGTCCGCCTGGCGGCTGGCCCTGTGCGAGGCACTGACAGCCGCACCCGACCCCGTGCTGGCCGCCGTAGCCGCGAAGAGCGTCAAGGAGCTGGCCTACCACCGCCATTACGCCGCCGAATGGACGGTGCGTCTCGGTGACGGCACCAGTGATTCGCGGGCCCGCATCGAAGCCGCCCTGGGCGACATCTCCCCCTGGCTGGACGAACTGATGACCGACCGCACC
The DNA here is from genome assembly GCF_044456945.1 of Streptomyces sp. NPDC050759. Classification (NCBI taxonomy): domain Bacteria; kingdom Bacillati; phylum Actinomycetota; class Actinomycetes; order Kitasatosporales; family Streptomycetaceae; genus Streptomyces; species Streptomyces sp. NPDC050759. The sequence goes on along the minus strand of NZ_JBITGI010000003.1, from coordinate 689,831 downwards.
GCGGTGCGCCTCGGCGTAGACCCGGCCACCGTCGCCGACCGGACCCGACGCGAACTGTCCGACGTGCTCGCCCGGGCCGGACTGCACCGGTCCGGGGCGACGCGGCGCGACGACATGTTCGCGTCCGGCGTCCCGGGCTCCGGCCGAAACGGAGACCACACCGAACATCTGGCGCTCCTGCTCACCGAACTGCAGAGCGTCGCCCGCGCCCACCCGGACGCGACATGGTGACCGCGTCGGAGCGGGCGGAGCAGCGCGGGGAACGGGCCCAACGCGCCCGGGACATCGCCGCAGGCGTCCCGGATCCCGAACTGCCGATGCTGACGCTCTCCGACCTCGGGGTGCTCCGTGACATCGAGGTGGAAGACGACGGAAGCGTCGTCGTGCAACTCACCCCGACGTACGCGGGCTGCCCCGCCATGGCGGAGATGCGCGCCGAGGTCGCCACCCGGCTGCGCACCGCCGGCTTTCCCGACGTGCGGGTGGTCACGGTGCTCGCCCCGCCCTGGACCACCGACTGGATCACCGCCGAAGGCCGCCGCAAGCTGGCGGAACACGGCATCGCGCCGCCCGGTGCGCGGCGACCCGCGGAGTCCGCGCCGACCCCGGTGTGGCTGTCCCTGACCCCGGACCCGGCAGGCGTGCCCTGTCCCCGCTGCGCCTCCGTCGACACCGAGGAGCTCTCCCGCTTCGCCGCCACCGCCTGCACCGCTCTTCGGCGCTGCCGCGCCTGCCTGGAGCCTTTCCCGCACGTCAAGGACCTCTGATGACCGATCCCGCACCCTCCGCTGCCGTACGGGCCCGCCGCCGTCCGGCTTTCCACGCTCTGCGCGTGGCTTCCGTGGAGCCGCTGTGCTCCGACGCCGCCGCCCTCACCCTCGACATTCCGGACCATCTGGCCGACGAGTTCGCCTTCCTCCCCGGCCAATGCCTCACCCTTCGCCGGGAGATCGACGGACGCGACGAGCGCCGTTCGTACTCCATCTGCTCACCGGCCGGAACACCGCCGCGCATCGGCGTGCGCGTCGTACCGGAGGGGCTCTTCTCCTCCTGGCTCGTCCACGACGTGCGCCCCGGCGACACCCTTCACGTCATGGGCCCGGCCGGCGCCTTCACTCCCGATCTCAGCGATGCCGGTCCCCTGGGCCACCATGTGCTCATCGCCGCCGGATCCGGCGTCACACCCATGCTCTCCATAGCCGCGTCCGTCCTGTGCGCGGACGAGGCCTCACGCATCACACTGATCTACGGCAACCGGCGCACCGGCACCGTGATGTTCGCGGACGAACTCGCCGACCTCAAGGACCAGCACCCGGCCCGCTTCCAGCTCGCCCACGTCCTGTCCCGCGAGCCGCGCGAAGCCGAACTGCTCTCCGGTCGCCTCGACACCGTCCGGCTCACGGCACTGCTCGACGCCCTCGTCGACTTCCGTGACGTCGACCACTGGTGGCTGTGCGGCCCGCACGGCATGGTTCGCGAGGCCTGCGAGACCCTCTCCGGCCTCGGCGTCCCGGCCGACCGTCTCCACAAGGAACTGTTCCACGCGGAGGACGAACCGCCCGCCCCGTCGTCGGCGGCCGATCGTGACAGCGCTGCGGGCGGCGACCCGAAGAGCGAGATCACCGTGGTGCTCGACGGCCGGGCCACCGCATTCTCCGCCCCACGCGACCGCACCGTCCTCGACAGTGCCCAACAGGCGCGCCCCGACCTGCCGTTCGCGTGCAAGGGCGGTGTCTGCGGCACCTGCCGCGCCCTCGTCACCCACGGTGACGCCGACATGCGCCGCAACTACGCGCTGGAACCCGCCGAAGTGTCCGCCGGCTACGTCCTCACCTGCCAGACCTTCGCGGTCTCCGACAGGCTCACCGTCGACTTCGACAGCTGAGACGTGGCCGGGTGAACCTACGTATTCGATTGCGTAGTTCTCCTGGTCCCTCCGGAAGTCAGCGTTGGGAGACTCGCCCCATGAGCTTCCTGAGCTTCCTGACGGAGCCGTGGTGTCACGCCGGGGAGCGAAGGCTGTCCAGTCAATTGAGCCCAGCTGAACGTTGGAGAGTCCCGAAACAGCCGCGGCGATCGCGCACAGGCACCATGACGACATCGGTGAATCCTTTGCCTTGGCCCAGGCCGCCCTCGCCCACCTGTTCACAGGTGACCAGGCGACCGCGCGGGCAACGACGACCAGAGCGGCCGAACTCATCGACGTCGCCTCCGACGCCACCCTCCTGACCAACTTGGAGGCAGCGTTCCAGTTGGGTATGGCAGAAGGGATGCTGGGACGGCTGGTCGACGCGGAACGCCACCTCACGCGCGGCGCGGCCCTGTCCAAGAGCACGGGGCAGACGTACATCCACCCGCAGATTCTCACCGTGTTGGCGAACGCCCAGCTGCGCTCGGGGAACCTGCGCCGCGCGCTGGCGACCCTGGACGAAACCGCCCGCCACATCGAGCAAGTCGGCAACCCCGCCACTGAAGTGATCAGCGCGATGGTGCGGGCCGAGACCCTCTACTGGCGAAACAGCCCCGGTGATCTGCAGGACGCGGTCGCGACGGCGGAACACGCCGCGGCGATCGCCGGCGACACACCGACCGCGTGGGCGGTCACCGTCCGCTGCTTCCACGCCGAATTCGTCCTGCTCACCGGCGACACGGCACGCGCCCGATCGCTCCTGCTGGACGCCGCGGGCGGAACCCACCTGCCCAAGCTCACCACATGGCGCAGACCACGCTGGTGCGACACCTTGGCACAGGCGGCGTTCACCGAAGGCGACCACGCGTCGGTCCACCACTGGGCACAACTCGCCGAGACCTGCCTCGAACAGCTTCCCTCCACCAGCCGACAGGGTTTCGCCCTGCGTGCGCGTATGCGGGCCCACGCTCTGGGCGGCGCGACGGAGCGGGCGGTGCGCAGTGCGAAGGAGGCGATCACCGCCTTTTCGGACAGCGACGAGCGCATCGAGGTCTGCCGTACGCTGCTCACGGCCGCCGAGTTGTCCCTGCACGTGGGGCGTACCCATGAGGTGGCCAACTGGCTGGACCATGCCGGAATCCTGGCGGACCAGTGCGGTTCTGCACGTCTGACCGAGGCGGTCGTCCACCAGCGCGACAGGCTCGCCGCCGCGGCGACCGTCCCTGACGCGTCGGCGTCTCTCACGGCCCGGGAACGAGAGATAGCCGACCTGGTCAGCACCGGACCGCCCAGCACGGCAGTGAGCTCGTTCACCAACTGGCCTTGCGGTGCAGCTCCCACATCATCATGATCGTCGAGGGGTCGAGCGCCTGTTCGCCGCCGGAGATGTCGTCGCCGGCCGCGATGTACTGGCGTCCCTGCCAGAGCGGGATCAGGCGGGCGTCGTCGACGAGGATCTGCTGGGCCTTCTCGAAGTCCGCGACGGCCTCGCCGCGATCGTTCTCGGCGCGCGCCTCGGCCAGCAGCTTGCCGGTGATCACAGGTGACAGGTAAGGCGTACCGAGGGTGTTGTGGTCGCCGACGAAGGGGGCGATGAAGTTGTCGGCGTCGGGGAAGTCGGGGAACCAACCGCGCCCGAACACCGGGTACTCGCCCTTCTGGTAACCGACGACGTATGTCTTCCACGGCCGGCTCTTGAGGGTGATGGCGAACAGGCCGGAGCCGTCCAGTTGCCGCTTGAGCTCCTGGAACTCCTTCACGGTCTCCGAGCCGTAGCGGTCAGTCGTGTACCAGAAAGTGAGCGGGACCCGCTGGGTGATGCCGGCGTCAGCAAGGGTCCGGCGGGCTTTGGAGGTACTGGGATCGCCGTATGTGTCGAAGTAGCCGGGGGTGTGACCGGTCAGCCCGGCCGGGACCATGGAGTAGAGCGGGTCGACGGTGCCCTGGTAGACCTTGAAGGTGATGGCGGGACGGTCTATGACCTGGGCAACGGCCCTGCGTACGGCCGGAATCCCGGCCCATCGGTCCTTGGGGTTGAACACCAGATAGTTGATGTCGACACCGGCACCGTCGATCAGTTGCTGGTCGGAGGAGTTGTACGCCTGCAGGGCAACGATGTCGGACGCGGCAAGACCGCGGTACGTGACATCGATCGCCCCGGACCGCAGGGCCTTGACCATCGTGGCCGAATCAGGGAAGTAGCGGATGGTCACTGCGTTGTTCTGCCGGTCGGCGAAGCCCTGGTAGTTGTCGTTGCGGACGAGTTCGGCCTGCTTGCCGTCCTCGTAGGACTTGAGCGTGTACGGCCCGGAGCCGTACACCGACTTGTCCCTGCGGAGCGACCTGGCGGGGTAGTCGTCGGGGTCGACGATCGACATGGCCGGGGTGGCGAGGACGAACGGGAAGGTGGCGTCGGCCTGGTTGAGGTGGAAGACCACCTCGCGGTCGCCGAGCGCCTGCACCCGGTCGAGGCTGCCGAGCAGTCCGGCCGGGCCGCCGGGCGCGTCGATGGTCCGGATCCGGTCGATGGAGTACTTGACGGCCCGTGCGTCGAGTGTCGCGCCGCCGGTGAACTTCAGGCCGTGGCGCAGTTCGCAGCGGTAGGTGCGGTTGGCGGAGTCCGTGAAGGCGCAGCTCTCGGCGGCGTCGGGTTGCGGGGTGGTGGCGCCGTTCGGGTAGGCGAGGAGCGTCTGGTAGATGTTCCGGAACAGCTCCCAGGAGCCGTCCCAGGACCCGGCGGGATCGAGGGTGCTCGGGGCGCTGGTCGTCCCGACGACGATCGGCCCGCCGGCCCCCGCGCTGCCGGAGAAAACGCCGCATCCTGCCACCAGGGACATGGCTGCGACAGCGGCCGCTCTTCGCAGGAATCGGTTCTGGTTGAACACACGCACACTCCTCGATCCGCCGTCCGAATTTCGGCAGAAACGTACGGAGTGCTGCCCCGACCAGAACCATCCCGAAAGCGCGTTGTTGCCCAAATGTTCTATGCCGACGTTGTCGTCCCGGTGTGTCCGCCCCCATGTGACCGACGAAGCGCCCTCTCGATCGCCCCTGTGACGATTCCGTGATCGCCGACACCGTCCACGGACGCACGAGGCGTAGGCGGCGACCCCGGCGACGGCACAGCTCAGCACCAGGCCCCCACGGGCACAAAGGAACTGTCCTGCCGGAACGGATCCGGAACCTGTGAGTCTGCCGGGTCCGCAACCGTGGTGCGGACGCTTCTGCGCAGGCGGATGCCGGTGATGAGAACGTCCGTACGACGCGGGCGAACCTCTTGTCGTTGACCGGCAAGCCCTTCGCGCGCAGCCGCACACCGGGCTCGCCGGGCTCCCAGGTCGTACCGTCCGCGACGAAGGCGCCGGGTGAGGCTGGTGATGCAGCTCGGTGTTCTGCCGGGTGCATAGGGATGGGTGCGGCTTTTAGGCCGAAGGGCCCGGGTGCACTGCCGAGCTTGTGCCATGCTCCGCATGATCTAGAACGGCGCCATCTCCTGATCTGCAGCTCTCAGACGCCAAATTGGTGATGCTGGAGGAATCACAGCGTGATGATCCGAGAGCGAAACCGCTCCGGCTGCCGCCTCAGTACTGTGACTGCTTCACCGACGACTGCCCCGTCCGGGAGGACTCCCGTTGAGGTCTTACACCGTCTCCACAGGCAGACGCCGCCAGCACGGCGGCCAGGATGTTGCGTGCCGCGTTCACGTCGCGGTCATGCACGGTGCCGCAGTCGCAGGTCCATGCGCGGACGGTCAGCGGCAGCTTCGCCGCGACCATGCCGCAGGCCCCGCACAGCTTGCTGCTGGGAAAGAAGCGGTCGATCACGACGAGTTCGCGCCCGTACCAGGCGCACTTGCACTCCAGCGGGGAACGCAGTTGCGTCCACGACGCGTCACTGATGGCGCGTGCGAGCTTGCCGTTCTTCAACAGGTTGCGGACACTCAGGTCCTCGATCACGACCGTTTGGTTCTCACGGACGAGTCGAGTCGACAGCTTGTGCAGGAAGTCGCGGCGCCGGTCGGCGATCCGCGCATGGACGCGGGCGACCTTGCGGCGGGCTTTCTCGCGGTTCGCCGAGTCCTTCGCCTTGCGGGACTGCTCCCGCTGCGCGCGGGCCAGCCGCGCGCGATCCCGCCGCTCATGCTTCGGTTGGCGACCTTCTCCCCGGTGGACAAAGTCACCAGGGAAGTGATCCCGGCATCCAGGCCGATCGCCGCTGCGGTGGCGGGGGCCGGGGCGATGCTGTCCTCGCACAGCAAGGACACGAACCAGCGACCCGCCGCGTCGCGGGACAGGGGCACCGTGGTCGGCTCCGTCCCCTCGGGCAGCGGACGCGACCAGCGGATGTCCAAGGGCTCCGCCATCTTCGCCAGAGTCAGGTGCCCCTCGCGCCAGGTGAAAGGTGCTGCGCGTGTACTCGGCCGACGCCCGCGACTTCTTCCGGGACTTGTAGCGCGGGTACTTCGCACGCTTGGCGAAGAAGTTCCCGAACGCCGTCTGAAGATGACGCAGCGCCTGCTGCAGCGGGACCGAGGACACCCCCGCCAGGAAGGCCAGGTCCTCGCTCTTCTTCCACTGCGTCAGCGCGGCCGAGGACTGCACGTCGGAGATGCGGCGCTGCTCGCCGTACCAGGCCCGGGTGCGTTCCTCCAGCGCCATGTTGCAGACGAGGCGGACACAGCCGAACGTGCGCGACAGCTCAGCCGCCTGCGCGTCCGTGGGGTAAAAGCGGTATCTGAACGCCCGCTTGACCTGCCGCGCCATACCTCACACCTATCAGCCTCTGTGTGAGCGGCGGATGTCGGCCGGTGGACGGCGCACGCCGGTCCGCCCTGGCGACGAACCGGCTTTCCCTGCCCTGCTCCGCAGGAGCTTCGTTTCCCCCCCCCGCAAGCGGGAGGTACCCCCGGCCGGGGTATCCAAGAAGGAAGGCCCCGATGACCGATACCGAGATCACCGCAGACCTCGTGCGCGACCTGCTGCAAGAACAACATCCAGATCTTGCGGGGCTGGCCATCCGCGAGGTGGCGGGCGGTTGGGGCAACCAAATGTGGCGCCTCGGTGACGAGTTGGCCGTGCGCATGCAGCGCATGGACCCCACCCCGGAGCTCCAGCTCAAGGAGCGGCGGTGGCTCCCCGTGCTGGCCCCACGCCTGCCGCTCCCGGTACCGACCCCGGTGCGGTCCGGTGAGCCGTCCGAGCGCTTCCCCAAGCACTGGACCGTGATGACGTGGGTCGACGGCGAGCCGCTGGACCGCGGCTCGATCAGCCGCGGCGACCACGCGGCCGACACACTGGCGGGCTTCCTCCGGGCGCTCCACGTGGAGGCGCCCGCCGAGGCGCCGATCAGCTCGGACTTCGGGGCTCACCCCAAGAAGTGCACCGACGGCTTCGACAACTTCTTCAAGGCCGTTGCTCCCGACGACATCGCTGCCGATGTCCGGGCCGTCTGGAACGATGCCGTCGCGGCTCCCGAGTGGGATGGTCCGCCGGTGTGGGTGCACGGCGATCTCCATCCCGCGAACGTCGTCGTCTCGGACGGAACGCTGTCGGGCATCGTCGACTTCGGTGCCATGTTCGCCGGCGATCCGGCATGGGACCTCGCCGCCGCATGGGTGCTGCTGCCGACGGGCAGCGCCTCACGGTTCTTTGACACGTACGCACTTGCGGACGAGGCGGCGATCCGGCGCGCCCGCGGCCTGGCCGCGATGAAGTGCCTCTTCCTGATGCTCATGGGGCAGAACGGCGACCGGGGCCTTCCCGGTGGGAAGCCGAACTGGGGACCTGTAGGCCGAGCGGCACTTGATCGTGTCCTGCAGGGCGTTTAGAACTCCTTACGGAATGAGTACTCGGCGTTCGTCGCGTGACGGGGCGGCCCGGCGGTCACCCAACTATATGCAACCATCGTGTTGCGCTTCAGCCTCCGGATGTGCAACCTTTAGGTAGCACATCCGGATGAGGTGAGGTTGCTCATGATCCCCAACGCGATCGAACGCACCGTCGTCATCAATGCGTCGAGGGAACGGGTCTGGTCCGTTCTGACAGAACCCCTTTTCCTCGGCCGCTGGTTCGGCAGCGGAGAGCCGGTCAAGATCGACCTGCACCCCGGCGGTCTTCTCGTCTTCGATCACGGCATCCATGGCGTCATTCCCGCCCGCATTCAGAGGGTCGAACCACTCCGCGTCCTGTCCTGGCGGTGGTCCCAGGGTGCCGCCGGCGAAGAGCCGGACGACACCAACGCCACCCTGGTCGAGTTCACCCTGACCGCGGGCGACTCCCTGGGAGGCACCCGGCTCACCATGGTCGAGAGCGGTTTTGCGGACCTCGTGCTGCCCACCGACGAAGCCGCCGACCGGCACCGCGCCAACAGCCAGAACTGGCCCGGCAAGCTCGACCAACTCCGCGCGGACTGCGAACAGACCACGGCATGACCCGCACCACCGAGGGTGAGCTGGCCCCCCAGGATGTATTGGTGGCTTTGGCCGACCCGATCCGCCGCGAGGTGCTGGCCACCCTCGCCCGCGACGGCAGCGCGACCTCGACATCCCTGGCAGCCGGCCTCCCCGTCACCCGCCAGGCGGTGGCGAAACACTTGGCTGTCCTCGACCGCGCCGGACTGGTACACGCCCGCCAAGCCGGACGGGAGGTGCGCTACGAAGCCGACCTGCAACCACTGAAGCGGACAGCACGGTGGATGGACGCCCTCGCCGCCCAGTGGGAAACCCGCCTCAACGCGATCAAGGAGCTGGCCGAGGAGGCCACTGGGCCCTGAACGCCCGCGACGCCGCCAGCTCCATAAGGCCCATCGCAGTACGGAGTCCTCGCCGGTTCATTCCCGCCACTGGTATTGGTCACCCGCTACCTGAACTGCTAACTCAGCGTGGCTGCACAACAGAAGTGGAGTCAGAACCGGTTCTCATGAGCAGAGCGCGTGGTCTACAAGGCACACGTGACTTTGCGTACGGCCTGGCGGGCGCAGCCGGGGGAGGACCGGCGTCCGCGAGGACGTCGACCAGGGGCATCCTTTCAGGGTCGGGGCCGCCGATGTGACCGTTGGGGATCCACAGCACCTGGCCTCTTGGGACTCCCACCGGAAGTGGTGGGCTCGACCTGGTCAGAGGTCGGTGTCATGCACGAAGCCGCCGGGCAGCGGGACGCGGTCAACCGCGTCATCGCACGCGACAAACCCGGTGCCGTCGGCGATCATCCCCGGGATACTGGTCGCCCATGGATGAGGTCAAAGTCGTGGTCGCCCATGCCGAGCGCGCGACGCTGCGCGTCGGCGACGTGTTCTTGAAGGTGGACGCCGATCAGACGCGCATCGACGTAGAGGTCGAGGCGATGGCCCTCGCGCCGGTACCGACCCCGCAGGTCCTGTGGCGCAAGCCGCCCGTGCTCGCGATTGCCGCGGTCCCGGGGACGGCGCTCGGCCGCCTGGGCGAGCCGTCGACCGCGTCGCCGGCGGCATGGGCCGCGGCGGGCGCCGCCATCCGAAAGCTGCACGACGCACCGTTGCCGCCCTGGCGCGGCCGGCGCCGCCGGGATCCCGACGAGTTGGCGGCGGAACTCGACGTCGAGTGCGAGTTGCTCGTGAAGAACGGCGTCCTGCCCGCCGGCCTGGTCAGCCGCAACCGCCAGGTCGCCGAGGCCGCGCTCCGGCCGTGGACTCCAGCGTTCACGCACGGCGACCTGCAGATCGATCACGTCTTCGTCGACGGCGGCGAGGTCACCGGCATCATCGACTGGTCCGAGGCGGGCCCGGGTGATGCCCTGTTCGACCTCGCCACCTTCACGCTCGGACACGAGGAACACCTCGACGACGTCATCGCCGGCTACGGCACCGACATCGACCTCGACGAGATCCGCGCGTGGTGGTCGCTGCGAAGCCTGCTGGGAGTTCGCTGGCTGATCGAGCACGGCTTCGACCCCTTCGCGCCGGGATGTGAGGTCGACGTCCTGAGATCTCGGATGTGAGGCTGCGCGGGCCCGACTGCTCCTACAGTCCCTACAGCTGGCTTACGGCCATTGGCCCAGTACGCCGTTGGTATGCGCGACGGGGGCTGGCTGACGGCGAAGGGCCGTCGGTGCCGTGAGGCGGTGCGGCTGGAGGCCGCCGGGTTGTTCGCTGAAGGGGTCGTCCCGCCAGAGGTCGCCCGCCGGTTGCGGGTCAGCTCGAAGTCGGCTTGCCAGTGGCAGCAGGCTTGGCGGGAGGGCGGGGCCGACGCGTTGACCTCCGGGGCGCGAGCGAGCAGCGCTGCCGGCTGTCGCCGCAGTGTCGGGAGAAGCGGGCCGGCTACCGGAGAGGGGCCGGCCGCGCATGGCTGGGGCCAGGACCAGGTGTGGACCGGGGTGCGATTGGTGACGCTGAGCGGCAGGAAGTGCCACGTCTCCTACAGCCTCTCGGGCACGACGAGGCTCAGGCGCCGGATTGGTCTCACGCCGCGGACCCCCCAGCCCGCAGGGCCGCGAAACGCAACGAGAAGGCCGCCACCTCCTGGAAGGAGGCGACATGGACGGAGGAAGAACCACCCGGGCGGCCTGCGGCGGCTGGATCTGCTTCGAGGGCGAGGCGGGGTTCACCCGCAGGCTGCCGACCGGACGTACCTGGGGAACGGCGCGGCACTAAGACGCCGATCGTGCTCGTGCGGGACCTCCTGAACACCCACGCCTCCCACAAGACGTGCGACCTGATCGACGCACGCGCCTGGCTGCGGGTGCTCACCCTGCCCGCCTACGCACCCGAGCTAAACGTGGTCGACTACCCGTGGGCCCACGTGAAACACCGCCTCGCGCACCTCACCGGCGTTGCCCTCGACCGACTCGCCGCGCTCGTACGCAACCGACTCACGCGCCTCCCATACCGCCCCGACGCCCTCGACGGAGCATCCTCACCGGGACCGGACTCGCCATCGAGCTCCCGCCCCCCATCGCCCTGAAGCGCTTGGTCAGTTAATCGGTTGCACGCCATCAAGGCGGGATGTCTGATCCCGGCTATGACGATTGTGCTGAGGACGCCGACGGCCGACGGAGTGCGCGAGGCCATTGCGGCGCTTCGGGAGTGGCAGCACGACGAAGCGCCGATGCAGCTGCATCCCGGGGACGTCGGCTGGAACTACCGGTTCGGAACGGCCGAGACTGCCGCGGCGGCACGGACCTGGAGCCGGAACGGACGGATCCTCGCCGTCGGCATGCTGGATACGCCGACGCTGGTGCGGATGACGGTCGCTCCCGACGCCTTCCAGGACGAGGACTTGGCGCGGCGGCTCGTCGAGGATTTCTCGCTGCCCGAGCGCGGCGTGCTGCCGGAAGGAGCGGTGTCCATCGAGGCGCCGCAGGGCCTGCTGCTCCACGGTCTGTTGACCAAGGAGGGCTGGGGCATCGACGAGCCGTGGACGCCGCTCTTCCGCGACCTCGCCGAAGCGGTGGAGGACCCCGGCGTGCGGATCAGGGCGATCGGCCCGGAGCAGGCACAGGACTTCGCTGACGTCCTGCGATCCGCGTTCAACACCACGAAGCCCACGCGCGAGTACCGGCACAAGATGTCCGCGGCACCGTTCTACGCCGACGCCCGATGCCTGGGTGCCTACGACGACCAGGGCAAACCCGCGGCGGTGGTGACGGTCTGGTCGGCCGGCCCGGGAAAACCAGGACTGGTCGAGCCGATGGGCGTCCACACGGACCACCGCGGCCGCGGCTATGGCCGGGCGATCACCGTCGCCGGAGCGGCCGCACTGCGGGAGATGGGCTCGTCAAGCGCGCGTGTGTGCACGCCGAGCTCCAACGTCGGCGGCGTCGCCACGTACAAGGCAGCCGGATTCGCGGCGAGGCCGGAGATCGCCGACCGGATCCGGACGGCCTGACGTCGGAGCCTTCGGACCCTCTCACCATGCGGCAGCACCTCGTACGGCAGCCGTCCGCCGGCAGAGCCTCCTGCGGCAGCTGCACGAGGCTCTCTGCTCATGAGCACCGATTCGGCGAGCAGTTCAGCGTCGCCGAACGCGGCGATCTTGCTCCAGACCGAGGAGGCGGGAGCGAGCCGGTTGTCGCGGGGCGGGAAGGCGGCGGTCAGAGCGAGTGGGGTGACGCCTTCGCGGTGGTGGGGGTGGTGGCGCCGGCCATCTGATCTTCTGCCAGGAGCCCGCAGCAATGCCCTCCGACCTCTCCGCTGTGGGGCAATGGCCGGGTCATCCGAGTCAACGACCTGCGAAGTTCGCGGCCAGACGGGCCCGGTTTCGTACCCTGGCATGCATGCGGACGCGTCCCACACTCCACTGGACCCCTCCCCCGGGCCTGCCGCCGGGCACCTCCGACCTTCAGCCGGTGGTCGACGCGCTGAGCGCCGGCAGGGTGCTGGTGCTGAGCGGGGCGGGCATTTCCACGGAGTCGGGCATCCCCGCCTACCGGGGCGAAGGGGGAAGTCTGAGTCGGCACACGCCGATGACGTACCAGGACTTCACGGCCACCGCGCAGGCACGGCGAAGATACTGGGCACGCAGCCATCTCGGGTGGCGTACCTTCGGCCGCGCCCGTCCCAATGCCGGGCACCAGGTCGTCGCCGCGTTCGCTCGGCACGGTCTGCTCTCGGGAGTGATCACCCAGAACGTCGACGGTCTGCATCAGGCCGCCGGCAGCGAGGGGGTCGTGGAACTGCATGGGAGTCTGGCAAGGGTGCGGTGCCTGGCCTGCGACGCGCTCACCTCACGCCAGGACCTCTCCGTACGGCTGGAAGAGGCCAACGCGGTCTTCGAACCGGTGGTCGCGGGAATCAACCCCGACGGTGACGCCGACCTGTCCGACGAACAGGTCGCCGGCTTTCACGTCCTGCCGTGCGCGGACTGTGGCGGCATCCTCAAGCCCGATGTGGTGTTCTTCGGCGAGACCGTGCCCGCGCAACGGATCGAGTACTGCCGCCAGTTGGTCCGTGAGGCGAGCACACTGCTGGTTCTGGGCTCCTCGCTCACGGTGATGTCCGGACTCAGGTTCGTCCGCCAAGCCGCTCAGGCGGGCAAGCGTGTCCTGATCATCAACCGGGATCCCACCCGCGGTGACCAGCTCTCCCATACCCGCGTCAGCCTTCCGCTGGGAACCGCCCTGCACTCTGTCGCAGATGTTCTGGACCTTCCCGTCGGCGTCGTCGGCGGACGGATGGCCCCCGGGTCGCAGACCTGACAACGGCTGTAGATCCGGTCGCGCAGCAGCCGGACGTGCCGCCGACCCGCAACTGGGCCGCGGTCGACGGCGGATGCTCCGCGCGTCGACGTTCAGCGGCGCACCGGTGTCGCCTACTTGTCCATTTCACGCGCCCCGCCGTCATCCGGCACGTCAGCCCCACATGAGCGTCATTCGCCAGGGCGACCTAGTCGAGACCGAACCGGCTGGGCCTCAACACCCCTGGACGCGGGTTCCGACGCCGCCGCCCGGGTCCCGAGGGGCCCGGGCGGTGGGGTGCCGGTGGCGCCGGGTCAGGGGGTCAGCTGCCAGCGGGCGATGTATCCGACGTCGATGGACGCCCGGTCCTGTACGCGCAGCTTCCATGTGCCGTTGAGCGGTTGTGTGGAGGCGTCGACCGTGAAGGTCTGGTCGACGTTGTCGGCTGAGCCTCCGCTGCGGTTGAGCAGGGAGTAGACGGTGCCGTCGGGGCCGACGAGGTCGACGGTCAGGTCACCGCGGTAGGTGTGGACGATGTTGACGTAGACCTTGGTGGTCGCGGAGGCGTTGCCGTCGCGGCCCGTGATGGTCACAGGGGACTCCACGGCGGCCCCGTTGTCGGGGATGTCCACGCGGGAGGCGTTGGCGTAGACGTAGGCGATCTGCCAGCTGAAGGTGATCGAGGCGAAGGCGTCCGTGCTGTCTGTCACCTTGATCGTGACGTCGCCGCTGCCGAGTGTGGTCGGGGTACCGCTGATGAGACCGCTCGGGCTGATGGTCAGACCGTCCGGCAGGCCGGTGGCCTCGTAGGTCAGCGAGGCCCCGGTGTTGGTGGTGTAGGCGTCCAACTGCAGGCTGACGACCTGGTTGACTCCGCTGATCTGGTCCGCCACCGGCGCGACGTTCACGCCGAGGGCGATGCGGTTGCCGACGTTGATCGCGGCCCAGGCGTCGGCGACGGCGAGGTAGGTCGGGCTGTAGGAGCCGAACAGGTCGGAGGCGGCCGCCAGGGTGGCGGTGCGGGCGCCCGCATAGTTCGTTGTCGAGGTCATGTACGTCGTCAGCGCCCGGTACCAGATCGCGGCCGCGTTCTCGATGCCGATGCCGCTGACGGCCTGACCGTCGTAGGTCGGGCTGTCGTACGAGACACCGTTGACGGTCTTGGCGCCGCTGCCCTCGGAGAGCAGGTAGAAGAAGTGGTTCGCCGGCCCGGAGGAGTAGTGGACGTCGACACTGCCCAGGGTGGAGCTCCAACTGTCGCGCGAAGAGCCGTCCTTGGAGGGCTTGTCCATGTAACGGAGGGGGGTGCCGTCGCCGTTGATGTCGATCTTCTCGCCGACGAGGTAGTCACCGGGGTCGGCTGCGAGGTTGGAGTGGAACTCGACGGCCGCCGCGAAGATGTCGGAGGTCGCCTCGTTCAGGCCGCCGGACTCGCCGGAGTAGACCAGGCCCGCGGTGGCGGCGGTGACGCCGTGGCTCATCTCGTGGGCGGCCACGTCGAGCGCGGTGAGCGGGTGGGTGTTGCCCGAGCCGTCGCCGTACGTCATGCAGAAGCAGGAGTCCTGCCAGAAGGCGTTGACGTAGTTGCTGCCGTAGTGGGCGCGGCTGTAGGCGGCGACCCCGTCGTTGCGGATGCCGTTGCGGCCGTAGGCGTCCTTGTAGAAGTCCCAGGTGGCCGCGGCGCCGAAGGCCACGTCGACGCCCGCGGTCTGGCGGTTGGACGGCAGACCGTCGCCCCAGACATCGTTGTCGTCCGTGAACAGGGTGCCGGTGCCCGATGTGCCCTGGCCCAGGTCGTACGTCCGGTGCCCGGCGCGGTCGGGGTCCGCGAGCTGGTACGTCGACCCGGACAGGGTGGTGCCGAGCGGGACCGTGCCCACGTACTGGCCGGTGCCGGTGCCGGTGTGCACCTTCTCGGCAGCCAGGAGTTCCTTGCCGGTGGCGGCGTCGGTGACGACCTGGAGCTCGCTGGGCGTGCCGTCCTTCTGGACGCCTTCGACGACGGTTTCCCAGGCCAGCACGGGCTTGCCGGTTCCGGCCCAGACGACCAGACGGGAGGCGTCGGCCACCTTGGCGGCCCTGACGTGATCGTGTTTCGAGGCGGTGAGGGCCTTGGCGGTGGCGCCTGCGGTCGTGACCTTCGGGCTGAGCGAGGGCACCGACAGCTGCGCCGCGTTGGCCTTGGTGACGGTCGTACGGCCGCTGTTGTCGTGGACGACCAAGTCGCCGCCCAGGACGGGCAATCCGGCGTAGGTGCGCTCGTAACGGGTGTGCGTGGTGCCGTCGGCGTCCCTGATGACGTCCTTGACGACGAGCTTCTCCTTGGCGCCGAGGCCGATGCGCTGCGCGGTACCGGCCGCCTCGGACTGGGCGCTCCTGATCAGGGCGGTGCGGCGGGCCGGGGACAGCGGGGTCTGGGCGGCGTCGGCCCGAGGCGTGGCGGTGATCTTCGCGCGTGCCGGGTGCGCCGGTGCCGCGGTGGCGGAGTCCGGAACGGCCAGGGCGAGCAGGGAGCCCACGGCCGCCAGAGCGAGGGCGGTGAGGCGTCTCGGGCGCAGGGCGTTCTGTCGCAGGGGCAAGGGGGTTCTCCTTCGGTACGACGGCCGACCCGTGGTGGGGGCCGTGGACGAGACGGATCGGCGGGGTAGGCCGGTCCGGAGCGCTGCACGGCATGCGGGTGGAAGGAGGTGGGGGGTGGAGGAAACGCGGCCGAGCCGCGTGATGAACCTGTAAGGGGGCTGTGAATTCCCGGAGCAGAGTGACACCGGCGCCGCGTTCTTGTCATGCAAGCCTCAAGCCAACGGCTTGAATTGATCACGCAGGTCAGGCAAATCGGTACACGCGGCGCCGGTTTTCGGCCTCCCGCAATCACGTGCTGCCACCCGGCACGGTCCGGCCAACGAGCCCGGAGAACACGGTTCAGAGCATAGGAGCCGTGGGACCCGATGGCCCGGACAGCGTCACAGCCGAGGCGGTCTGCCTCCTGGGCGAGCGCCAGTGGTTCGGCGTCTCCGTCTCGGCCCCAGTGGCCCAGACCCAGGCCCACGCCCAGGCCCAGTCTCATCGGGGCCACCTCAGGCGTCGGTCGGTGCGAACAGGGCGGTCCACTCGTCGGGGGTGCGCTCACGGAACGCGGCGGCCAGCGTGACCCGACCGGTTACACGTAGCGCCCGCGACAGGGAATGTCCTCGTCATGCCGAGGCGGCTCTCGGACAGGGCCGGGAAAGCCGGCCTCGAGGTCCGATTCGGCCGCCCGACCCGACTAATGACCTCCATGAGCTTGCGCCCGGAAACCGATCGGTTTACTGTGGTGGAAACCGACCAGTTTCATCTTCTGCCGAGGTCATCAGGCCCGCATTGAGGATCGATATGTCCAGCTACGACGCACGTCCCACGATTCACATTCCCGGCACCACCAGCCACACCATCGCCCCGCGCCCAGGACGCCACAACGGTGAGGGAACCCTGCGCTACCTCAAGGCGGGCACCGGTGCTCCCCTGGTCCTGCTGCACACCGTGCGCACCCAGGCCGAGCACTTCCGCCACCTCATCCCCCTGATCTCGCACCAGTACACCGTGTACGCCCTCGACCTGCCCGGGATGGGCTACTCCGAGATCGTGCCCGGCGCCTCGTACGACGAGCCGGCCATGCGCGAGGGCGTCAAGCGGCTCCTGACCGAACTCGACCTCTACGACGTGACGCTGGCCGGGGAGTCCATGGGGGCGGTGCTCGCCCTGACCACCGCTGCGGATCTCCCGGAGCGGGTACGGCGCGTCGTCGCGGTCAACACCTATGACTTCCGCGGCGGAATCGCTCGGTCCAGCTTCCTCGCCCGGGTGGTGGTCACCGGTGTCCTCGCCCCGGGGGTGGGTCCGGTGATCGCCGGCGTGGAGCCCAAGCCCGTCCTCCGCAAGGTCCTGCAGGGCGGACTCGGCGACAAGAGCGCGCTGCGGGCGGACTACGTGGACGAACTCCTCCAGGTGGGCGGCCGCCCCGGCTACCCCACCGTCGCCCGGGCCGTGTACCAGGCGCTGCCCAGCCTCATCGCGGCCCGCTCGCAGTACCCCGGGGTCAAGGCGCCCGTCCATCTCGTCTACGGCGAGAAGGACTGGTCCCGGCCCTCTGACCGGGAGGCCAACAAGAGACTGCTGCCTGCCGCCGAGTTCACCCAGGTGGGAAACGCCGGCCACTTCATCGCCCTGGAACGGCCCGACGTACTGGCCGACTTGTTGAACGCGGTGGCGTGATTTTCCCGGCTTCCGCGCCGACGTGGTGGATGTGACCGACTCCGCCCAGGTCTATGTCTGGATCGCCGGTGTCACCGTCGATCCCGGCCGCCTCGACGTGCTGGTCAACAAACGCCGGCATCATCCGCGACAACCGTGTCGAGGACATCACCGACGACGACTGACACGCCGTCATCGACGTCATCGACGTCCGCCTCACCGGCGGCTTTCACTGCGCCCGCGCCGCGTTCGGCCCATGAAACGCCCGGGCTACAGACGTATCGTCAGCTTCTCGTCCATGTCCTGGCGCGGGATCTCCGGCCAGACCAACTAGGTGGCCGCCATGGTCGGCTCATCGACACACCCATGCTCGCCTCCGCGTAACACTGTCCTGAAGATCACGCGATGGCTGTGGGCTCGCCGTCCGGGAATGTCACGGCCCAGGTGGCCATGGTGTCCAGGACGGCGCAAAGTCCTTCGCCGAGAGGGGTGAGCCGGTACTCGACCCGCGGGGGAATCTCCGGGTAGGCGGTGCGAGCAACTGTGCCGTGCCTTTCGAACCGGGCGCAGTCGGCTGGTCAGGGTGTGCGGGCTGATGCCGGGCAGCGCATCGCGCAACTCTGTGAGCCGGGCGCGCTCGGGGAGTTGAGCGCTTCGGAAACAGATCGGTTTCCCACACCGTGCACCCGTCGGTTTCCAGGCGGCAAGCGCCCGCGGTCTGGTCGCACGTGTCGTGGGCCCGAGTGTGGGCACCCACCCGCCATGGACGTATCGACCTCGCCCGCGATGGACCGTTCCCTGCTCGCTCTGGCCCAGGGCTACAGCTGGTTGCCCGGCCTGCTGCGCGAGCGCCCTGACGGCGTGGCCCGCACTCGCGTGATGGGCAAGCCCGCACTCGTCGTGCGCGGCCCTGAAGCGGTGCGGTTCTTCTACGACGAGGGCAACGTACGCCGCGGCGGTGCCCTGCCGGGGCCGGTGCTGAGCACCTTGTTCGGCCACGATGCCGTCCACACGCTGGACGGCGGCGCCCACCGGGCCCGCAAGGAGTTCTTCCTGCCGCTGCTGCACGCCGACCGGATCGCCGGCCTCGTGGAACACGTGACCGATGCCTGGGACGACGCGGTGCGGGAGTGGAGCAGCGCCGAACAGGTCGTGCTGTTCGACGCGGCCAGCGTGGTGCTCACCCGCGGCGCGTGCCGCTGGGCGGGCGTCCCCCTCGACGAGAACGCCGGGGGCACGGAGGACCTCGCCCGCGACCTGGTCGCCATGGTCGACGGTTTCGCCACTGCCGGACCCCGGCACTGGCGGGCCCGGCGTGCCCGCAACCGCCAGGAGGCGCGCTTCACCCGGCTGGTCGAGGACGTCCGCTCGGGCCGCGTCGACGCCCCCGAGGAGTCGGTGCTCGCCGCCGTGTGCCGGCACCGCGAGGCCGACGGCGAGCTGCTGCACCCGCACACGGCCGCGGTCGAGCTGTTGAACGTCATCCGGCCCACCGTCGCCGTCTGCTGGTTCATCGCCTACACGGCGCACGCGCTGCATCTGCAGCCCAGCCAGCGCGAACGGCTGCGCGGCGGCGACACCGCCTACACCGCCGCGTTCGTGCACGAGGTGCGCCGCTTCTACCCGTTCGCGCCGTTCCTGGGCGGTGTCGCCGTACGGGATCTGACCTGGCAGGGCGTCTCGGTGCCGGCCGGCGGGATGGTGCTGCTCGACGTCTTCGGCCAGAACCACGACGAGAAGGTGTGGGGCGACCCGTACGTCTTCCGCCCGCAGCGCTTCCTGGAGCACCCGGTGGAGCGCGACGAACTGATCCCGCAGGGCGGTGGTGAGCCGCGCACCGGCCACCGCTGCCCGGGTGAGGGCCTCACCATCGGGCTGCTCGAAGCCCTCTCGCTGCGCCTGGCCGCCCTCGACTGCACCGTCCCCGACCAGGACCTGAGGATCTCGCTGCGGCGCATCCCGGCACGGGTGCGCAGCGGCTTGGCCGTACGGGATGTACGAGTGCCGAGCGAGCGGACGCTGACGACCGCGTGACACCGCCTGCCCGAGCGCCATGGCGGACCCGCGAAGGCCGCGTGACGGCGTGACAAATGATGACGGGACTGCGGGCGTGAACGCGCCGCAAGCTACCGCTGCTCCACCAACGCCGGCGCGGAACGCTTCCCACTGCCCTCGGACGGGTGTCCGTTGCGGAGCATGCGCAGCACCGCCCGCTCCACCGGTCCCTGGGTGGCGGGGATGCCGTAGGCGCCCTCGTCGCCCAGGTGAGGCAGCGCGGCGGCGATCGTCACGCCCTCCTCGTACAGCTCGATGACCCGTGGATTGATGTACGAGGCACGGCAGACCGCGGGTGTGTTGCCGAGATACCCGGCCACCTCGCGCGCCGCCCGGGCGATGGCCCGGCGCCGGGCGCTCTCGCTGCGTGCGACGGGTCGGGAGACGGCCAGCGCCACGGCGGCCATGACGGTGGCGTGCCAGGTGCGGAAGTCCTTGGCGGTGATCTCGAGCCCGGCCAGTTCCTTGAGGTATGTGTTGACGTCGTCACCGGTCACGGTGTGCCAGGAACGCCCCTCCCAGTAAGCCAGGAGCCGGTCCCCACCACCGCGGCGCCGCAGCAGGTCGGTGAGGCTGCGGCAGGCGGCGGGATCCACGACGGTCTGGACGATCTCCTTGCCATGCTTGCCGGCGTAGGTGAACAGGACGGCACCCGCGTGGCAGCGGGAATGCTCGCGCAGCAGCGTGGTGAGGCCGTAGCTGTTGTTCTGTTCGGTGTAGCGGTCGTTGCCGATGCGGAAGAAGCCGAGGTCGAGCAGGCGCACGGCCGTGGCGAGGACCCGCTGCCGGGTCAGCCCCCTATCGCTCAGGTGCCCCTCGACGGCCTCGCGCACGGCGGGCAGGGTCTCGGCGACGTCGAGCACGTGCTCGTGCTTGGCCTGCTCCTGTTCGGCCCGGAACTGGGGGTGGTAGAGGTACTGGCGCCGTCCGGCGGCGTCAGTGCCGACGGCCTGCAGATGCCCGTTGGCCCTGGTGCAGATCCACACGTCCCGCCAGGCGGGCGGTATGACCAGTGCCCGGATCCGAGCCAGCTCCTCGGGATCGCGCAGTGGCTGCCCGTGGGTGTCCAGGTAGCGGAAGCCGCGTCCGTGGCGCAGGCGGCGGTACCCGGGGTCGGTAGGACGGCTGTGGAAAAGACGCATCCCGACCTCCTGAACGGACTCCGCTGAATCAGAGCTCGGATCCGAAACGAAGCTCTGTCGTGCTGGTACCCACCCGTATCCCCCACACGCCGGACAAGCCACCGTCAAGGGATCTACGCACAAGCCCCGGACTCGGTGCCGGCCTTGTCCACTCCGACAACCAGTGCGCCGCGTACGGCTGCGCGACCCAGGGCGGCAGCCACTGCGGCCGGTTCCCGTCACCGTGATTGCCGGCCCGGCGGACAGGGCACCCGGGGTGCTGTGTCAGAGCGCCCGCGGATCCTGCTGACGGGGTGGTTCGGCTTCCTGGACGGGGAGGCGACCGCCGGGGACGTCCTGGCGCTGAACCGGGTTCAAGAGGCTCTGCAGCGGGCGCGACTGGACCACGATGTGGCCTGGAGCCCCGGCTTCCGGCCCTCCGGACCGCACCTGGCGCACATCCGCCCGGAGGACTACTCCCACCTGGTGTTCGTCTGCGGTCCCCTGCACGGTCCGCAGATCGAGGAGCTGCACCGGCGGTTCGCGCACTGCGTACGGATAGCCGTGGGCACCTCCGTCGTCGACGCCGGCAGCGCCGCCGTCACCGGGTTCCACCGTGTGCTGGCACGGGACGCACCCGGTACCGAGCCGAGGCCGGACCTGGCGGCTCGCGCGACCGCCCTTCCCGCCCGGCCCGTGGTCGGGGTGATCCTCACCCACGGCCAGCAGGAGTACGGAGCACGTCGGCGGCATGCGCGGGTCGCCGAGGAGGTGACACGCTGGTTGTCCGGCCTGGACTGTGCGCCGCTGGAGCTGGAGACCCGGCTGGACGTGCGCGACTGGCGGCTGTGTGCGACGCCCGCACAGTTGGAGTCGGTGCTCTCGCGACTCGACCTGGTCGTCACCGACCGGCTGCACGGGATGGTGCTCGCCCTGCGGGCCGGGGTTCCCGCACTGACCATCGACCCGGTGGAGGGCGGCGCGAAGGTCACGGCGCAGGCCCGCGCCTGCGGCTGGCCCGCGCTGGTGCCGGCGGAACGGCTCGACGCGCCCGCGCTGGATCACTGGTGGGACTGGTGTACGACCTCCGGCCGCGGGCTCGCCCGCGAGGTCGGTGCCGGATTCCGCCAAGGTGCGGCCGTGGACGGCGCGGAGGATCTTCTTCAGGCCCTTCGACCGGGTGCCGGCGGTTGGTTGGATGGGGACGGGGCACCCGCGACCGGCGACATGGAGAAACAGTGACCACCAGTCCACCGCGCGATGATGCGACGTTGCACGCGATGGTGCTCGCCCTGCGTGCCGGGACTCCGCGCCGCTGCTGGTGTCCGTCGCCCTCATGGCGGCCGGCATCACCACCTCGGAGCCCGCGGTGATCCGGGGCTTCGCCGCCGTCCCGCCCGTGACCGGGTACTCGGCCTTCCGGCTGCTGTGCCGGTGGACGGAACGTCAGCGTCCCGCGAGTTTCTGCCTGCGAGGCGTGGGGCACCCGGCACCAGGAGGTGATCATCGTGCCCGAGCCCGGAAGCAAGAAGTACGACACCAAGAGGGCCAGGCTCCGCAAGGAGGCAGAGCAGTCGGGGGTCTCCGACCAGGACGCCAACAAGGCGGCCAACGACTCCCTGCAACAGGATCCGAAGTGGCGGAGCCAGGGACCGCGCACCGAGCGCGGCCGCGGCCCGAAGGGCGAACGCTCCGAGAACGCCGACTGAAACGACCCGTTGCATCCGGCTGAGCGGGGCCGCCGAGGACGCGCCCCGCTCAGCCTACGTATCTGCGGGCGGTCGACCGGCGCTGGGCGGCCTCCAGGAGCCGCAGCCGGGACTCGACCTCCGCCGGCAGGACCCGCCGTTCGCGCAGAATCCACGGCAACGCGGCCGCGGCCTCGGCGAAGGCGCGCAGGGACGCCGTGTCGTGGGGAACCGTGCGGGCCAGGTGCACGGTACGGCGCAGCGCGGGCCCGGCCGGGCGGCGGAGCCAGGTGAACCACAGTGTGTTGCGGATGCCGTGGCCCCGGCGCAGGGTCGTGTCCCGGGCCACCGACGGATGGTGATGGGCCGTCAAGTGGTCGGCGTACGTCAGCCACCAGCCGTCGGCGGCGAGGTCGGCGGCGAGCAGTTCCTCCTCGCCGCCGAGCCACAGCCGGGGGTGGAAGCCGCCGGCGGCCCGGAAGGCGTCGGCGCACAGGACGGTCGCGGCGGCGAGGAAGGAGCCGAGAGCCGGTCCTGGCAGCCACTCAGGCCCGGGTATGGGCGAGTTGCGCAGTTCGGTGACGATCGGATCCTCCGCGCCGCCCGGTTCTACGACGATGCGTGCCGTGACCGCTCCGAGCGCGGGGTGCCGGTCGAGCAGGTCGGCGGCTCCGGGCAGGGCGCCGGGCGCCCACCATGAGTCGTCGTCGCAGAAGGCCACGTACGGCGTGTGCACATGACGCATGGCCAGGTTGCGGCCGACGGCGCCGAGGTTGCGGCCGGGGCACAGCAGCAGCACCTCGGGGTGGTGGCGGGTGACGGCGTCGGCGGTGCCGTCGGTGGAGGCGTTGTCGGTGACGATCACCTGGGGCCCCTCCGGCAGTTCGGCCAACCGGTCGAGGGTGCGCAGCAGTTCGGGGCGGCGGTTGTGGGTGATGACGACGACGGTCGTGCGGGGGTCGGTCATGCCGTTGCTCCGATGGCTGTGGCTGCGGTGTCCAGGGTGCGGGCGGCCCGTTCGACCTGCGGAGGCAGCGGCCTGCGCGCACGCAGTGCGGCGGGCAGGCGCGCAAGGGTCTCCTGCAGGGCCTGGCGGGCGCGGGGATCGTGGCGGGCCTCGCCCGCCAGGTCGCGCGTGCGGGCGAGCGCGTAGGGCAGGGGGCGGCGCAGCCATGCGGTGAGCAGGGCGTTGCGGCGGACGGTGACCGTGCGGCCGGTGCGGGGTGACGGTGCCGGGTGGTGGTGGGCGATCACCTCGGGGCAGTGAATGACGCCCCAGCCGCGGGCGGCGAGGTCGTAGGCGAGCAGGGTCTCCTCGCCACCGAAGAACAGCACCGGGTGGAAGCCGCCCGCGTCCAGGTAGGCGCTGCGGCGGACCACGGAGGCGCAGGCGAGAAACCCGAGGATCTGCGTGCCGGGGAGGTCGGTCGCCGGGCCCAACGGTGACGTGGCGAGGACGTCATTGAGCGGGTCCGGCTCGTCGGCGGGGCCGACCAGCGTGTGCGCGGAGAGCAGGCCGAGTCGCGGGTGGGCGTCGAACAGGTCGGCGGCACGGCTCAGTGCGCCCGGCGCCCACCACGAGTCGTCGTCGCTGAACGCCACGTACGGCGTGTCCAGGGCGCGCACGCCGTCCGTGCGGGCGAGGGCTCCCCGGTTGAACGGAAGGCGCACCACCTGGACTTGGGGGAAGTCGCGGGCGAGCAGGTCTCGGGTTTCGTCGGTGGAGGCGTTGTCGACGACGACGACGGGCGGCCGCTCGGGGAGGTCGAGGAGGCGGCGGAGGGTACGGGCGAGCGAGGGCGCCCGGTTGCGGGTGGCGATGACGACGCCGACGGATGTCTGGGTCATGGCGAGTCGGTGAGTCGGTCGAAGGCTTCCAGGACGTCCTCGGGGCGGATCCGCAGCAGGACCGGGTCGGTGCGGCGGCCGTGCGGGTCACCGTCCGGGCCCGGGTGCCACAGCACCTGGTGGCGCGGGTGCGCGGGCGGGCCCCAACGGCTGGGCGGTACGGGGCCGAAGAGGGTGACGGAGGGCGCGGCGTGGGCGACGGCGAGGTGGGCGATGCCGGTGTCGCCGCTGACGACGGCGCGGGCGTCGGCGACGAGGGCGGAGAGCCGTCCGAAGGGGAGGCCGCCGCCGAACACGTCGGTGTCGGGCAGCCGGGCCTGCTTGGCCAGCCGTGCCACCAGGTCTTCCTCGTCCGCTCCCCCGGTGACCACGACCCGGTGGCCGCGGTCGCGCAGCGCGGTGGCTACGGTCGCGTAGCGGTCGAGGGGCCAGCAGCGGGAGGGCGCTCCGGCGCCGGGGTGCAGGACGATCGCGCCGGGCGCCGGGGACCGCTCCGGCGGGCGGGGCAGCCGCAGGTCGCTCGCGTCGGCGGGGATGCCGTACGCCTGAAGGAACCGGCACCAGCGGTCCCGTTCGTGTTCCTCGGCGTACCAGGGCGGTCCGTCGATCTCGGGCGTGTCGGCGTGCGCGAAGGCCAGGAGCCGGCCCGGATCCAGCGACTGCAGGAGCCGGTGGCTGGGCGGGCCGTTGCCGTGCAGGTCGACGGCGACGTCGGGCGGCGGGCCGGTCCAGTCGAGGCGGCGTGGTACGGCGCGGCCGGGAGCGGAGGCGGGCAGCAGCCGGTCGACGACTCCCGTGGCGTCGGCCACCGGGGCGAGTTCCCGCGGGGCGGCCAGCACCAGTTCGTGATCCGGGAAACCCCGGCGCAGCGCGCGCAGGGCGGGGACACCGGCGAGGAGATCGCCGAGGCCCAGGGCACGCAGAACCAGCAGACGGCGGCACGCGCTCATCGCACTTCCTCCCTCACCCGCGCCACCGAAAGGCCCGGCACCAGCTCACGGCCGGCAAAACCCACACGCGGTGGCCGCGGCACCGAGACCCCGGCGAGAAGTTCGCCCAGGCCCAGGGCACGCAGGACCAGCAGACGGCGGCACGCGCTCATCGCACTCCCTCCCTCACCCGCGCCACCGAAAGGCCCGGCACCAACTCGCGGCCAGGAAGTGCGCACGGCCCCGAGACCCCGGCGAGAAGTTCGCCCAGACCCAGGGCACGCAGAACCAGCAGACGGCGGCACGCACTCATCGCACTTCCTCCCTCACCCGCGCCACCGAAAGGCCCGGCACCAACTCGCGGCCGGCAAAACCCACACGCGGTGCGCGCGGCACCGAGACCCCGGCGAGGAGATCGCCCAGGCACGCAGCAGGCGGGACCGAGAAACGGGGACGCGTCGTCATCGGGCTCCTTCCCTCACCCGTGCCATCAGCGCGGTCGAGGAGCGGCCGTCGAGGTATGGGAGCAGGACCGCCTGTCCGCCCCACTCCTGGAGCAGTGCGGCCTCGGGCAGGTCGGCGCCGGAGTAGTCGCCGCCCTTCACCCAGATGTCGGGGCGCAGGTCGGCCAGCAGCCGTTCGGGGGTGTCCTCGTCGAACACGGCGACGGCGTCGACGCAGGCGAGGGCGCTGAGTACGCGGGTGCGGTCGGCCAGCGGGTTCACCGGTCGCTCCGGGCCCTTGCGCCGCCGTACCGACGCGTCCGAGTTGACGCAGACGACCAGGCAGTCACCGAGCCGGCGGGCGGCCTGGAGCAGTCCGACGTGCCCGGCGTGCAGCAGGTCGAAGCAGCCGCCCGCGGCGACGACGGTGCCGCCGGTGGCGCGGACGCGTGCCACCAGCTCACGCGTGTCCGCGGCGTCGACGAGCGCGGCCGGGTCGGCGTCCGAACCCGTGACGCCACCCGCCCCGCCGGCGCCGACGAACTCGGTCGCCGCGGCCACCGCGCCCTCCACGGCCTCACCGACCAGGGCGCCGTCGGCCAACAGCCCGGCCGCCGTGGCGGCGAACCGGTCCCCGGCGCCGCAGGTGTCCCCGTGGTGCGCGGTGGCGGCGGGGACGAGCAGCGGATGGTCCCCGTACGACAGCAGAGCACCGCTCGAACCGAGGGTCACCGCAACGGCGGCGACCCGCCAGTGCCTCACGAGCGCGGCGGCGTCCCGGGCGGCGTCCCGCAGGGAGTTCGCGCTGCCCTGCTGGTCGGCGAACGTGCGTGCCTCCGACCGGGCCGGGGTGACCAGCCGGGTGCCCGGCACGGGTGGTCCGCCGCGCGGGTGCGGGTCCCAGACCAGCGGTGGGTGCTCGGCGAGAGCGTCCCGGAGGGAGTCCGCCGCTCCGCGCCCGTAGTCGGAGACCAGTACGGCGGGGGCCGAGCGGAGTGCCTCGCGGGCCTCGTCGGTGGCCTCGCGGACGCGGCCCGTGCCCCGGTCAAGGCGGACCACGGGACTGCCCTGCGCGAGGACACGCGTCTTCTCCGGCAGCGCGCCGGTCAGCGGGAGTTCGATCAATTTCAGCTCCGGCGAGAGGAGTTGGCGCAACTCCTCGCTCGCCGGGTCGTCGCCGAGTCCGGTGATCAGGGTGACCTCGCGGCCGTCGCGCGCCGCGAGGTACGCGGTGAGGGCGGCGCCGCCCGGCCGGGTCCGGGGCACGCAGTCGGCGACGACGGGTACGGGCGCGTCGGGGGCGAGGCGCTCGGCGGTGCCGGTCAGGTCGCGGTCCAGCAGCGCGTCGCCGACCACGACGAGGGGGGCCTTGCCGGCCACGTTCAGCTCTCCTTCCGTGCCAGGGCCGCGTCGAACGCCGCGCACACCATGTGCACCGCGACCAGGTGGAGTTCCTGGACGGTGGCGGCGGAGCCGGCGCTCACGCACAGGGCCTCGTCGCTGCCGGCCAGGAGCGGGTTCGGAGACGGGCCGGTCAGCGCCCACACGCGCAGGCCCGCCGCGCGGCCCGCGTCGGCGGCCGACAGCAGGTTGGCGCTGGCGCCGCTGGTGGACAGCAGCATCAGCACGTCGCCGGGGCGGCCGTGGGCGCGTACCTGGCGGGCGAACACCTCGTCGACGCCGTAGTCGTTGGCGATGGCCGTCGTGCTGGAGGTGTCGGCGTGCAGGGCGATCGCCGAGAAGGCGGGCCGGTCGTCGCGGTAGCGGCCGACGAGTTCGGCGGTCAGGTGCTGGGCCTGGGCCGCGCTGCCGCCGTTGCCCGCCGCGAGCAGCCGGCCGCCGCCGCCGAGCACGGCGGCGAGCTCGTGGCCCCACCGCTCGGTGATGTGGGCGGCGTCCCTGAACGCCCCGAGGGCGTCGAGGAGTTCGTCGCAGTGCCCGACAACCGGGGACACCTCTGTACTCATCACGCCACCTCCGACGGGATCTCGTCACGTGCCGTGACGCGCTGGTAGACCTCTTCGACGCCGTCCGCGACGCGCTGCCAGGTGTAGCGGGCGAGAACGCGTTCGCGGCCGACCGCGCCCAGAGTGCGGCGCAGCCGTTCGTCGGCGAGCAGTTCACGGACCGCCTCGGCGGTCGCCCCGGGGTCCCCCGCCGGCACCAGGCGGCCCGTGACCCCGTCGGCGACGCTGTCGCGGTGGCCGCCGACATCCGTGGCGACGACGGGCACACCGCAGGCCATGGCCTCCAGCGGGACGATGCCGAACGGCTCGTACGTCGGTGTGCACAGCACCGCGTCCGCGCTGCCGATCAATGCCGGCATCCGGGCCGGTTCCACGGCACCCAACAACCGCACCCGGTCTGCGACGCCCTGCTGATCGGCCAGCCACAACAGCCGCTGGGCCTCCGGCTCACTCATCACATCGCCGGCCGACGGACCGCCGGCGATGAGGAGTTCGGTTTCGGGGACCTCCGCCAACGCGCGGATCGCGTGGTCGTAGCCCTTGCGCGGGACGAGCCGGCCGCAGGAGAGCAACCGGTGTGGCCACTCGCGCGACGGTGCGCCGGAGCGGCGGGCACCGGGGCGGAAGTGCTCGGCGTCGACCCCGCACGGCACCACGGACACCTGTCCGGTCGGTATCCCCATGTCGGCCAGTTCGAGCACCTCGTCGGTGCAGGTGGCCAGGACCCGGTCGCAGATGCCGCCGATCTGCCGCTCCAGGGCGATGCGTCGCGGCGGGCTGGTGTCCGCGTCGCCCTGGTGACGCCGCTTGACGGTGCCGAGCGCATGGAAGGTCTGCACGAGCGGGATGCCGTGCGGATAGGCACCGAGCTGGGCGGCCACGCCGGACATCCAGAAGTGGGCGTGGACCATGTCGGGCCGCCTGTGACCCCAGACCCGCGCGAGATACGCGCCGAAGGAGGGCATGTAGTCGTAGAGCTCGTCCTTGGGGATCGGTTCGGGGGGTCCGGCCGGCACGTGCTCCACGACGGCGCCACCGGGCAGGGTCACCCGGTCGGGCAGTTCGGTGGAGTCGCGGCGGGTGTAGACGGTGACGTGGTGGCCGCGGCGCGCCAGCTCCTCACTGAGCCGGGCCACGTACACGTTCTGCCCGCCGGCGTCGACGCCGCCGAGCGCCGCCAGGGGGCTGGCGTGCTCGGACACCATGGCGATCCTCATCGGGCCACCTCCTTGAGCAGCCGCTCCCAGTCGTCCAGGAAGCGGGTCAGTCCGTAACGGGCGAGCGCCGCGGCGCGTGCGCCCTCGCCGACGGCGCGGGCGTGCAGCGGGTCGGCGAGGAAGTCCCGTACGGCGTCTTGCAGTACGTCGATGCGGTTGGAGACCACTCCGGCGCCCGGTGGCACCGCCTCGGTGACCTCGGTGGTGGCGAGGGCGACCACCGGCATGCCGAGGTGCATCGCCTCCAGCAGGGACAGGCCCAGGGAGGTCCAGCGGACGGGGTGGAGGTAGAGGCGGCGCCGCGCCATCGCGGTGTGCAGCTCGCGCTGGACGAGTTCGTGGGAGCGGCAGCTCTCGGCCGGGACACCGAGGTGGTCGGCGAGCCCTTCGGTCTTCATGCCGAAGACGTCCAGCGGGGCGGCCCGCGCGAACGCCGGCAGCAGGTCGATGCCCACCGTACGGCCGCGCCGCACCGGCTCGTTGACGACGACGGCGGCCCGGGGCAGTTCACCGGTCCACAGCCGGCCGGGGTCGACGATGCCGTGCTCGATGACGGTCGTGGGGGTGTTTCCGGCGTCCCACATCAGCCGGTTGAAGTGGGTGACGTGGACGAGGGTGATGCCGGGGAGGCCGGCGGCCGGGTGGCGGGTGTGGGGGACGTTCCCGTCCGGGGCGTTGTGCTCCAGGTACACCAGCGGCGGGCGGCGGCCCAACCACTCGTCAACGAGGGCGAGTTCATGGGGGCGTTGCAGGACAACGACGTCGATGTCCTCGTCCCGCAGCCGCTCGGGCGGGACCTCGACGACGGTGTCGGGCCAGTCGAAGGTGCGGGCCCGGCCGAGGCCGTCGGGTCCGCGGTCCGGGGTGACGGGGACGACGTAGGTGTGCGGGCCCTGCACGAAGGCCGTGGTCCACGACCCGTGCACGTGCCAGAGCAGGATCCTCATGTCTCCCCCATCAGCTTCTCGACGGCGGCCACGACGTCGTGCCCGGTCACCGACTCCAGGCACGGATGCCCGGGCACGGGACACGTCCGGGCCCTGGTGTCGGCGCAGGGCGCCAGCTGGTCGCCGAGCAGCACGTACGGCACGCCGTACGGCCGCCAGCGCTCGGCCGGCACGACCGGCGCGAAGAGCGAGACGACCGGGGTGCCGACGGCGGCGGCAAGGTGGGCGGGCCCGGTGTTGCCGGTGACGACGGCGTCGGCCCCGGCCAGCACGCCGGCCAGTTCCTCGGCACCGGTCCGGCCGCCGAGGTCGAGGCCGTGCTCGCCGGCGACGTACGCGGTCAGGTCCCGCTCGTCCGGCCCGCCGGTCACCACCAACCGGTGCCCGGCCTCGGCCAGTTCCCGCACGGCCTCGGCGCTGCGCTCGCGGCTCCAGGCACGGGCGGGGACGCTGGCGCCCGGGTGCAGCACGACGTACGGCCCGGGACCGGTCACCGCGGTGGCGGCGGGCGGGGGCAGCACCCGCAGCCGCCCGTCGTCCACCCGGGGGAAACCCGCGGCCTCGGCGAGATCGAGCGCGGCCTGAGCCTCGTGGGCGTGCGGCGCGCGGTGATGGCGTACGTCGAGGAGGGAGCCGGGGTAGTCCTCGCTGTCCGCGGCGATGTGGCCGACACCGGCCAGGCGCAGCAACAGGGCGGTGGGCAGCGGGGATTGATGAAAGGAGGTCAGGATCAGGGCCGTGTCGGCGTCGATGGTGTCGACGAGCAGCTCGACCTCTCCGCGGCCGACGGGCGGAGGGTCCAGGCCCACCCAGGGGGCGTCCCAGACGAGGATGTCGTCCACCCCGGGCAGCAGGCGCGCGGCGGACGCGCCCCGGGGTCCGACCAGCATCGTGACGGTGTCGGCGCGGGCGGCGACCGCGCGGACGGCGGGCCCGGCGAGCAGGACGTCACCGAAGCTGTCGAGGCGGGTGACGAGAGCTTTCATCGTGGCCTCCCGCTCGTGTCGTAGGCGGCCGGGGCGCTCCGGGGCGGTGGTCCGGTCAGCGCCGCGCGTACGGCGCTCAGGAGGTCCGGTTCCACGTGGTCGGCGCTTGCCGTCTCCTCCGGTCGCGTCTGCGGGGTGGGCACGAGAATGCCGTGAGCGCCCGCCCGGCGCGCCGCCTCGACGTCGGCGCCGATGTCGCCGATGACCACGCAGTCGGCGGGCGCGGTACCCAGGCGCTCGGCCGACCACAGGATGAGGCCCGGTTCCGGTTTGCGGCAGGAGCAGCCGTCACCGGGGCCGTGCGGGCACACGGCCCACACGTCGAAGGGGCCGAGGAGTTCGTCGACGCGGTGGTTGACGCGGCGGACGTCGGCGTCGGTGAGCAGTCCGCGCGCGATGCCGGACTGGTTGCTGACGACTCCGGTGCGGATGCCGCGCGAGCGCAGCAGGTCCAGTGCCTCGCGGGCCAGGTCGACGGGGCGGACGCGGGCCGGGTCGCCGTTGTAGGGGACGTCGTGGACGAGGGTGCCGTCGCGGTCGAACAGCACCGCCTTGACGGGGCTCATCACACCACCTCCCGCCAGGCGGGGGCGTTCCGGTGCCGTCGAAGGCCGCTCAGCCAGTGCCAGGTCGCCGCGGGCGGGATGAGGGTGCTGGTGGCGAGCATCGTCGTCACCTCGTCGCGGGTGCGTGGGCCGGGCGCGATGCGCGTCCACGCGAACTCCGCGGTGCCGGCGGCCCAGCCGAGCGCGGCGGCCGCGGCGGCCCGGCGGCGTCCGGCGAGCGCGAGGACGCAGGCGGCGGCACCGGCCGAGGTGACCGTCAGATGGGTGCGCAGGCGTCCGCGCGGTGCGGCGGCCTTGTGCCACCAGTCGGGTCCGTGCAGGTACCGCATCAGGGCGTCGTCGGCATTGCCGCGCTGGGCGCGCAGGGACACCCAGCGGTCGGCGGGGCGCACGGGGTGCCGGGTGGTGCGCCGGCCCTGCCGGATGCGCCATCCGGCGTCCAGGATCCGCAGGGCGATGTCGGCGTCCTCGCGGAAGGCGCGCCGGAAGCGTTCGTCGAAGCCGCCGACCTGCTTGAGCGCGTCGGCGCGGTAGGCCATGTCGGCGGTGATCCAGCGGGCCCGCGCGAGACCGGCGGTGCCCCGTTCCCAGTCGGTGGGGCGGCGCTCGCCCGGCAGCGGTACGGCGATCACGCCCTGGACGCCTCCGGTGTCCGGGGTCGCGTCGGCCAGGTCCTGGACCAGCTGCTCGCACCAGTGCGGGCCCACCTGGACGTCGTCGTCGAGGAAGGCCACCCAGGGCGCGGCGACCCGGTGCCAGCCGGTGTTGCGGGCGGCGGCGGGGCCGCGTCCCCCGCTCGCCACGACGGTCGTACGCCCCCGCAGCTCACCGAGGACGCTCAGCGGGTGCTCCAGCGGAGCGGGATCGGGGCCGGGGTCGGGCCGGTCGTCGACGAGGACGATCTCGACCGGCTTCGGCCCGGTCGCGGCGGCGACCGCGGCGAGACAGTCGGCGAGGGTGTCGCGCACCAGCGTCGGGATCACGACCGCGTACGCCGGGCTCATGCGAACGCCCTTCCCCGGCGCACCGCGAACGGACCGATCGCCAGCAGGTCCACGGGTGCGGAGCCGAAGCACTCCAGGGCGTCACGGGGGTCGTCGACCATGGGCCGACCGGCGGTGTTGAGGCTGGTGTTGACGACCACGGGAAGTCCGGTGCGCCGTTCGAAGCCGCGCAGCATCCGGGCCACCAGCGGTTCCTGCCGCTCGTCGACGGTCTGGATACGGGCGGTGCCGTCGACGTGGACCACGGCCGGGATGCGCTCGCGCCACTCCTGCGCCACGTCGTGCACGAAGAGCATGTACGGGCTGGGCAGCGGCCCGGTGAACAGCTCGTGGGCGCGGTCGGCGAGGACCATGGGCGCGACCGGCCGGAACTCCTCCCGGCCCTTGACGTGGTTGAGCCGTTCCAGGTTCTCGGCGCGGCCGGGATGGGCCAGCAGGGACCGGTGTCCGAGGGCACGGGGCCCGTACTCGCTGCGGCCCTGGAACCAGGCGACCACGCCGTCCCGGGCCAGCTCCTCGGCGACCGCCTCGGCGATGTCGTCGGGCCGCTCGTACGGTACGGCGGCCTGATCGAGCCAGGCCCGCAGCTCGTCGTCGCTCCAGCCGCGGCCGAGGTCGGCGCCGGGCATCGGCAGCGGGTTGTCCTGCTGCTGTGCGGCCAGGTGGAGGGCGCCTCCGAGGGCGGTTCCGGCGTCCCCGGCGGCCGGCTGCACCCACACGTGCCGGTAGGGGCCCTGTTCGGCGATCTTGGAGTTGGCGACGCAGTTGAGGGCGACGCCGCCCGCCATGGTGAGCGCCTCTCCCCCGGCCTCGCGGTGCACCCAGTGGACGAGTTCGAGCAGGAGTTCCTCGAGGACCGCCTGGGTGCTGGCGGCGAGGTCGGCGTGCTCCTGCGTCCACTGCTCGCCCTTCGCCCGGGGCGGGGCGAGGGCGGCCCAGTCGACGCCGTGCGCGCGGAAGCCGCCGTCGCCGGTCGGGTGGACGTGCTGCCGCAGCTGGGGCAGGAAGCGGGGCTTGCCGTAGGAGGCGAGCGCCATCACCTTGTACTCGTCGCTGCTGCGCAGGAAGCCGAGGTGTTCGGTGAGCTCTTCGTAGACCAGGCCGAGGGAGTGGGGCAGCGCCTGTGTGGCCAGGGTGTCGAGCTTGCCGTCGCGGAAGCGGCCGGCCAGGTGGGATGCGGCCTCACCACGGCCATCGAGGACGAGGACGGCGCTGTCGGGGTGCGGGGAGGCGGGCCCGGCGGAGGCGGCGTGCGCCACGTGGTGCGGAACGAAGACCACCTGGTCGGGGTCGAGGCCGGGGAGGGCCTCGGCGAGGAACTCCGGGGCGCGGCGCGCGTAGTCGAGGCGCAGCGGATCGAAGGGGTCGTTCAGCCCCATCTCGTGGGCGGGGCGGGCGAGCTTGGGGTCGAAGGAGTAGGTGACCGCGTCCAGTTCCCCGGGCCGGATCCCCGCGTGTTCGAGACACCAGCGGGCGGAGAGCTCGGGCAGCTCCCAGGCGGAGAACGGAACCGGGCGCTTGCCGTGTTTGCGGCGGCTGAAACGCTCCTCCTCCGCAGCGGCGACGGTGCGGCCGTCGATGACGAGAGCGGCGGCCGGGTCGTGGAACACTGCGTTGATACCAAGGATCCGCATGGGATGTAACTCCGTCCCAGAGGCTGTAGTCGTTGTTGCTCGGCTCTGCGAGTTCCTGCCCTGCGGTTGTCTCAAACACTTGGAGACAGCTCGCCCCAGTCAACCGCTGCTGTCTCTCAGGGCACCTCGAGCATCACCGTCGGTCACCATGGCTCCCTATGGGAAGGACAGCTGACTATGGGGCCAAAACCGTGCCTGGCCCCCGGTTCAAGGTCTTGGCCCGAGCGAGATGCGGCCGGGCTCGGGCGGCCGGACGCGTCTGTTCGGGCGACTGCTGAACGGGTGAACGGGTGAATCGCGCGAGCCGGGTGCCGGGCTTGCGGCGCGCAGGATCGTCGACCGGGCGTTCGACGCAACGGGTACGGGATGCGGAGCCGGCGAGGTCGACGATCCGCGGACAAGATCGAGCATCGTGATCTCCTCGCCGCCGATGTTCACGGGGCCCTGCTCACCGGAGGCCGCCAGGGCGAGAACGCCGTCGACCGTGTCGTCGACGTAGCACAGCGAACGCGTCTGACTGCCGTCGCCGGCGACGGTCAGGGGCGCGCCGTCCAGGCCTGGGCGATGAACGTGGGCACGGCCCGGCCGTCACCGGCGCACATGCGCGGGCCGTAGGTGTTGAACGTTCGTGCCATACACGCCCCGGTGGGCGGTCACGAGGGCCTCGGCGAAGCGCTTGGACTCCTCGTAGACGCTGCGGGGCTGACCGGATTGACGTTGCCCCAGTACGTCTCCGTCTGCGGACGCTGCAGCCGATCGCTTACAGCGGCAGCCGCAGATCGCTGCAGGTCTGCCACGTTGGCACGGGTGCCGATGGACAGATTGTCGAGCCATACCATGCCGGCCCCCGTCAGTCCTGCCGGTGTGTCAGTCCTCTTTCCGCGGCCGGTGAGCAGTCGGCGCCGGTCCGGTCGATGTACGCAACAAGACAGACGGGGTCCTGGCCGGACAGCTCCAGCAGCGGCGTCAGGTGGGGCAGCGGGGCCCAGCACGCGATCTGGCCCTGCGGCGGCCGGAAGAGACGATGACTGAGCACCACTGCCCCTCCGGCGGCGAAGATCACTCGGCCCGCCGGGTCTTCAGCGGGGCTGCCGTTCATCAGGGCGTTGCGCACCGCCTGGGTGGTCGCCGCGTCAGCCCCCTCCTCCTCCAGGGTCCGGCACACTTCCCGTACGGACAGCTCGCGCCGCTTGGGGTCGCGCCGGTAGGGGTCTCGTCTGCGGGTTCGTGGGGGCTGGTCGCGCCCGCGCGACGGAGCCGCATATCGACACAGCCCCGCGCCCCTGGGTCGGTGCACTCGAAGCCGGCAGATCTGTACCCACTTAGGGGCGCGGGGCTGTGACATCAGCGGCTCCGCCGCGGGGCGCGACCAGCCCCCACCGGCGGAAGCACGTGGCCTGGACACGGCAAACCTCGCGCCGACGTTGAAGACGGTCAACGTGCCGACTTTCGGCACGTCGCTCAGCAGTCGCAGCACCGGGACAATGCCGTCGCGTCGAGTGCAGGGCTGATCAGCACCGTCCGCTCCCTTCGTCGGGGATGCTGCAGACCGCCCCCGCGCCACCCAGTGCGGTGGCCGCCGCGGGGGCGGCCGGGATCACGCTCATCGTCCCGACACACTCCTTGGCGCGGTGATGATCTCCGTGGATCCACCGGTACGACGTCGGCGACCGCGCCCTCGACGCCGTACCCGTCGGCGCCCTCACCGCAGTTGATCGCGCAGTCCCCCACCGGGACCACCAGCCGCGGCTCGCCCATCACCGCGACGGTACGCCGCAACGGCTCGGCCACGTTCCCCGTCACGGGGCCGGTCACCTGAACCCTCCCTGAACGGCGAGGACATCTCCGCAGAGGACCAACGAGCCATCCCACGAGTGGAGTTACGGCGCTTTCCCGGTGCTTTGCCCTCCGTGGCGCCCCTGGCCACGGAGGGAAGACGGCCGCCGCTCAAGAAGCCGTCGCTACGACGGCGGCTTCCCCTCGGCCTGGGCGGCTTGCAGGTCAGCGAGCAGCTCGGCCTGACCGGCCAGCACACCCGACAGGATCGTGCGCGCCACCCGCAGCAGCTCTGCCACGTACGGGCTGGTCAGTGAGTAGTAGACCGTCGAGCCCTCCTTGCGGGTCACGACCAGGTTCGCGCGGCGCAGCACTGCGAGCTGCTGTGAGAGGTGCGCCGGCTCGATTCCCACCTGGGGCAGCATCTCCGCGACCGCGTGCTCGCGCTCGCTCAGCAGCTCCAGGACGCGGATACGGGCCGGGTGGCCGAGGGTTTTGAAGAACTCGGCCTTCAGCTGGTACAGCGGCGTACTCACCGTGCCGTCCCCTTCGCCGCCGTACGGCAGCACGGCCCCAGCGGCCGGGCCTTGGCGCATCGCATCCACCCACTCGTCAAGAACATGCGGCCCATCCTCGCGTGCGGCACCGGCCAGGCCGAACCCGCACCGGGGACGAGTGCCGGCCGAAGCCAGGCCGTGACGTTCAGTAATTGCCAATATTAGCAATTACTGAGATCGCGTGAGGAAGGTCCGCCTCAGGATCGCCTGAGAAAGGTGCAAGGGGTGGCTGGTACGTCCAGTCCAGAAGCGGAGTGCGCTTCGATTGGGGGAAGTGGCCCGCCTGGTGCTGCCGTCACCGAACGGCGCCGCGATCGCGGCCGCCACACCGCCCGGGTGCGGGTGGTCGCCGCCTGCCTGCGCAACATCACCGCGGTCGGCACCTGGCTCACCTCCCACGGCTACGGAACTCCCGAACATCCCGAAGTCGTGATCGCCGCCGCCGAGTTGTGGCCGGACGGCAGCCTGCGCCCCGCATTGGAAGACCTGCTCGGCGCCGGAGCCGTCATCAGCGACCTGTGCTCCCAGGGCGCGGGCCCGCTCTCCCCGGAGGCCGCCGCCACGAAGGCGAGCTACGAAGGCACCGCCGACGTCGCCCACGCGGTTGCCACCGGTGTCTCCGGCCGTCAGCCGGCCGCGATGGGATTCGTCGCGGACGTGGCGATCGCCCCACCGAGGAGAACGCGTCCGCCCTCGTCCCGGTACGGGACGGCGACGGTTCCTTCGTCTCCGGTTGAGCGTCGGCGAGGTCAGCCGGCCGGCTCATCGCCGTCCGGCCACCCCGTGGTGCGCCACTCGTGACGCCCCTCCACCTGGTCCCCGCGCGCTGAGCGGTGTGCGGCACGCGCGGCAGCCAGGTCGGCATGGACGGGGATGGGCGGGCAGTCGGCGGCGGGGACGAGTGATCCGTCGGCGGGAATGGCGGCCAGCTCCAGAGACCGGCCTGCCTGCGCAAGGCGACGGGCGGCCTCGGTGATCGCCGGCTGCGCCCCGGCCGACCAACCGCGCAGCTCGGTGAGATCGACGATGACCGGGCCGGTGCCACGGGCCAGCGCCCAGCCGACGGCGCCGGTAAAGCGGCGCACGGCCTCAGGGCCCAGGTAGCCGGCGACGGAGAGGATACCGACGTTGTCCTCGGCGGTGTACCGCCAGTCGATGGTCATGGTGGTGAACTTCCCTTCCGTATGGCCCAGTTGGATTCAGAGAGGCAGAGTGATCCAGATGCTCTTGCCGCCGCCGTCGGCATCCGCGCGGACGACGGCCGTACCGGCCAGGCCGAGGACCAGCTCCATGACGGTGCCCAGTCCCCCGGCTCCAGAGTCTGTGACGGCCCCGTACAGGGCGGGCAGATAGGGGTGACGGTCGTGGACGGCGAAGGCGAGGCAGTCCGGGCCCGCCGCATAGATCACCGTGACCCGCGGGGAGACGACGGCGGCGTGCCGCACGCTGTTGGCGACCAGCTCGCTGACGATCAGCAGGGCCGGGTCCACGGTGGGGTGGCGCAGCCCGATCCCCCACTCCATCAGTGCCTGTTGGGCGGTCTCCCGTGCTATCCGGACGGCGGAGGGCTCGGCGGGCAGCGTGAGCACGTGCCGGTAGGGCAGGGCTTCGAGCCGCGTGGGCATCAGCTCTCCGTGGCCCGCGCGCAGCGGAAGTCGGTCGCACAACGCCGGCGGATGCGCACGGGTGGGTCGTGCGGACCGTGCACCCAGCCGTGCAGATTGCGCCGGCAGTGGGCGGCCTCGTCCGGGTCGGTGATCATGTCGGCGGGGCCGGTCGCGGTCACCGTCCAGCCGGTGTCGGTCGGGGCACCCACGTCGTCCACCTGGTACGTCACGGACAAGGGCACCGGCTCAGGCGGGGTCGGGGTGCCGACGATCAGGCAGCCGGACTCCCACACGTGCCGGGTGGAGCGTGCAGCGGCCTGCTCCCGCTGCACGTACACAAGCCGCCCCGGAGTGCTGCTTTCCAGCAGCGACACGGCCTCCGCGCCGCAGACACGGGTCATGGGCAGTACGGCGGGAAGGGTACTCATCGGACTGCTTCCTCGCTGGTGGCGGAGGGAGGCCGGTTCGGGCCGCCCGACAGGACACCGGACACCTCCAGGTGATCGCGCGCACCCCGGATCGCCTCGGGTGTGGAGGCGTACTCCCGTCCCTCGTGGCGCAGCAGGTCCAGCGCGCCGACGGAGTCCAGGACCTGAACCTGGCTGGGGCGTATCCCGGAGGCGAGGACGAGGATGCCACGCCGTTTCAGCTTCTGGACCGCGTCCTTCAGGACGAGGGCCCCGGTGGCGTCCATCGTGGAGATGCGCGACATGCGCAGGATGACGACACGGACGTCGGCCACCTCGGTCAACTCCAGTAGGAAGCGGTGCGCGGCGGCGAAGAACAGCGGGCCGTCGATGCGGTACGCCACGATGTGCTCGGCCAGCAGCGCGTGTTCCTCCACGCTGTGGTCGCCGCGGTCCAGCGGCACCTGGTCGAAACGGGCCTGTTGGGCCA
Organism: Streptomyces sp. NPDC050759; assembly: GCF_044456945.1. Classification (NCBI taxonomy): domain Bacteria; kingdom Bacillati; phylum Actinomycetota; class Actinomycetes; order Kitasatosporales; family Streptomycetaceae; genus Streptomyces; species Streptomyces sp. NPDC050759. The sequence goes on along the minus strand of NZ_JBITGI010000003.1, from coordinate 651,306 downwards.
CGGCACGCAGCGCCAGGGCCCCCGCCACCACAAGGCCGATGATCACGGCCCAGACGAGGTCGAGTGCGAGCGTGGCGACGCCGGTGAGAACAAGGATCAGCGCGTCGGAACGTGTGGCCTTGGCCATGGCCCGCAGCGAGCCGACCTCGACCATGCGGATCGCCGTGGCCAGCAGGACGCCCGACAGGGCGGCCAGCGGAATCTTCGAGACGAGAGGCGCCGCTGCGAAGACGATCACGGCCAGGACCGCGGCATGAGCCAGCGCTGCCAACCGGGAGCTCGCACCGGTGCGGACGTTGACCGCGGTGCGGGCGATCGCTCCGGTCGCCGGGACACCGCCGAACAGCGGGGCGGCGATGTTCGCGATGCCCTGCCCGAAGAGCTCACGGTCGGGGTCGTGCTGCTGGCCCACCGTCATGCCGTCGGCCACCGACGCCGACAGCAGCGACTCCAGGGCGGCCAGCGCGGCAACGGCCACGGCCGGCGCGAGCAGCGTCCCGAGCGAGCCGAGGTCCAGGAAGGACAACGACGGTACGGGCAGCCCGGAGGGCAGGTCGCCGATCGGCTTCGCCTCGTCCAGGTGCGCCAGCTGCGCCACGGCCGTAGCGGCGATCACCGCCAGGATGGAGAACGGGACGGTCGGCCGCCGGCGGGCACCGAGCAACATGACGGCGGCAACCACGATCGCGAAGCCGACGGCCGTCCAGTTCGGGGCCTTGGCGAACTCCTCGAGGGCCCGCCAGGTCACCACCAGGACACGGTCGCCCTCGGGCTTGGGCACGCCGAGGGCGCTCGGGACCTGCTGCAGACCGATCACGCAGGCGATGCCGAGGGTGAAGCCCTCGATGACCGGGGCGGGCACGTACCGCATGTACTTGCCGGCCCGCAGCGCGGCCAGGCCGACGAGCATGACGCCCGCCATCAAGCCGACGGTGAGCACCCCAGTCGCCCCGTACTGGCCCACGATCGGCACGAGGACCACCGTCATCGCACCGGTCGGGCCGGACACCTGCAGATTCGACCCGCCGAAGACCGCGGCGAGCGCACCCGCGACCACGGCGGTCGCCAGGCCCGCCTGAGCGCCCAGCCCCGAAGAAACCCCGAAGCCCAGCGCGAGCGGCAGCGCGACGATCGCCACGGTCAGACCCGCGAGCAGGTCCCGTCGCGGGTCGCGCCGCATCTGAGCCAGATCGTCCCGCCTGGGCAACAGCGCGGCGATCCGTTCCCTCACCCGGCCAAGTGCCGTGGTCATCGCGCGACGACCTCGGCTTCCCGCAGCTCGGCCAGCAACTCGTTCCGCCCGGCCAGCACCTCGGTCAGAATCCGTCGCGCCGCCTTCAACAGGTCGGCCACGTCCCCGCCGGCCAGCTCGTAGACAACAGTCGAGCCTTCCCTCGTCGAGGTGACGATCCCGGAGCGGCGCAGCACCGCCAGCTGCTGCGACAGGCCAGAGGGCTCCACCCCGATGGCCGTGAGCAGGTCCCGTACCGGCAGCGGCCCATCCTGCAGCAGCTCCAGCACCCGTATCCGTACGGGATGCCCCAGCATCCGAAAGAAGTCGGCCTTGGCCTGGTACAGCGGAACGGACACGTCCTCTCGACTCCCTTCGAAGAGCCCACCTCGGGGCAGACGCGAAGGCTGCACCCGCCGATACTTGCGACCACAGCAAACACGGCATCTAACCAATTGCGAAATTTTGCAATTGTGCATCAGGTCGCTGCGCTCGGAATTCGCGCACCGGACGAGGTCTGTGGCGTCAGGCCTTTTTGACCACGCTGGACTTCAGCTGCATCGCCCCGAACCCGTCGACCTTGCAGTCGATGTCGTGCCCGTCGACCCCGTCGACCAGCCGGATGCTGCGTACCTTGGTGCCCGCCTTGATCCCCGACGGGGTCCCCTTGACCTTGAGCGCCTTGACGACCACCACGCTGTCGCCGTCCCGCAGCACGTTGCCGACGGAGTCCTTGACGACCCTCTCCCCGGGGGCGTCACCGGCATCCACTCCGCTCTCGGCGGGCACCCACTCGTGGCCGCACTCCGGGCACACCACCAAGGCGTTCATCTCATAGGTGTACTCACACGAGCACTTCGGACAGGGAGGAAGGATCTCGATCATCCGGCCAGCGTATCCGGCCCTTCGCGTCGGCCGATGCCTCAGCCGGACCTGCTGGACGACCTCTGTTTCAAGCCCGGCAGGGCGGTCCAGAACGCCCAGTCCCAGGCCAAGACTGCGGAGCGGGCGATCGGCACACTCTGGTCAAGCCCGGCGAGTCGAACAGTTTCCAAGGCCGTTCAGCGCCAGGCCGGTGTGGTCGAGCTCTCCGAGGTGCCTGACGGATCCATCCACATGACCTGCCAGCCGTGGCCGTCGAGGTCGAAGAAGCTACGTGAGTACATGAAGCCGTGGTCCTCGGGGCCATCCGCCTCGGAGCCGCCCGCGGCAAGCGCGGCTTCAGTGACCGTGTCGACCTCATGGCGGGCCGACACGCTGAAGCAGTAGAGCGCCAGGGTGTGCATGGTGGGATCCGCCATCGGCAGCTTCGAGAACCGCGCGAAGGTCTCGTGGCTGAGCAGCATGACGGAGGCGTGCTCGCCGACCAGCATGCAGGCCGCGGTCTCGTCGGTGAACATCGGGTTGTAGCTGAACCCGAGCCGCGCGAAGAACGCCTTGCTGCGCTCGACGTCCGCCACGGGAATGTTCACGAACAGCATGCGACCGGCGTGTGCGGCAGTGACCATGGTGAGTCTCCAGTCCGAGCTCGAGTGGTGTACGACGAGGTGGACCAGCCGGGCCTGCGGAACTCATCGGTGGATTGCGGGACGCGCATCGAGCGACAGGCCGAAGCCGGCTTGCAGAAACACAATTGCCGGAGGAGGCGCCCTTCTGGCGTGCACACCCTGCCGTCCTGCGCCAGCATCAGGACGCGGCCACCAGTCGTGCTCGCAAGAGGGGTGGCACCGGCCCAGCACGGTCCGTGGGATGCGCCGTCAGGCACGACAGGGCGGACCGCCACGGTGCCCTTCCGCATGAGTCCGGCGCGGCACCGCGGCCGGATCCGTTGTCGGCAACACGCAACCGCAGCCGGGTGCCGTCCGTCTCGGGTGCAACGTGCTCGTCGGGCCCGGCGAGGAAACCAGTTCGGGTACTACGCCCTCGGGTTGGATGTTGTCGGCGTAGCCGTGTGCGGGAATCAGGCGCAGAAGGCATCGCAGGCGCTCGTCATCGACGGGCAACCGCCATACCGCTCGGGAGAGCGACCAGGCCCAGGTAGAGGGCGGGCACGACGGTGGCCGCCGAGACGGTCGGAAACATCACGCGCCCGCCGAACCGGTCGGTCAGCGCGCCGACGGGATACGGCCCAGGGAGCCGACTACGACCGGCACGGCCACCAGCAGCGACTGCTGGAAAAGGTCAGGTCCAGGGTGTCCTTGAAGTGAGAGCCGAGCGGGCTGAGCAGCGCCCAGGCCCAGAAGTTGACGGCGAACCCGACGGTGGCCAGGGCCGGCATCAGCCATGCCCGTCCGGGCGCCGGCGCACCGGAGGCCGCCCTGCTGCTCTCCGTCGTCGAAGACTGGACCATGCTGTCGGTCCCTTCCCTCTTGCCCACGGTGGCTCTGCCACCGCATGGGCCATGGGTCCCTGCCCGCCGGGCTGGCGGTCCCCACGTCCGATCCTGCTGAGACTCAGCCGGATCGGACGTGGGGACCGGATGGCCCGCGCGACGCCTTCGACACCGCGGCAGCGGCCGGGAGGCAAAGTAGGGCCGACCGGCCCTACCCGGCCCCGGGGCCCACGCTGACCATGGTGGGATGCACGAGACCGATGCCTTTCGCACTCTTGACCGACAGGACTGCCTTCGCCTGCTGGCCAAGGTGCCGGTCGGCCGGGTCGTGTACACCCGGCAGGCGCTGCCCGCGGTCCTCCCGGTCAACTTCTCCCTGGACGAGGACGCCTCCGTCCTGCTCTACACCTCGGCCGGCTCCGAGCTCGCATGCGCCATCGACGGGGTGGTGGTCGCCTTCGAGGCGGACGAGTTCACCGCTGCGACCCGGTCCGGCTGGAGCGTGGTCGTCACCGGCCGTGCCGCCGTGGTGACCGACCCGGCCGACCACGAACGGCTCGCACGGACCGAACCGCGGTCCTGGATGCCCGTACATGACGGAGTCTTCCTCCGCATCGAGTCCGAGCTGGTCACCGGACGCGAGATCACGGGGACGCGCATCACGCGATGAGTCGTGGCCGGTGCGGGCGACTCTGATTCCTCTCTGGTCGGCAGGGCGCCCGCCCACCAGGGACGATCATGTGGACGGAGCGGTCCTCACACCGAAGACCCGGGCTCGGCCCCGGGAGTGGGACGCGGCGTGACATCGGCGGTCGCGCGCGGTGTGCGGCCGCCCTCGGAGCCGTAGCCGAACCGGATCAGCAACTGCGGGCAGTGCCGCTGACGCCCTCCGCCCGTTGCCGCCCGCAGATCCATCCATTCCATCGCCTGGTGCAGCATCGAGGTGCGCACCCCGTATTCGGTCGCGGTGAGCAGCACATGCTGCAGCGCCTGACCGGCCCGCAGCCAGTCCTCCCGCCGGTCCCACGCCGTCCACAACAGCGCCACCTGCGCGTGGCGTTCGAAGTGCAGGGCAGGAAGATGCGGCACGGGCAACCGGCCGGTGAAATCCCGCATCGGTATCCGCCCGGACGCGTCCAAGGCCCCAACGGCGCTTACCGGGATGCCGTAACCGGTCTCACATCCCGGGGCGGTGAGCCAGCCACGCACCTCGGCCACGCGACCCGGATGGGATGCGTTGCGGACCTCCCCGGCCTGGGTCAACCGCAGCAGACGCCGGGTCCCCATGATGTCAGGAACCTCCAAGTGCGCACCCTCCGCACGTGCCGCGCTGATCATGTCCGTCACGATCGGCTCCGGCACCGGGCGGCCGGTGAAGGGCGTCCGGCTGCTGTGACGCCGCTCAATGGCCTCGTACAGGCGCCGCAGGGACGCCGATCCGTCCTCGGCGGGCCCGGCCAGTCGCACGATGGCCAGCAGGCCGGGATCGTCCGCGGCGGGCAGCAGCCGGACGACCGGCTCCCGGCCCAGGTTTGCTGCGGCCACCCGAAGGTTGAAGACGGCCGCGCCCACCGACAGGTACTGGGCCCGCAGGTCGGGATCGGTCATCGAGAGCCGCCGTCCGAAGTCGGCGCGGACCTTGACCGACCCGCTGTCCGGGTCCAGGCCGAACCGCCAGGGCTGCGTGTTGTGGATCGACGGCGCGGCCACCGCCGCGGCGAGCAGGCACTGGACGGCTGCGGCGTCGACTTCCCGGGTCTGCATGGCGGCTCTCCTCTGCAACGATCTCCCCGTATCGCCCACCCTGCGCCACCAGCCCCGGCTCGGAAGAGGGTTGACCGGCCCCTGCCAGGACGCCATACGGCCCCAAAACCGAGCGCCGGACAACGGCGGGAGCCCTATGGAGACCCAGGATCTCGGCCTGCCCCATGCGCACGGGCCCACCCGCTGGGGGACGGCCGCCCCATTGTCTGTCCCGGCTCGGTCCTGTACCAGCAAGGCAGCCCAGAGGCGGGCAGGGCACGACCACTCCTCTACAGGGCCACCGCCATGACCGTGAGACCTCAGGTGGCCCACCGCCGTCAAGGCCCGCCTGATCGGCGAGGGTGCCGCGGTTCCGGACGCCTGCGACTACCGGTGGTGCACCGGCCCCCGCCCTGGCCTTCTGCGGTGCCTGTGCTCAGCCTTCCGCGTGGGCCAGCCACAGGTCGGGACCGAAGACCTCGTACCGGATGTGGCGGGCGGGGATGCCGGCCTGCAGCAGCTGGGCCCGCACGGTGCGCATGAAGGGCAGTGAACCGCACAGGTAGACGTCGGCGTCGGCGGGCAGGTCCAGTCCGCCGAGGTCCATCAGACCGGTGCGGGCGCCGGGTTCTGCGGCGGCGTCCTGTTCGTACCAGAACGCGGCCCGGGCGTCGGGCAGTCGGCCGACGAGGCGGCGGGTGTCCGCGCGCAGGGCGTGGTCGGCCGGGGAACGGTCGGCGTGCAACACCGTGACCGGGCGGGCGGCTCCGGTCGCCGCGAGGTGTTCGAGCATGCCGACCATCGGGGTGCAGCCGATGCCGGCCGAGACCAGCAGCAGCGGGCTGTCGGCGTCGTCGAGGACGACGTCGCCGAACGGGGCGGACAGGGTGAGTTCGTCGCCGGCCCGGACGGTGCGGTGCAGCTGGTTGGACACGTCGCCCTCGGGAGCGTCGGCCACGCTCGCGACCCGTTTGACGGTGATACGGCGCAGCTGGTCGCCGGGGTCGCCGGAGAGGCTGTACTGGCGCAACTGGTGTATGCCGTCGGGCATCTTCACGCGGACGCTGACGTACTGGCCGGCCCTGCCGGAGGGGATCGGGCCGTCGTCGGCCGGGCGCAGCAGGAAGGAGACCGCGTCGGGGGTCTCCTCCCGCCGCTCGGCGACCGTCCACTGCCGCCACGGATTGCGGGGATCGACCTGCGCCTCCTGGTACAGGCGGGCCTCCCGGGCGATGAGTGCGCCGGCCATCAGCCAGTACACCTCGTCCCAGGCGGCTGCGACCTCCGGCGTGACCGCCTCGCCGAGCACGTCGGCAATGGCCCCGAACAGGTATTTATGAACGATCGTGTACTGGTCCTCGGTGACACCCAGTGCGGCGTGCTTGTGGGCGATCCGCGACAGCAGCGCGTCCGGGCGGGCATCCGGATCGGCGAGCAGCGCCTGTGCGAAGCCTGCGATGGACCCGGCCAGAGCACGGCGCTGTTGTCCGCTGGCCTGGTTGCCGCGGTTGAACAGCCCGTCCAGCAGCTCTGGTTGCTCGGCGAACATCGTGTCGTAGAACCGCGCCGTGATCTCGTCCAGGGCTCCGCCGACGGCGGGCAGGGTGGCACGGACGACAGTGGCCGACTCGGGCGAAAGCATGGGTCTCCTCAGCAACTGGGGTGTACAAGGGGATTGGCGCTCACCATCGTGGCTTGATCCATGTACGGGGGCCGAGGGCCGAATGGCCTTCTCTTTGAGGCCGATCGGCTCGTGTGGATGCGGACACCCCCACCGACGGACCCGTCGGCGGCAACAGCGCCCCGGTCACCTCTCGGTACTTCCAGCCGTACCCGGGCGACCCACCAGCCACCCAGCACCAGCACGCCCACACCGGCCCCGGCTGCCGCCCCGAACGCGGCAGCCTGAGATCCGGCCTGAGCGGGGGTGGGCGGCGTGGGATGGATGCGGCCCGCGTCGTCGAGCCACACCGTGGCGGGAGAACCCGCCCGGCTGCCCACTGCCACTGACGCCGTGCCGGACCTGGAGGTGCCGCTGGGCGTGGTCCACCGCACGATCGCGCTGACCCGGTCATCGGTCGCCAGGTCGGAGAACCGTACCGACGCCGGCGCGGGGCCGTCCCCGACAAGGCGCGCCGCGGTGCGTGCAGCCCTCGGGCCTCATCGAGAGCGGAGTGCTCGGCGACGGCAGCCGTCACCACGCCCAGTGCCGGCGCCGCGAACAGGAGCAGGGCAGCCACTGCCACGCCGAGCCAGACTTCGGCGACGTCGGAGCGCCGCCGGAGCGGGTTGCGCCGCCAGCGCCACAGCAGCACCGTGCCACCCCGTTTCAGCATGCGGGTGTCCCTCCGTGTGCGACCGGCATCAAGGCTTCACTCCTCAACGGTGACGGAGGCGTCATCGGCCGACCAGAGCCCACCCGGCCGTCGTCAAGAAGTACCCGCTGGCCGACTACGCGCTCACCCCGAGCGTGGCCATCGTCGACCCGCTGCTGACCGCCGACCTACCGCTGGCCCTGGCCGCCGACAGCGGCTTCGATGCCCTCACCCACGCCATCGAGGCGTATGTGTCCGTCTACGCCAACGACTTCACCAACGGCCTCGCGCTGCACGCCATCCGGCTGATCTTCGACCACCTCGAAGCGGCGGTGAACGACCGCGCGGGCTCGGCTCAGGCCCGGGAGAAGATGCACAACGCCGGCACCATCGCCGGCATGGCCTTCGGCAACGCCTTCCCCGGCATCGTGCACGCCATGTCCCACACCCTCGGCGCCACCTTCCGCATCGCCCACGGCCGCACCAACGCCGTCCTGCTGCCGCACGTCATCCGCTGCAACGGCACCGTCCCCACCAAGCTCACGGGCTGGACCAAGTACGAGAACTACCGCGCCCCGGAACGCTTCCAGGACATCGCCCGCACCCTCGGCCTGCCCGCCGCCACCCTGCAGGAGGGCGTCGAGTCGTGGGCCCGCGCGGTGGAACACCTGCGCGCTGCCGTGGGCATCGAGCCGACGTTCCAGTCCCTCGGCGTCGAGAAGCGGTGGTTCCTCGACGCCCTGCCCCAGCAGGCCCTCAACGCCTACGAGGACCAGTGCGCGCCCGCCAACCCGCGCATGCCGATGCTCGACGACATGCAGGACATCATGTGGGCAGCCTCACCCAACTCCTTCCTCTGCTCGCGACGAAACCACAGGGCCGAGCCTGGTCCAGCAGGTAATTCATGAGCGGTCTCAACGCTATGTCAAATTCCAGACGTTACCGATGAAGTCACACGGCGGGAAGCGGACAGCCGCTCAATTCGGGTGAGGTCGAAAGGTTAGCGTCCTTCCTTCGGCGCCCCTACATTCGGTGAAGTCAACCGACAGGGTCGATTCGAGGAGAGTTTGACCATGACCGAAAATCGCGGCGGGAGCCGTCGGACGTGGGTGCGTGGCATGGTGGCAGTCGCCACCGGCTTTTCGGCCGTCCTCACCATGGCCTCCACCGCCGACGCAGCGACACACAGTGCCGGGACCGCCGCAACAGCGGCGGCCAGCTGCCCGTACAAGTACTTCTGCGCCTACCCGGGACCGAATTTCACCGGTGACCCCATACTCATGTACAACTGCACCGAATACGACATGCCGTGGTCGAGTCTGGGTTCGTGGATCAACAACCAGACCCCTGGAACCCGCGCGCAATTCAGGAGTTCCGACCACGTGACACGCTGGACGGACAATGGTGCCTACGACTCGGACGCCTCCGCCGACTGGTCATGGGTTTGGTGGGTGAAGCCCTGCTGAGAGACGACTGGGCCCGCGGCGCCAGGGGGGTTTCCCGCCATCGGATGCTCCTCCCACGTCTTCCCCACGCGTCGACGGCTCACCTCTGGGGATAGGGCACGATTGATGGAACGACGGCCATGTCGGGCGTACCTGCGGCGCCGAGCATCCGGCGCTGATCCCGGAGAAGACCGAAGGCCAGGCCGCCCGCAGTGCGAAGGCTCACCCTGCGGGCGGCCGCACGGATGCGAGGAAGACCCGTACGAGGAACGGAACGCGTCGCCGCCGACGTCGCCCTGATGACGGACTCGCTGCCGCAGCAACTTCGACAGGCCGTCCCCGTTCGACCCCGGACACTCGTGAACCCTGGCGATCGCCTGGCGCACGGCCATCGTCTGCACGGTCGCCAGTGCCGGGGCGCTCGCGGGCAGCAGTTGGTGGCCCGCCGCAGCTCTGGTCGGGGCCCCACGCGGGCTCGTTGTTCGGCCGCTCGGCACGTCAGAGAGCCCGCAGGCCGTGTTCCCGGAACTGCTCGCGCACCCGCTCCGTCAGGTCGGGATCCGGCGTGGGTGTGTCGCGCAGGGGGAAGGGGATGCCCAGCCGGTCGTACTTGTGGGTGCCGAGCTTGTGGAACGGCAGGACGTCCACCCGGTCGACGTTGCCGAGGCCGGCGAGGAACCCGCCGAGGCCGTCGACGGCCGTCGGGTAGTCGGTCCAGACGGGCACGAGGACGTAGCGAATCCACACCGGGACGCCGAGCCGGTCCAGGCGGGTGGCGAAATCGAGGGTCGGGGAAAGGTCGCCGCCGGTCAGCCGCCGGTAGGTCCGGGCGTCGAAGGACTTGATGTCGAGCAGGACCAGGTCGGTGTCGGCGAGCAGTTCATCGGTGGCGCGGGCGCCCAGGAAGCCGGAGGTGTCCAGGGCCGTGTGCAGACCGAGTTCCTTGCAGCGGCGGAAGACCAAGGCCGTGAACGCGGGCTGCAGCAGGGCCTCGCCGCCGGTGAGCGTCACTCCCCCGCCGGCGGCGGTGATGAAGGCCCGGTACCTCTCGATCTCGGCCATCACCTCCTCGACGGTGGTCTGTTTCCCGTCGCGCATGTGCCAGGTGTCGGGGTTGGCGCAGTACAGGCAGCGCAGCGGGCAGCCGCTGAGGAACAGCACGAACCGGGTCCCGGGACCGTCCACTCCCGTGGACAGGTCCCAGGAGTGGATCCGGCCCGTCACCGGCGTGGTCGTGGTGCTCACAGCGATCCGTGGAAGGTACGGCTGATCACGTCGAGCTGCTGCTCGCGGGTCAGGTGGACGAAGTTGACGGCGTACCCGGAGACCCGGATCGTCAACTCCGGGTACTTCTCCGGGTGTTCCATGGCGTCCTCCAGCGTCGCCCGGTCCAGGACGTTGACGTTCATGTGGAAGCCGCCGGAGGCCATGTAGGCGTCGAGGATGCCGACCAGGTGGTCCGGCCGCTCGTCCGGGTTGTGCCCCAGCCCCTCGGGAGTGATCGTCGTGGTCAGTGAGATGCCGTCGCGGGCCTCCTCGTACGGCAGCTTCGCCACCGACAGCGCGGAGGCAGCCACTCCGTGCCGGTCGCGACCGTTCATCGGGTTGGCGCCGGGCGCGAAGGGCTGTCCGGCACGGCGGCCGTCGGGGGTGTTGCCCGTGTGCTTGCCGTACACCACGTTCGAGGTGATGGTCAGCACCCCGGTCGGGGGCCGACAGGCCCCATCGGCCGATGGTGTCCGCGCCATCGCGGGGCCCGCGGAACACCTACGGGAGCAAGGATCCGGCCTGCGGGAGCAGCTTCGAGGAGGCAGCGGCACCCCGGGCCGTTCGGCATCTCGCGGCCATCGGGGGTCCCGGAGGATCATGAGATGCTTCGGCCCGGGGAGGATCATGTCCCAGAGCTCGGTCGGCAGCGCGCGCTTGTGGCGCCGTCTCCTGCCCGGGCTCGGTGCGCTGCTCGGCTATCGGCGCTCGTGGCTGAAGGGCGACGTCCTGGCCGGAGTGACGGTGGCCGCGTATCTCGTGCCCCAGGTGATGGCATACGCGGGCGTGGCCGGCCTGCCGCCGGTCGCAGGACTGTGGGCGATCCTTCCCGCGCTCGCCCTGTACGCCCTGCTGGGCTCCTCCCGTCTTCTGTCGGTCGGCCCCGAGTCGACGACCGCGCTGATGACGGCGACAGTGGTCGGTCCGTTGGCCGCAGGAGATCCGGCGCGCTACGCGACGCTGGCGGCCACGCTCGCGATCGCGGTCGGTCTGTTGTGTGTGGTGGCATGGGCGGCCCGGCTCGGTTTCGTCGCGGACCTGTTGTCCCGGCCGGTGCTGATCGGCTATCTGGCGGGCGTCGCACTGATCATGATCGTGGACCAGCTCCCCAAACTCACCGGTGTCCGGACGGCAGGCTCGGCCTTCTTCCCTCAACTGTGGTCCTTTGCAGGGCGCTTGCCACGGCTCCACCTGGCCACGGTGTTGTTCGCCGTCGCGGCGCTCGGGGTCCTCTTCACGGTGGCCCACTTCTTCCGCACCGTGCCCGGTCCCCTGCTCGCCGTGGTGTTCGGCACGGCCGCCGTGTCCGTCTTCGACCTCGACGGCCGATACGGCATCAAGGTGATCGGCGATGTCCCCTCGGGCCTGCCCACCGTGGCCGTGCCGGACATGACCGAGTTGCCGCACCTGGTGCTCCCCGCGTTGGGGGTCCTCCTGGTCGGCTACACGGATTTCATCCTCACCGCGCGGGCGTTCACCAAGCACGAGGACGGTGATTCCGGGCTCGACCCCAACCAGGAGTTCCTCGCCCTGGGCGCCGCCAACATCGGCGCGGGCATGCTGCACGGTTTCCCGGTCAGCAGCAGTGCCAGCCGTACCGCGCTGGCCTCCTCGGCCGGCGGTCGCAGCCAGGTGTACTCGCTGGTGGCCGGCGCGGCCGTCCTGTCCGTCCTGCTCTTCCTGAGCCCCCTGCTGTCTCGCACACCAACGGCGGTCCTCGGCGCGCTCGTCGTCTACGCGGCGGTCCGCATGATCGACCTGGCGGGCTTCCGACGGCTGGCGTCCTTCCGCCGCCGGGAACTCCTGCTGGCGCTCGGCTGCCTGGCAGGGGTACTCGCCCTCGACATCCTGTACGGCGTGCTGGTCGCCGTCGGTCTGTCCGTGGCCGAACTGCTCACCCGGGTGGCCCGCCCTCACGACGCCGTCGAGGGCCTGGTGCCCGGTGTGGCCGGCATGCACGACATCGACGACTACCCGCAGGCCCGCACCATCCCCGGCCTGCTCGTCTACCGCTACGACTCCCCTCTCTTCTTCGCCAACGCCGAGAACTTCCGCCGCCGGGCCCTGGCCGCCGTCGACGAACAGACGGAACCGGTCCGCTGGTTCGTCCTCAACACCGAGGCAAATGTGGAGGTCGACATCACCGCTCTGGACGCGGTCGACGAACTCCGCCGCGGGCTCGCGCACCGCGGCATCGTCTTCGCCCTCGCCCGTGTCAAGCAGGACCTGCTGGACGACCTGACGGCGTACGGCCTGGCGGACACGGTCGGCAGCGAGCGGATCTTTCCGACGCTGCCGACGGCCGTGACCGCCTACAGGACGTGGAGCGGCGATCAGTAGTCGGCCCGGGGAGCCGTCCTGCACAGCGCGACGCTCGCAGGGCGCCTCGTGTCCTGCCCAGGTCGGTTGAAGGACGCGGACCTGAGGCGTGGCGGCCATGGACGGTCGTCAAGCGCCGCAGCGAGACCCCGACCTGGTCCTGAAGGCCCACTGGGTCCCCCGGCTGCGGCACCGGACGGCGAGGTCTTCAAACTGCTGCACTACCAGGTCCATGAGGGCGACGAACTCACACTCCGTTCCGTTCGGCGACATCTCTCTCGACGACCCGGCCGAGGGCCGTTCGGACCGGACGGGTGACCAACGGCCCACTGACGGCGCTCACAGGCGCAGGAAACGCTCATGGTGTGCGGTTCCCAGAAACGGGTGACAGGGAGGAGCTGTGTGTTGGCGAAGGCGTATTGGTGGGCGGCGGTGTCGCGACGCTCGCAGCGGCCACGTTCCTGATCCGCCACGCGGATTCGACCGAGCGGACATTCACCTCTTCGAGGAGCAGCGGACCATTTTCGGCAGCCTCGACGCGGGCGGCACGGCCGAAGCCGGCTACACATGCGCGCCGGGCACATTGAGTCAGCGGGCGGTTGCCGAACGTCTTCGTCCAGGTCCGCGGCGCCGTCCTGCTTCTCGGAGTGCGCCAGGACGATGACGCCGTCGTGTCCACGATCACCTGCCCGTCCGCATCCGGCGCGGCATCCCCGGCCAAGCGTCATACGCGTTCGCGTTTCAGCCCGAGCGGTGCGCAGCGCAGCCAGCACCCGCCCAACGCCGGCTTGCCGATCAGCCGCAAGGCCATCGGGTCGGGGGGAGGCCACCGGCCCGAAACACGCCGGCTCCGCCCGCACCATGGCCACATCGGCCAGTCAGTCCCCGCCCAGCGCCCCCGCGAGCGCGGCATCCAGCGGGATCTTGCCCGATCATGCACTACTGACAGCCCGGTCAGTGTTCCCAGACGTCGGGCCCGCCACCGCGCCATTCGATGAGCCCGGATCGGGCAACGTCCATCTCGTCCCAGTCCTGCAAGCCGGCTTCTTGGAGGTAGGCGGCGACGTCGAGGAGACCGTAGGCGATGCCGACGAAGTGGTCGCCTATCCGGACACGTCGGCCTCCGTCTTCGGTGGGCGGGTATACGACGACGGGCTGATCGGACGACATAGGGCCAGGGTGCCGTCGGTGCGGGTGGGGTGCGCGGTGTGGTGCGCCGGTTGGGGGATGCTCCCCGGTGTAGATGTTCGGCTGTGCAGGCGGCCGTCTCGGGGCGTTGGTCGAGCCTGCGGTGGCCGGCTTCAGGTCGGCCCGGCTCTTCCCGTCCGGCCAAGCGGTTTTCACGATGGGGCACAGACATCGCTCGATATCGCGCTGACGCTGGTGAAGGTCATGCCGGGCGACAGCGGGCCTGTTGTCGACTGGAAAAGGAAGGCATGTTCGCGGTCCATGCGGGGTGGGATCACTACCTCTACCTCAGCAGCAGCCGGCCTCGCGAGGAAGCGCCGGCCCGCACCCGCGAGCTCGGACTGTTCCCAGAACGCCGCCATCGCGTACTCGGATATCCCGTGCCCATGCCGCCGCGCTCCTGTCTGGATACGCGGATGAAAGTGCGCCTCTGTGCACTGCTGTCATGCCGGGCAACGACGGAGTCCTACGAGCTCGTTGGCGAACCGAGCAGGCGCCGAGCGACCGCGACTGGGCACTTCGTCAGCCACGGGGTGAGCGCTCCGACCGGCCCGCCTCAGTTTCGTGGCCGACCGGCCATCGGGGGGCCATCGGCCGTGAGACTCGGGAACGGAATCTCAGCTCGCACAAGCTCGTTCATTCACCGGTTCGTGTCCGTCGTCATGCAACTCAGTCGGCGTGTCATCACATGCAGTCGACCGTCTTCTGGGATCTGAGCGTGCCAAGATGCCGAGGGTACGACCGCCGGCACGTCGACGGGGCAGGAGTCAACCATGATCAGCGGTGCACATGCCATCCTCTACAGCCAGGACGCCGAAGCGGACCGCGCCTTTCTCCGTGACGTCCTCGGCTTTCCCGGCGTCGACGCGGGCGGCGGCTGGCTCATCTTCAAGCTGCCACCGGCCGAGGTGGCCGTACACCCGACCGACGGCCCGCCGCAGCACGAGTTCTTCCTGATGTGCGACGACCTTGATGCTCAGCTCGACGAGTTCCGCTCACAGGGGGTCGAGATCACCCGCCCGGTCAGCGAGCAGCGCTGGGGCAAAGTGACTGCGATCCGGCTCCCCAGCGGCGCCGAACTGCCGCTGTACGAGCCGCTGCACCCCATCGCCCACAGCCTGTGACCCCACAGCACTCAGCTCACCCTGACGAAGGTCACAGGTGCCACGGTGCCTCGTGGCTTTGCCACCACAGTGAGGCAGTCCGCAACGGACATCGCGTTCGCGCGGTTCGCAACGAAACAGCCCAGTGCGCGACGCTGGGACGTTGTGTCGTCGAGCTCAGGTCGCCGCAGGTCAAGGCGCCACAGCCGACGCTCGGTCGCTGAGGTCTGGTGGGCCGGTCAGACGGCCCACCAGAGGCGCGGGTGGTCAACACCGGTCGGTGGGGTTGCTGTACTTCAAAGCTGTACGCGAGCGGGTTCTGCTCGCCGGCGTCCGGCCGCCGTTCTCCCTAGGTGGCGAGCAGAACGGCGAGAAACAAAGCCGCCATCGCAGCGAGGACCCGAGGCTTCCTCCAACCGGGCCCTGAAGCCTGGCGGTTGAGCTCCCATGCGGACACGAGACCGCCACCCAGGCCAAGCGTGCTTCTCAGCAGGAAGACGGCAGTATGCACAGGGAGCCTCCCGGAGCGGTCCAACCGGACCGGAAGGCTATCCCTGGCGACGGTTCCGTGAGTGACCGGCCCCAGTTGAAGATCGCGTATGCGGATGGCGGCTGAACCGGCCAGACGGTGACCTGCACGTTGTCGGGAGGGGCGCCGACGTTCCCCGTGGTTCCCCACCGGTCGCCGACTGGTCGGGCACGCAGGGGACACGTGGCCATGGATGAGTTGGATCAGGTGCCTGCAGAACGGACGAGTGACAGAACCTCTTGCGCTCCGTCCGGCCGCGAAAGGGCGTCAGTGGACCAAGCAGTCAGCGGGCGCGATGTTCGCCGCTGCCGCTGCATTCGAGTTCTCTCGCGGCATCGCACTCGAGATCTACAGGCAGGTGCTGCCCGACTGGGCGTACACGGCTTCCGGGCTGGTGCACCTCATCGTGGCTGCTGGCGCCTACCGCCTTGCCCTCTGGTGGCTCAGGCGATTGCCGTAGCCGGACTCACGCGATCCTGGATTGCTGCCTTCACGAAACCACGCGGTCGGCGGAGGGCTGTGGTGAAGTCCCAGACGAGCAGGGAGGAGGCGGGCCCGGGGGAACATCGTGCAGCTGACCGCACGTACCGACGAACTCGACCGGGCCACCGAGGAAGTTCGGATCACCCGCAAGAGGCTGCTGACGGGCTTCGACAGCCCGACCCGCCGTCCGGGCGGTGCGTCCGCAGGTCGCGCCGGACTCCGCCCCGGTGCCGGAGGAACAGCGCGCAGATCGAACCCCCCTCCTTGCCACAGCCCGTGAGCGTCAGGCCGCATACGCCCTGGCCAAGGTGTACCGGGCAGGAACTGCAGCCGCCAACGCTCGCCGCCGGGTGGACGCCGCCGTTCCACGACCGCGAGGTGCCCACAGGACGCACCGTGCCTGCGCGGGTGCACCCGGCCGCCCCCGACGCGACAATCCCCGCCCCCACCTGTAGAACTGCGCCCTCACACCTGTTGAGGCGCTCGAACCCGAGCCCCCTTTCGGCGGTCCCGCCCCCGTTCACGATGACGGGTCGGCCCGGGAGCCCCTCCCAAACCGACCGTCTGTCTGCGCCCCTGGAGGACTTCGCACCTGCACCACCCAAGTCACCGTGCCGGTTCGAGCCAACTGTCGCTGTCGCCATCATCAGTGGCTTCACCTTCATGGGCACCGGCCCTGCCACCGCCCAGGCTGCGGGACACGCATGGCGGCGGGTGCAAGTCCCAGGACCTGAACATCGACATCCTCGGCGCAGTGGGCATCCTCAACGGCTTTGGCGGCAACCTGCTCAATGGCGAAGGCAGCCCGGGAGCACAGAGCACCGACATCGGTTCCGACTGCGGTCACGGCGGGTAACCACATCCCGTGACGCACTGAACCGGATCCCATCGGCGGCCGCCCCCCCCATTACCGCCGAGGCGTTGCTCTGACACCACCGCCTCCCTGGCCGGGTCCTGCAGGGCTGCAGGACCACCCCGGGCCGTCGCCGCGCATGCGCCCCCGTCGACGCGGCGGCGGCCCGCTCACCTTCTGCGACAGCGACCGTCTCCTCTGGAGCCCCATGCTGAACATCGCGGACACACTGCACCCCTGGGTGCCGCGAGGCACGCCCCTTCGCCCTGGCCACCGTCGTCGACGTCACCGGCAGCGCACCCCTGCCCATCGGTGGCGACGAGCCGCGCCGAACGCAGCGCTTGAACCCCTTGGTTCCAGGTCACTCAAGGCCGTGCCCGATCCGAAGCGCGGGCCGACCGCCTCTGCCAGGGGCTCGACGTACCCGGCAGGGATGCGTCGATCACCGATGACCAGAACGCGCACTGCGGTCTCCTCGCATGCCGAGCCACCACCCACCGGGCCGATCGTCCCACGTCGCCGGTCGGGACGCCCTGACCGTCAGCTGTCCGTCGGCGTTGCCCTTCTCCCTTCAGGGGGGTCCGCTGACGTGGCGGCGTGGGCGGAGGGAAGGGCCGGGTGTGCCCGCCGCTTGCTGAGGTCATGCGTGGCGTCACCCGAATCAGGGGCGATCGGCAGGGGAGACGCCGTCCTGGGAGGCGGCCCAGGAGCCTTCTCGCCGAGAGATGGCGGCGCGTGTGCGCAGCGGATTCGTCATCCCGGCCGTCCGGACCCGCGCTCCGGCGGGGGCTCAGGGCTCGGGGGAGGGGGCGTGTCGCCGGACCAGGCCAGTGGTCCGTTCCGCAGGTCTTCAGAGGTATGGCGCCTTCAGCAGTCTCGCCGGCCGGACGCACGTTGCCCGTGCGGTCCCGGTATCGCACCGGGCGGGCAACGTTGCGCCGGCACGGGGCCCTGACCCCCTCACCGTGTCAGGGCCCGTACGCGATCACCCCTCAGGCGGCTGCCGCGCCGCGTGTCATTTTGCGCCCGGCGGTCACGGCCGCTCCGGCCAGTGCGGCGGCGACGGCAGTCCTGCGCATTGCGGTGCGCCGCCGCCCGTGCCAGCCGCCGTGAACCGCGCCTTCCCCGGAAGCCGGTACGTGCAGCGCTCCGTGGGTGGCCGGGACCGGCTCGTCGTGATCGAGATGACTCTTGTCCGTCTGCCGTGCCATGGTCCGCTCCGCGAGCCCGGGCACGATCCGGGACTGACGTACCAGAGCGCGGCCCGCCGGACCGACCACCACCTCGCGGCGAGGATGGCGAACGAGGTCGACGACCGCGTCGGCGACGCGTTCCGGGGTGTAGACCGGGGGCATGGCGACGACCTTGTGCCCGGTGTAGTTCGCCGCCTGCTGGAAGTGCGGGGTGTCGATGGTCGCGGGCATCACCGTACACACGTGCACGCCCTTCATCCCCTCGACCCGCAGCTGCTGCCGCAGGCTCGAACCGAGCCCTTGGACGGCGTGCTTGGACATGCTGTACGGGTGGCTGTACGGCTGGGAGACGGCACCCGCGATGGACGAGATATTGATCAGCGTGCCCGTCCCCTGCTCCCGCATCACCCGCAGCGCGGCCCGGGCTCCGTGCACGTAACCCATCACGTTGACGTCCAGGACCTTGCGGAAGTCCTCCAGCGGCACGTCCTCGAAGCGGCCGAACGCGTTGACAGCCGCGTTGTTCACCCAGACGTCGATCCGGCCGTACTCCGCCACCGTCCGCCGGGCGAGGTTCTCGACCGCTGCGGCGTCCGTCATGTCCGTCGGAACGACCAGCGTCCGTGCCCCGCGATGCTTCTCGCACTCCTTGGCCGCCGCCTCCAGTGCCTCCTCGCGGCGCGCGGCGAGGACCACGGCGCAGCCCTTGCGGGCGAAGGCGTCGGCTGTGGCCCGTCCGATGCCGCTGGATGCTCCGGTCACCACCACGACGTGATCGCGCAGTCCCATGGGTACCTCCTCAGGTCTGCCGAGCCGGGCGCCCTGTGCCCGCCTCCGTGGCGGAACGGGTACCCGGCTGACACCGAACCGACCTACGAGGCCGGTGACACGCGAGCCCTTCAGCACGTGACCACCTGCCTGAGTGCGCCGGGGAACCGGCTACGCGCCGTCGTTGCCCTCGCGCAGGGAATGGATCATGCTCTGCAGGCTCCGGAACGCGTTTGACCGCTCCGTCTCGGTCATGCCGGCCAGCATTCTGATCTCTACGGACCGGACGGCCGCGCTCGCCTTCTCGAGGCTCCGTCGGCCGCGAGACGTGAGCCGCGTGGGGAGAACCTTTCCGACGGGTGCCTCCGCGGGCCTGGTCACGTAGCCCTCTCGTTCCAGGGCCTGGAGCAGCACGTTCATCGACTGTCGTGTCACGAACGCGCCCCGCGCGAGCTCGGAGTTCGACAAGCCCGGTCGTTGAGCCAGCAGTTCGAGGCAGGAATAGCGCGTCACGTTCATCCCGAGCGGCCGCAGCACCTCCTCCATGGCTGCGCGGAGCGCGCTCGACGCCTCTTTCAACAGGTAGCCCAGTGACGTCTCGAGGTCGACACCGTCTTGATTCATGTCAGCATTCTGACATAGGTTGACCTGTGTCAGAAAACTGACACGAAAGGAAGGAGCATCATCATGCCCGCCACCGGCCCCGACTTCATCTCGCTCCAAGCGCGCGACCTCGACGCTTCGCAGGCGTTCTACGAGCAGTACCTGGGCCTCGTCCGCTCGCCGGCCGGACCTCCGCACGCCGTGGTCTTCGAGACGAAGCCGATCGCGTTCGCACTCCGCGACGTCATTCCCGGCACCGACCTCGCATCCGTCGCTCAGCCCGGTATCGGTGCCGCGATCTGGCTCCACGCCACCGACGTCCAGGCCATCCACGACGCGCTCGTCGCCGACGGTCACACCATCGTCTCCGCACCGATCGACGGCCCCTTCGGTCGGACCTTCACCTTCGCCGACCCCGACGGCTACCAGGTCACACTCCACGACCGCGCCTGACAGGCCGAACACCCCCGGACGATCAACGGCCCGCCACGATCGCGGTCGCCGTCGCGGTCGCGGTCGTGCCCGAGGCTTGAGCCACGACAGATCCGCGGCGCCGGAAACCTGTGTGACAAAGGCTCAATCCCTGTGCATGATCGGTGAGTTGTCCTGCCCTGCCCGTCTGGAGGAACGCCACGGCCGTCAATTACGAGCTCGCTCCGGCCTGGTTGCCGTGGTCTGCCGTCGATCCCGACCGCATGGCCTTCGACTGGGACGATGAGGAGGCCTCTCAGCTCGCCGCAGTGATCGCCTCGATGATTCCTCCTACCGGTGCCGGGTGGGAGGAGAGACATCGCTTCACCACCGAGGTCACGGCACTTCTCGCAGCCCGATACGGCCGATGGGCCTGCGGATGGCACTGGGCGGTCGGCGAGGGCGGCGGCGGTGGCGTCGTCACCAGCTGGTGCTGCGACTCCCATTCCGTGGGCGAGTCCGAAGCGACGGCCGCCAACGTGGTCGCGTCGTTGCTGGAGTGGCGCGACTGGCTGGAGGAGCTGGCCGAGCGGTTCGCGCAGTTGGCGCCGCCCGCCGGGGCGAATGCCGAGGAACGCAGTTGGCACCTGGAACGGGCGACTACCCGGCTGGTGACGGTGGTCGTGGACCGCACGGGGGCCGAATGCGGCTGGTACGGGCTCTGCCGCACGGTGCTGACGTGGTTCCTCTCGTCCACGGGCATGGGGCCGGAGACCGCAAAGGACGCGGTCGACGCCGCGATTGGCGGACGGTTCGAGAGTTGGACGACACCGTCGCGGACCTTGGTCGACGCGGTCGGAGAGGACCTTGCCGTAGGCCTGACCGGAGAGCAGCCTTACCTTGACCGCTGACGCCTTGGCTGCCTGGTGCCATGTCAGGAACCAGATCGACTGGGCTTCCGCGGCCGGTGAGACGCCGGCCCCGGTTGAGGCGGCCGTGGACGGCTTCGGCATCTGGTGCGATGCGGGGAACCGTTACGCGGATCCTGCTCGGGGCGACCGATTGCTCACGGCGTTGGCTCAGTCGCGCGCAGACGCTTCTCGTAAGCGCCCCCTCACCTGGGCGCTTCTGACTGAATGGCAGCGGCTTGTTCTTGGCATGCCCGAGGTTGCGTTCCGACAAGGCGATGCATTCGCCAAGGGTGGCCGGGAACGCTACGCACTGACGCCGCACACCCGGCGGGACTTCGAGCACTGCCTGCGCGAGATCGCTGATCCGAGAGTCCCGCTGGCCTCCCGTGCGGCCAGGGCCTACTTGGACGTGGCCTTCTTTCACCCGTGCCCGGACGGCAACGCCCGCCTTGCCATGCTCACCCTCGCCTATGTCCTGGAGCTGGAGGGAGTCCGGCTGGATCAGGCCGGCCCCTTGCAGACCACGCGTTACGCGGACGACGCCGCCGGCGCGGCAGACCTGGCTGCCCTGGTCTCCGTCCTCATCCGCTCGACCCATCACCGGGCCACGAGAGCCGGTCACTGAGAGCGCAACCGACCCTCAGCCTCTCTTGATCAGTCTGGCCAGGAGTTGAGCCCGTACGTCCGTACGCGGCTGAGCACGTTGATGTGTACGCCGACACGAGCATGACGATCTCAGCCCGGCCGATGCTCCCAGTGGCGGTCGGTGCGGGTCAGTTCACGGAAGCCGGCCGACGTCAGATGGTCGATCGCCGTCTTGTCGGTCGAGGGTTCGCAGGCTAGGAGACGGTCCACCCCGCACAGGCGCAGCCAGTCGGCGGCCTGGGCGACGAGCCAGTGCTCCAGGCCGGTGCCGTACGCCCCCGGGTCGACATGCAGGTTGCCGATGTCGGCGAGGCCTGCGGCGCGGGCGTGCCGTTCCGGGCGGGCCAGGGAGGTGTCGACCTCGATGAAGCCGAGGGCGCGCCCTTCGGCGTACGCCGTGAGACGGGTACCGCACTCCCCCAGCGTGCGCTGGACAGTGATGCCTGGGCGGGCCTCGGCGGGCGGCAGGTCGGGCACCCGCGCGATCAGGATGACCTCCGTGTCGCCGACATGCCTGAAGCCCGCGCGTTCGAAGGCGGCACGGATGTGGGGCCAGGTGCGGGGCAGGCCGTACACCGCGGGGGCGGGCACCTCGCCGCCGGCGTACCGGGCCCGTACGTTCCACCGGGCGAGCTGGGCCAGGCAGGCGCCCATCAGCAGGTCGGCGGCCTCGTCGGCGTCCGGCCAGAAGGAAGCCGGCGGATGGCAGACGAACCAGTCGATCTCACCGACGTCCCGGTAGGCCGCGCCGACCTCCGGGTCGGACCGGTAGCGCAGCAGATGCGCGGCGGCGACCACGTAGGCGCGCTGCTCGGCGACGAGAGTGACGCGTTCGCTCACCCACGGGTCGGTGATGAACTCGTCGGGCTGCCGCTCCAGGGCGCTCAGTACCGTGTTCGTCGAGGCGGAGACGCCGGGGACGACGGCGGCGACATGCGCGTTGACCAGGTCGGTGAGCTGGTCGCGGTCGTCGCGGCGGAAGGGGCGCACCGTGAGCGCGGACATGCGGGGACCTCCGGGTGATGAGTGGTGTGCGCTGGAGGCCGCCATGCGGTGCGGTACGGGGCGAGGGTACGGCGGTCCGCGCGCCGCGCGCCACCCCGTTGCCGCCGGATGGCCGGGACCTTGGCCCGGGCTTAGCGTGCTGGAGGGGGCCGCAGAGCAACTCGCTCCGGGAGGAACACCATGAAGTTCGACAAGCCGGTGACCGGTGGCCCCTGCTGGACGGAGCTGGGGACCGACGACGTGGAGGCGGCCAAGGGCTTCTACGCGGAGCTGTTCGGCTGGCGCCCCGAGACGGATCCGCGCGCGGAGGCCGGGGGCTACACCGTGGCGCACCTCGGTGACGCGGCGGTCGCGGCACTGACCCCGCTGTACCAGGAGTCGCAGCCGGTGGCCTGGAACGTGTCGTTCGCGGTGACGGATGCCGACGCCGCCGCGCGGAAGGTGACCGAGGCCGGGGGCACGGTCCTGGTCGGACCGATGGACGTGTTGGACGTGGGCCGCTTCACGGTGGCCCTCGATCCGGCGGGCGCGGCCTTCCAGCTCTGGCAGGCCCGGTCCTTCCCGGGCGCGGGACTGTTCAACGCGCCCGGTTCGCTGGGCTGGGTGGAGCTGATGACCCGGGCTCCCGAGCGGGCCGAGGCCTTCTACACGACGGTGTTCGGCTGGAGCGTCAACGCCTCGGAGCACTACACGCAGTGGGGTCTGGACGGCGCCGACTTCGGCGGCATGGTGACCATGGACGAGAAGTTCCCGCCCGAGGTGCCGCCGCACTGGCTGCCCTACTTCGCCGTCGAGGACGTGGACGCCACCACGGCCACCGCGACCTCAGCGGGCGGCACGGTCCTCATGGAACCCACCTCGGTCCCCGACGGCCCGCGGATCGCCGTTCTGCGGGACCCGCAGGGATCGGTGTTCGGCGTGTACCTCGCGGGGGACGACGGCTGAGAGACGGGCACACGCGGCAACGGAATGGCGATACGCGGACGGTCACCGGGGCGGTATGGCGTCCCAGGCGTGCGTTGATCCTCGGTACGGCGGCACACGACCGCCGCGGACGAAGCGGCCACCTCTCGTCGGAACGACGGCAAGGTCGGTCCGCGACTTCTAACCGACCACTGCACCTGTGCTGCACGTGCTGCATGCCCGAGGAGGGCTTGCTGTGGCCGGCCAAGCCCGCCCTGCTCACGGACGACGAGACCGTCCGCCTGATCGACATCGCGGTCAGGTTCCTCAGGATCGAGGAGATCCGCTTCACCGGCGGCGAACCCCTGCGAAGGTGGCGGGCCTGGACCGGGACAACGTCTCCCTCGACACACTCCGTCCGGACGTCTTCAAGCCCCGCCCCCGCAGCGACCGCCACCACGACGTCACCGAGGGCTTGCACGCGCCCGCGGCGCGGGCCTCACCTAGGTCGAGGTCAACTCGGTCCTGGACTGCAAGCTGCGCTTCATCGAGCCGATGCCCCTGGACGCCCAGCACGGCTGGAAGCGCGACGGCATGATCACGGCCAACGACATCGTCACCTCCCCGCGCGCCTCGACCTGACCGCCGTCTCCTCAGCCCGCCCCGGCTGCTGCGGCGATGTGGAGCGGGCAGAGAGAGGCGAAAGTCCGGTCAGAAGGTGAGGATCACTTTGGTGGCGCGTCGCTCGTCCATCGCCTTGTAGCCCTCGGCGGCCTGCTCCAGCGGCAGGGTGAGGTCGAAGACCTTCCCGGGGTCGATGGTGCGGTCCCAGATGAGCTGGATCAGGTCCGGCAGGAACCGGCGCACCGGGGCGGGACCGCCGAGCGTGTGGATGCCGGCGAAGAACAGCTCGATGCCGGGGATCTTCACGTCGTAGTTGACGCCCACGTAGCCGAGGTGCCCGCCGCCGCGGGTGGCGCCGACGGCCTGCATGAAGGACTCCTGCGTGCCGACGGCCTCGACCACGGAGTGCGCTCCGAGGCCGCCCGTGAGCTCCTTGATCTTCGCGACGCCGTCGTCGCCGCGTTCCTCGACGATGTCGGTGGCACCGTAGTAGCGGGCCAGCTTCTGCCGCTCGGGGTGGCGGGACATCGCGATGATGCGGTCCGCGCCCAGTTGCCTGGCGGCGAGGACGGCCATCAGGCCGACCGCCCCGTCGCCGACGACCGCGACGGTCTTGCCGGGCCCGGCCTCGGCGGCGACGGCGGCGTACCAGCCGGTGCCGAGCACGTCGGAGGCGGCCAGCAGGGAGGGGATCAGTTCGGGATCGGGCTGGCCGGGGGTGGCGACGAGGGTGCCGTCGGCGTGCGGGATGCGGGCCTTCTCGGCCTGTGTGCCGATGGTCTGCGCGACGAACTCGGCGTGCACGCACTTGGACTGGAAGCCGGCCTGGCAGATCTCGCAGGTGTTGTCGGAGATGACGAACGATCCGACGACGAAGTCGCCGACCTTGACGTTCTTGACCTCGGAGCCGACATCCTCGACGACGCCGACGTACTCGTGTCCCATGACCTGGTGGTCGGCGGGCTCGATGCCGCGGTACGGCCACAGGTCGGAGCCGCAGATACAGGTCGCGGTCAGCTTCACGATCGCGTCGGTGGGCTCGATGATCTTCGGATCCTCGCGCTCCTCCACGCGGACGTCGCCGGCCGTGTACATCACTACTCCACGCATGGTGATTCTCCTTGCTCGGTTGTTCCGGCACCTGCGGCGCCGGTTCGTGTTCAGGGGGACGGCAGCACCGCGACCTCCACGGTCTGCGCGGCTCACGCCGCCGGACGCCGGCGCTGGATGAGGGCGATGGCGATCGTGGGGATCAGGGTCAGCGCGGCGATGGCGGTGCCGAAGAGGGCGGGACCGGTGGCCCCCAAGGGGGATGCGAGGGCGAGTCCGGCGATCCAGGAGCCGATGGCGGTGCCGAGGTTGAACGCCGACACGGTCAGTGCTGATCCCAGCGTGGGTGCCCGGCCTGCGAAGCGCACCCCCAGGGAGATGAGGACCGGGTTCGCGCCCAGCCCGAACAGTCCCAGCAGGGCGATCAGTGCGACCGTGGGTACGGCGTGGGCGGACAGCAGGCAGACCGCCAGCAGCAGGAACGTGGTCACCGCGGGAGCCAGGATCGTCGTCGCGTGCGGACGACGGTCCCCCAGGCGGCCTCCCACCAGGAAACCTGCCAGGGCACCGACACCGAAACCGACCAGCACCAGCGGCACGAGGCGAGCCGCCAGATGGGCCCGGTCGGTCAGCAACGGCGAGATGTACGTGTACGTCGACAGCACGCCGCCGGTCGTGGTCGTGCAGGCCGCCAGTGCCAGCCACAGACGCCCCGAGCGCAGAGCCGACAGCTCGGAGCGCACGGAGATCGCCTGGCCGCCGTCGGTGCCGGCGTCGCGCGGGACCTGGCGGGCGATGAGTGCCACGGCGGCCGCTCCCAAGACGGCCAGGGCCCAGAACGGTCCCCGCCAGCCCATGACCTGTCCGGCGAAAGCACCCAGCGGCACACCGACGACGCTGGCGAGCATGGCGCCTGCGCCCACGACCCCCAGAGCGCGGGAGCTCGCGGCGGGACCGGCGGCGCGGGCGGCCACCACGTTGGCCACCGCCCAGAACGCTCCGGTCGCCAACGCCGTCAGGAACCGCGCGGCCAGCAGCAGCGCGAAGCTGGAGCCGAGCGCGACGATGACGTGGCCGGCCGCGAAGACGCCCAGGGCGAGGATCAGCGTCAGCCGCTGGGGCAGCCGCAGCGTCAGCATCGCCATCAACGGTGCGCCGACGATCATCCCGACCGCGAAGACCGTGATCAGCAGGCCGGCCCGGGCCACACTGACCTGTACGTCACCCGCGATCTCCGGCAGCAGGCCCGTCACCACTAATTCGGTGGTGCCCATCAGGAACGTACCCAGGGCTAGCACGTACACGACGAGCGGAAGCCGGGTGGCCGGACGTTCGCGGTCACCGACGCGTACATCGGCGGGGGCGTGGAGGTTTCCTCCTCGCGTGGCCATGCTTCATCTCCGCAGGGATCGAGATCTGGGTGCGCATCCCACGAAAACCGCTCTCGTCACCCGCGCGGGAGGCTGCGTTTATCGGGGGTACAAGCTCAACCCCCCTGCCCGGGGTCGCCGGCCGTAGCGTGGAGCGCATGGAACGCCGCTTGGACAACCGCGCCGACATCCGTGACTTCCTCGCCCGTCGGCGCGCCCAGCTCACCCCCGAACAGGTCGGCCTGCCCACCAGCGGCCGGCGCCGGGTCCCCGGGCTGCGCCGCGAGGAGGTCGCCGTCCTCGCGGGGGTGAGCACCGAGTGGTACACACGGCTGGAGAAGGGCCACATCAGCGGCGTGTCCGAGGATGTCCTCGACGCGGTGGCCCGCACCCTGCAGCTGAGCGAGGACGAACGCACCTACCTGTTCGACCTGGCCAAGGCCGCCCATCCCAGCCCCGCCACCCGGCGCCGCCGCAAGCCCGTCGACGTCCCGCCCCGCGTCCAGTGGCTGCTCGACTCCATGACGCTGTCCGCGGCGTTCGTCAGCAACAGCCGCCTGGACATCGTGGCCGCCAACGCACTCGCCCGCGCCCTGTTCGCGCCGCTGTTCGACAGCCACACCACCGGCGGGCACCATCGCGCCAACTTCGCCCGGTACTACTTCCTCGACGACGCCTCCCACGACTTCGTCGACGACTGGGACCGCGCCGCCAACACCACCGTCGCACTGCTGCGCGCCGAAGCCGGCCGCTACCCGGGCGACAAGGCGCTGCGCGAACTCGTCGGCGAACTGTCCACCGTCAGTACTGAATTCCGCACCCGGTGGGCCGCCCACAACGTGCGCATCCACCACGGCGGGATCAAACGCTTCCACCACCCCGACGCGGGCCCCTTGGAACTGACCTACCAGCCGCTGGACCTGCCCATGTCAGCGCACGAGGCACACTCCTTGACCATCTACACCGCCCAGCCGGGCACCCCCGACGAAGAACGACTCACACTCCTCGCCAGCTGGACGGCCACCCCCTCGGACACCATCAAACCCTGTCCATAACCGTGGGCGCGGGCCCGCCGCAGGCCAGCACCGCTCGCGGCATATGTGGCGAATGCGTGTATAGGCGACGCTCAGCCGGATACACGGGTGGAATGGTACGGACGTTGAAACGGCATGGAAGGCACGGCGGGTACAGCGCGACCGACCAGAAGGCCGAGACCGCGCGGGCACCTGAGGCCGGGCCGAACGAGCAGGTGGAGCGGCAGGCGCCGGACACTCCGACGGATCTGCCCAAGCGTTCCTGGGGTGCGGTGCTGAAAGGCACCTTGAAGGAATTCAAGAAGGACGAGCTGACCGACCGGGCGGCGGCGCTGACCTATTACGGGATCCTGGCGCTGTTTCCGGCCTTGCTGGCGTTGATCTCGCTACTCGGAGTCGTCGGGCAGTCTGCGTCCCAGCAGGTGCTGGACAACATCCAGAAACTGGCTCCGGGCGCGGCGCGGGATGTGCTGAGCAACGCGGTGAAGCAGATGCAGGGCAACGCCGGGATCGGCTCGGTCATGGCGATCGTGGGTCTGGTGCTCGCGGTGTGGTCGGCCTCCGGCTATGTCGCCGCGTTCATCCGGTCCGCCAACGCGGTGTACGACATCCCGGAGGGCCGCCCGGTGTGGAAGGTGCTGCCCGTGCGCGTCGGTGTGACGGTGGTCCTGATGGTCCTGGCCGTGGTCAGCGCGGTGATCGTCGTGTTCACCGGCGGCCTGGCCCAGCAGATCGGTTCCGCTCTGGGGGTGGGCGACACGGCGCTGACGGTGTGGTCGATCGCGAAGTGGCCGGTGCTGGCGGTCCTCGTCACGACCATGATCGCGATCCTGTACTGGGCGACGCCGAACGCGCGGGTGCGCGGCTTCCGGTGGATCACCCCGGGCAGCTTCCTGGCACTGGTGATCTGGATGGTCGCCTCGGCCGGGTTCGCCCTGTACGTGGCGAACTTCGCCTCCTACAACAAGACCTACGGCACCTTCGCCGGAGTGATCATCTTCCTGGTCTGGCTGTGGATCACGAACCTGGCGATCCTGCTCGGCCTGGAATTCGACGCCGAAATGCACCGCCAGCGCGCCGTGACCGGCGGTCACCCGGCCCAACAGGAGCCGTACGTGGAGCCGCGGGACACCCGCAAGTGGGACGAGGAGGACCACCGCCGCCTCGACTGAGGCGCCGTCGCCCGGCGCCTCGCCTGAGGCGGCGGGCGACGGCGAAGCCGATCCATACCGGTGTGCGAGGGCTCTGGACGGGAAGCGCAGCTGATCATGGGGACGACGGCGGATCTGGACGACGGGGATCATCGGCCGGCCAAGCGGGCGATGGCGTCGGGGCCGCCCTGGGTGCGGCGGGCAGCGCCGGCGGTGCAGGAGGCGGCCGAGCACACCGAGCTGTGGTGGGCCGTAGCCGCTGCGATGGCCACCTTCGGCGGGTGGCGCGGCTGCACGGCCGCCGCCGCGGGGCCGGCGGCCATGACGACGGCGCAGATGATCCTTCCCCTCCAGGTACACCGCGGCGGCCATGGCAGCGGTGCCCACCACCCCTCCGGCGTGACCGCCGGCGGAGGATCGGTCTCGGCCGCGGCCGCCCTGGTCCGGGCCGCACCCCGTCTGCCGTGGCCACCCCGTCTGCCGTGGCGACGAATGCCCTGACGGGCGGTGATGCGCGCTGACACGGGTACCCGGACAACCCATCAGATCATGCAAGCAGAGCCGGCCGCTCGGTCACCCGGGCAGCCGCAGGGAAGGTGAGCACTCATGGCAGCAGATGGCTCCCCCCGCCCGGGCAGCCCGGCGCAGGAACCGGTGGGTGACCTGGTGCAGCGTGCCTCCCAGCAGTTGTCGCAGCTGGTCCGCGACGAAATGCGCCTGGCCCAGGCGGAGATGACCGAGAAGGGCAAGCGGTTCGGCAAGGGCGGTGGCCTGTTCGGCGGCGCCGGCCTGGTGGGTGTGCTCACCCTGCAGGCACTGGTGGCCACCGTGATCGCCGCGTTGTCGCTCGCCGTGGACGTATGGGTGGCGGCGCTGATCGTCACCGGCGTCCTGGCCGCCGTCACCGCGCTGATGGCGGCGCTCGGCAAGCAGCAGGTCAGCAAGGCGTCCCCGCCGAAACCCGAGCAGACCGTGGACAGCGTCAAGGCCGATGTGGCCGAGATCAAGGAGAGGGCAGAGCGATGACCGAGGACAAGCCGCAGCCTGGCGATGAGGCGACCCCTTCCTCCGAGGAATTGCGTGAACGGGTGGAGGCGACCCGTGAGGACCTCGGCGAGACCGTCGAGGCGCTCGCGGCCAAGGCCGACGTCAAGACCCGTGCCCGGGAGAAGACGACGGCCGTCAAGGAGCAGGTCGCCGAGAAGACCACACAGGTCAGGTCTCAGCTGAAGGACAAGGCCGCGCACGCGGCCCACACGGTGCAGGACCGGACACCGGAGCCGGTGCGCGCCAAGGCCGCCGCAGCCACGGAGCAGGTCCACGACAGGGCTGTGCACGTCGCCGAGCTGGCCCGGGACAAGACCCCGCAGCCGGTGCGGGAAAAGGCCGACCAGGGCATGCAGGCGGCGCGGGCCAACCGCGGCCCGCTGCTTGCCGCAGCCGGCGCGCTCATCGCGCTGCTGGTCATCCGACGTGCCAGGAGGTACCGATGAAAGCCTCGAAAGTCGTCTACAAGCCGGTCGGCATGGCCATGGGTGCCCTCAGCGGCATCCTGGCCGGCGCGATGTTCAAGCAGGTCTGGAAACAGCTCGGGCACGAGGAGGACGCCCCCGACGCCACCGATGAGCACCGCACCTGGCGCGAGGTGGTATCCGCGGCCGTCCTGCAGGGCGCGATCTTCGCCGGTGTGAAAGCCGCCGTCGACCGCGGTGGCGCCACCGCCACCCGCCGTCTGACCGGCGCCTGGCCCGGCTGACCGACCGTCGGCGTCCGCCGCACACCGCCAGTGCTCTCACCACCACCCCCCCCGTCGGCACGGCACGTCCGGTCACCTTCTGATTCATGTGTCGTTCGGCGCGTATCGTCCAGACATGGACACCACTGCTTCACCCCGCGTTCTCGTCATCGGACTTGATCCGTATCGGGTGCCCGGGCCGTGGGATCCCGAGCCGGCGGCCAAGGCGATCGAGGCGGGACTGACCAAGTTCGCCGAACACGGCGTGGGCGTCGAGACCTGCCTCATCGGCCTTGATGGAAGTGACGACGTGGAAGCGGTCGTCGGGAACGCGCTGCGGACCCACCCGTGGGAGTGCGTCACCGTCGGCGGTGGCCTGCGGCACTCGGACGACCAGGTCGAACTCCTCGAGCAGGTCATCAACCTGATCCGGCGGCACGCACCCGATGCGGCCATCGCGTTCAACAGCACCCCGGACACCACCTACGAGTCCGCTGCCCGCTGGATCGGGTGACCAGGGTGCTAAGCGGCTTGCATCAGTTCGGTCCCGGGTGTCCGAAGAGCAGGTCGTAGCCCGGTGGGAGCTGGAGCAGAATGCGGTTCATCAGGTCCTCCCCCGCGATGTCGGCCACGACGCTGAGTGCAGCGCTGACGTCCCATGTGGCGGTTGTCTCCGTGGCGCCTTCGATCCAGGCCGCGGTTGCCCGGATGAACCGCTCGGGCGTCAGGGGCTCGTGTGCCTGGAGCGGGTTGAGCAGGACGAATGCCATCGTTTCAGGGAGCCGGGCGGCCAGTTCGGCGCGCACCTCGCCCACCAGATGAGCGCCGAGCAGGGCCAGCACGACCCGGGAGACTCGTTCCGCCTCCTCCCGCGTGGGGTATTCACCGCGCTCTCGGACGGCGGCGATGAAGGCGTCCCAGTGCATGCGCATGGCGTCCTCCGTAACGTAACCGGCCGCCGGCGGATGCCCGCTGGTGTCAGGGGGCAGTGGCGGCGTGAAGCGAATGTCCTTGGTCAGTCCGGACGGTCTTTCCGCTGGGGGTGTGGCGGGCCCCCAACGGTTGGAGAGTGTCCCGACGAGTAGCAGGTGCCCGCCTTCGTCCGGGGTGTGGGACGGCGCGGGGGCGGGGAGGCGAGCCCCCCAGTACCGATGTGCGCCGCCGGGCGGGCGCCGGCAGTCTGCCGTTGAGGCCACCGGCGCCCGCCTCGGTCCGTCCGCAGGGCCGCGGCGATCAGAGTTCGGCGCCGGCCCCCGCGGCGGCCATCTCCTTCTCCTCGGGCTTGTCGGCGATGACCGCCTCGGTGGTGAGGAACAGGCCGGCGATGGAAGCGGCGTTCTGCAGGGCGGAGCGGGTCACCTTCGCCGGGTCGATGATGCCGGCGGCCAGCATGTCGACGTAGTCACCGGTCGCGGCGTTCAGGCCGTGGCCGACGGGCAGGGTGCGCACCTTCTCCGCCACCACGCCGCCTTCGAGCCCGGCGTTGTGGGCGATCTGCTTCAGCGGGGCGCTCAGGGCGCGCCGCACCATCTCCACACCGGTCCACTCCTCCTCGTCCACCTCCAGCTTCTCGAACGCCGTCTCCGACGCGTGCAGCAGGGCCACCCCGCCACCGGCGACGATGCCCTCCTCGACGGCCGCCTTGGCGTTGCGCACGGCGTCCTCGATGCGGTGCTTGCGCTCCTTCAGTTCCACCTCGGTGGCTGCACCGGCCTTGATCACGGCCACCCCGCCGGCGAGCTTGGCCAGGCGCTCCTGCAGCTTCTCGCGGTCGTAGTCGGAGTCCGAGCGGTCGATCTCGGCGCGGATCTGCTTCACCCGTCCCTCGATCGCGGCGGCGTCCCCGGCGCCCTCCACGATGGTGGTGTCGTCCTTGGTGACGACCACCTTGCGGGCGCGGCCCAGTACGTCCAGGCCGGCGTGCTCCAGCTT
Source organism: Streptomyces sp. NPDC050759 (assembly GCF_044456945.1). NCBI lineage: Bacteria > Bacillati > Actinomycetota > Actinomycetes > Kitasatosporales > Streptomycetaceae > Streptomyces > Streptomyces sp. NPDC050759. The sequence goes on along the minus strand of NZ_JBITGI010000003.1, from coordinate 619,164 downwards.
CAGGCCGACCTCGTCGGAGACGACGGTGGCGCCGGTGAGGACCGCCATGTCGCCGAGCATGGCCTTGCGTCGGTCGCCGAAGCCCGGGGCCTTGACGGCAACCGACTTGAAGGTGCCGCGGATCTTGTTGACGACCAGGGTCGCCAGCGCCTCGCCCTCGACGTCCTCGGCGACGATCAGCAAGGGTCGGCTCTCCCGCATCACCTGCTCCAGCAGGGGCAGCAGGTCCTTCACCGCAGAGACCTTGGAGCCGACCAGCAGGATGTACGGGTCCTCCAGGACCGCCTCCATACGCTCGGTGTCGGTGACGAAGTAGGGCGAGATGTAGCCCTTGTCCCAGCGCATGCCCTCGGTGAGTTCCAGCTCCAGGCCGAAGGTGTTCGACTCCTCGACGGTGATGACGCCTTCCTTGCCGACCCTGTCCATGGCCTCGGCGATCAGCTCACCGATCATCCGGTCGCCGCCCGCCGACACGGCCGCGGTGTTGGCGATCTCCTCCTGGGTCTCCAGCTCCTTGGCCTCTTCCAGCACGGCCGCGGAGACCGCCTCGACGGCCTTGTCGATACCGCGCTTGAGGGCCATGGGATTGGCACCGGCCGCGATGTTGCGCAGGCCTTCCCTGACCAGGGCCTGGGCGAGCACGGTCGCGGTGGTCGTACCGTCACCGGCGACGTCGTCCGTCTTCTTGGCGACTTCCTTGACCAGCTCCGCGCCGATCTTCTCGTACGGGTCCTCCAGTTCGATCTCCTTGGCGATGGACACACCATCGTTGGTGATCGTGGGAGCGCCCCACTTCTTGTCCAGAACCACGTTGCGGCCCTTGGGACCGAGCGTCACCTTGACGGCGTCCGCGAGCTGATTCATGCCGCGCTCCAGCGCGCGGCGCGCCTCCTCCTCGTACGTGATGATCTTCGCAGTCATCGGTACGGTCTCCTCCGCATCGCATCTCTGAGCCGATGACGGTGGACCGGGGTGACGCCCGCGACGTTCACCCGCGCGGCCAGGGGATTCACCCACCGGCGCGCGAGTACGCCACCCGACCCAGCCGTTGGCACTCTCGATGGGAGAGTGCCAATTCTTCTTTAGCACCCAGGCCTGCCCGCGGACAAGCGGCCGCCGGGGGGTCCCGGTCAGCTGCGCCCGGTCAGCGAAGGGCCATGCACATCCGGTGGCGGGCCGGGGGGCCGGAAACTGTCGAGTGGGTTCCTCGCCGGTGGGGCCGGGCCGGTGACCTCCACGGTGGCCGGGCGCAGCAGACAATCACGGAGGCGGTAGCCGGGACGCAGGACCGCCGAGCAGACCAGCCCGTCCTGGCCGGGGAAGACGTGGTGGGCCAGGGCGTCGTGACAGGCGGGATCGAACGGATCACCCACCTCGCCGAACGACCGGACGCCCAGCGAACCGAGCTGGTCCCGCAAGCTGTCGGCGATGTCCTTCAGACCGGGCGTGAGCGGCTCGTGCGCACACGCCCGGTCCACGGCGTCCAGCACGGGCATCAGTGCCCGGAGCACGTTGGCCACCGCGATCTCGCGGACGGCCAAGCGGTCCCGCCGGATCCGCTTGCGGTAGTTGTCGTACTCGGCCTTCACCCGATGCAGGTCGGCGGTCCGCTCCTCCACCAGGCGCCGCAGCTGTTCCAGCTCGGTGCTCTGCGGCCCACTCCCGGTCATCGTCAGCCAGCCTCCGCCTTGTCCTCGTCGACGATTTCGGCGTCCACCACCTCATCCTCGGACAAGCCGCCGGACGTGTCGCCCGCGGACGCCCCGGCCGCACCCGCCGGCTGCTCGGCCCGCGCCTTCTCGTACAGAGCCGTGCCGATCCTCTGCGCTGCCTGCGCCGTACGGTCGATCGCCTGCCGGATCGCCGCCGTGTCCGCGCTCTCCTCCTTCAGCTTCTCCTTCAGGTCGGCCAGCGCCGCCTCCGTCTCGCTCTTCGCCTCCGCCGGGATCTGCTCGGCGTTGTCCTTGAGGAGCTTCTCGGTGGAGTACACGAGCTGCTCCCCCTGGTTGCGGGTCTCGGCCGCCTCCCGGCGCCGGCGGTCCTCCTCGGCGTGCTGCTCGGCCTCACGGACCATGCGGTCGATGTCGTCCTTGGGCAGCGCGGAGCCGCCGGTGACGGTCATCTTCTGTTCCTTGCCGGTGCCGAGGTCCTTGGCCGAGACGTGCATGATGCCGTTGGCGTCGATGTCGAAGGTCACCTCGATCTGCGGCACCCCGCGCGGAGCCGGTGCGATGCCGGTCAGCTCGAACATGCCGAGCTTCTTGTTGTAGGCCGCGATCTCCCGTTCGCCCTGGTAGACCTGGATCGTCACCGACGGCTGGTTGTCGTCGGCGGTGGTGAAGATCTCCGAACGGCGGGTGGGGATCGTGGTGTTGCGCTCGATGAGCTTGGTCATGATGCCGCCCTTGGTCTCGATGCCGAGGGACAGCGGTGTGACGTCGAGCAGCAGGACGTCCTTGACCTCGCCCTTGAGGACACCGGCCTGCAGCGAGGCACCGACGGCCACCACCTCGTCCGGGTTGACGCCCTTGTGCGGGTCCTTGCCGGTCAGCTCCTTCACCAGCCCGGTCACCGCAGGCATGCGGGTCGAGCCGCCCACCAGGACCACGTGGTCGATGTCGGAGACCTTGATCCCGGCGTCCTTGATCGCGTTGTGGAACGGCGCCTTGCACCGCTCCAGCAGATCGGATGTCAGCTGCTCGAACTGGGCCCGGGTCAGCTTCTCGTCCAGATGCAGCGGCCCCTCGGCGGACGCCGTGATGTACGGCAGGTTGATCGTGGTCTCCGACGAGGAGGACAGCTCGATCTTGGCCTTCTCCGCCGCCTCCCGCAGCCGCTGGAGCGCCATCTTGTCCTTCGACAGGTCGACGCCGTAGTGGTTCTTGACCTGCTTGACCAGGTGGTCCACGATCCGCTGGTCCCAGTCGTCACCGCCCAGGTGCGTGTCGCCGTTGGTGGCCTTCACCTCGATGACGCCCTCGCCCATCTCCAAGAGCGACACGTCGAAGGTGCCGCCGCCCAGGTCGAAGACGAGGACCGTCTGGTCGTTCTCCTTGTCCAGCCCGTAGGCCAGCGCGGCCGCCGTCGGCTCGTTGATGATCCGCAGGACGTTCAGGCCCGCGATCTCACCGGCCTCCTTCGTCGCCTGCCGCTGGGCGTCGTCGAAGTACGCGGGTACGGTGATCACCGCGTCCGTGACGTCCTCGCCGAGGTACGCCTCCGCGTCCCGCTTCAGCTTCTGCAGCACGCGCGCGGAGATCTCCTGTGCCGTGTACCGCTTGCCGTCGATGCTGCCGTGCTCCGGGAATCGCCAACTGTGGTCGCCCACATGCCGCTTCACGGAGCGCGCGGTGCGCTCCACGTTCGTGACGGCCTGCCGCTTCGCGACCTCGCCGACCAGCACCTCGCCGTTCTTGGCGAAAGCCACCACCGACGGGGTGGTCCGAGCGCCTTCCGTGTTCGTGATGACCGTGGGCTCGCCGCCCTCGAGGACCGAGACGACCGAGTTCGTCGTTCCCAGGTCGATACCGACCGAGCGCGCCATCTGGTTCTCCCTCCTCAGCCATGCTCTGCTTCACGTTTCTGGTCGGGCCTCATCGAAATGTCCGCTGCCACCGGACGGGACCGGCCCGCAGCGGCGGCTCGGGACGGGCGCCCCCGAGCACCGCGAGGTAGCCAGGCGCCAGCCTGACCGTCGGCGTAATGACGGGCCCGCGGTCGTCTGTCCGCTCGGCCGTCCGCTGGTACGTCTGGTCGTAGGCCGCGCGCAGGACCGGATCGCGGAGCGTCTCGTACGCTGCCCGCACCTCGCCGAACCGCTCGGCGGTAGCCGCGTCCACGCGGGTGTCGGGGCGCAGTTCCCGCACCCGGGCGCGGAAGGCCGAGGTGATCACCTCGGCCGTCGCCGAAGGCTCCACTCCCAGCACCACATACAGGTCCGCGCCCTCGCCGCGCGCCTGCATCTCACCACCTCCTCCCCTGCTGCGAGCTGCGACTTCGCGCTCGAATGCCTCTACCAATGAGATAAAACTTGAGTCGCCTATTGTCAAGATTGGCTCGGGCAGATGCAGGGGTTCGGAGAGGCATTCGGGGGTCCCGGAGCCCGCCTGGCAGGCGACTTCGGCCGGCATGGGCGTCGCATCCGCGAACTGTGTGAGCTGCGGCATTGCGGGTGGGAGCGGTTGGCCCACACGATGAGGCGGACTGCAGGCGTCAAGGAAAGCAGCTTGTCATGGGTGATCATGTGCATGTGAGACTCAGTCAGGGGCTGAGCGTGTCCGAAGAAGGGGAACTGGTCGAGTACTCGCGGTGCCGGTGCGGTGCCACGTTCACCAAGGTGTTCGACGCCGACGGCGGGGAGCCGGAGTAACCCGACCGGGCCGCATCCTGTTCCCAAGCGCCGCACCAGGCCTCGGACAGAGCGAGGCCCCGGCTTGGGCGCCGGGGCCTGAGGCGACGGGTCGCGGGCTCAGCTGCCGAGTTCCTTGCGGTCACCGCCGCCGCTGATCGCGATCTTGCGAGGCTTGGCCTGCTCGGCGACCGGGATCTGCAGCTTGAGAACGCCTGCCTCGTAGGCGGCTTCGATGCGCTCGGTGTCGAGCGTCTCCCCGAGGAACAGCTGCCGGCTGAACGTCCCCGCAGGCCGCTCAGTGATCACCGTGTCGGTGCCCTCGCCGTACGTCGGCTTGCGTTCGGCCTTGACGGTCAGGACGTTGCGCTCGACATCGAGGTCGATGGAATCCGGGTTCACGCCCGGCAGATCCAGCTCGACGAAGAACGTGTCGTTCTCACGCCAGGCATCCATCGGCATACCGGCCGGGTGCGCGGCCGTGCCCCAGACCCGCTCGACAAGCTGGTCAAGTTCGCGGAAGGGATCCGTACGCATCAGCATGTTCATCCCTCCTGTCATCGTCTCCAGGTCCTTCGCTGCACCTATGCTATACCGCCCCACCGGAAAGTTGACAGCCATCGGCTCAACTTTTTGCGGGGCGGTCGGCCGACGATCGACACTACGACGACCGATCGTCGGGCTCGCCAGGGATGAAGGTTCTGTGAGCTGTGACCAGTCCGGCCACGATGCCGAGTGCACCGGTGCCCGCACAGGCCTGAAGATTGAGTCGACTAGCGTCAACTTAATCCAGTCCTAGATTGTCAAACTTTTGCGATCGACTATATAGATATGCGGTTCCTGCAGAGCCACACCTACCAGCAGCTCACGCCGTGACGACCGTCGCTCGGCACAGCTACGAAAGGAGGCTCACTCGCGGGCGCCCTGCTGTGGCTGCTCTTCCCTCTCTGCGCCGGCACCGCCGCCAGTGTCTGGGCCTGGTGGACCGGACGCCGCCATCCCGGCCCGCCCGGTCACCACACCTGGGAGGACCTCGACCGCTATCAGCGGCTGCGAACCGTGCTGAGTACCCCGACAGCGAGCCGGAACCTGAACACACCGTCCTCGGCGACCTCGTATCCGCCGCCTTGATTGCGTGTCCGTCGAATGGTTCGTCCGCACGGTGCCAACCGCCCCACCATGGGGCGCGGGCGGACGGCCGTTCGCTTCGCGGAGCGGGACCAGGACACGGAGGACAGTACATGCACTTACGTCTGACACATCTGATGCCCAGAAAGCTGGCGGGACTCGTCGCAGGGGCGGGTCTGGTGCTCACCATGCTGCTGGGTGCAGCACCGGCGCAGGCGGCCGACTCGGCTCCCCGGGCGGTCGGTTCCACCGCGCAGCAGGTGGGCGCGCACGCGGAAGCTGGTGTGCTGGCGAACTCACCGGGAATCTCGCCGGCCGCCGAACGCATTCGGTACGTCGACGGCGACACTTACGACTGCTCCTACGGACGGCTGTGCGCCCGCGTGTGGGATCCGACCGTCGGCAGGTACAAGGTGTTCGACCTGTATGCCTGCCGCACCTACTCGCTGTCCTATTGGGGCGGGGGCGGCGACGGCGGTGGCTTCTACAACAACCAGACCACTGGCACAGTGGCCCGGTTCTACAACCAGAGCGGCGGAGTCGTCCACAGCTCGACCGCGTACAGCGTGGCCCCCGCGTCGTGGACCTGGGACCCGATCTGGAAGATCAAGAACTGCTGATCCACGTACCGCGCCACACTGCGCCCGCCGCACGGCCGTCCGCCGGCCCGAGGCGGGCGCTCCCGCGCCCCTCACACGCCCGCGTTCCCGTTCAGCAATGCTTCTCCCAGCCCCGTGCGCCGGTGCAGCATCCGCTGCCCGTCCCGGAACGAGCCGATCAGCCCCGCCTCCCGCAGCACGGTGGCGTGGCGGCTGGCATTGGCCGGTGAGAGGTGCAGGGCGGCAGCGATGCCGCTGGTGGACATCGGACGGCCGAGCAGCTCCAGCACGCGAGCCCGGGTAGGGCCCAGCAATCGGTGCAGGCCTGGTGGGCCGCCGGGCTCGGCCACCGTGAGGCAGCCCGGCGCGAGCGGAAGCGGATACACCAGTACCGGAGAGAGTTCGCGGGCGGTGAGGGCGACGGGCTGCCGGACGCAGAAGAAGGACGGGATCAGGGTCAGCGGGCGGCCGTTCAGCTCCAGGCCCCGGTCGAAGGGGTAGCCGCATTCGAGCCGGCCGTCCCGCCAGGACAGCACATCCGGCTGGTAGCTGCCCAGCAGCCCTTCCGCCCCCGCCGCCAGCGCCGCGTCGGCGCGTCTGACCAGGTCCGCGCCGACGGCCCGGTCGATGACCGTCCTGTACGGCGCCACAGCCACCGCGTGATAGGCGCGCACCGCCCTCCCCAACCGGTGCAGTGCCTCGCTTCCGCCCTCCGCGAGCCGTCGGGCGCCCGAGGGCATCGGCCGGTTCGGGTAGAGGCGGGCGAGTTCGTACCGTAGGCGTCTGCGGGGGGTGGAGAGCACCGCGTCCAGTCCGGCGTCCGGGTCGGAGTTGCCGAGGCCGGGGGTGAGGAAGTCCGGGAAGTAGGCGGCGCACGGGTTGACCTCGATCAGCGCCCGGGTCGTCCGGATCAGCCCCGCTCGCGCGAGATCCTCGCGCACCTGCCTGCGCCAGGGGTCGAAGACCAAAGCAGCGTGCCGGTTCTGGAGCAGGTGGAGGCTGAGGACCACCTCCCACATGAAGTCGCTGCCCGCCGCCACCCGCAGCCGACTGAGGTCGTCCGTGCCGAAGCCGATACGCAGCATGTCCCCACGCTCCCCGTGATACGTCCGCCCCCAGGACGTGCCGTTGGGGCAGACGGGCAGGCGCGGGCGGACGGTTGCGGAGGCGGCAGGAGTTGTCCGAATAGCTGCGGCATCAAGTCTGGTCGGAGTTCCGTCCGGGGCGAACGAGTGGTGGAAGGTGAAGGCGTGCGGCGCGGAGCCGTGGTCGTGGAGGTCTTCCAGCCTGGAAACCCCGTCCTGCCAGGTGGGGATCACGCCGTCGGAGACCCACCAGAACAGGGCGGTGGTTTCCACCGTACGACCTTTGCCGTATCAGGTCGGTACGGCGAACTCTCCCCATGCACCCCAGTCCGCGTCGAAGAGCATGTCCCGGTCACCGTCCGCCGCTTCAGCACGCGCGAGGTATAAGTTGCGTTTTCCTTGTGCAAGTGGCCTCTTGCACCGGTCATTTGCGGGGCTGGGGCGGTGACGGGCGGGGCACGCGCAGGTCGTGCTGCACATCGCGCGTGGACGCTCCAACGCATGCATCGCCCCGGAGACGGGGCTGCGTTCGGACACCGTGCCCCGCCGGCGCGGCCGTTCCGCCCAGCGGGCCTGCCCGGCTCAAAGACCGTCAGCGTTGCGGCGGTCCCGCCTCGTCACACCGCTGGCCTGCCGACTGCCTGCCGAGAGTGAAGCACCGCACTCACGCTGGTCGTGCCCGGACCTGGCCCGCGAGGTCACCCGGCGGCCCCGGCTTCCAGCTGAAGGCCCCTGGGTGCTGGACATGTACGCCCCACCTGGCAGGGCGAACAGCTCGGTTATGACGGGTACGTGATCAGCGAGGCCGAGAAGACCTCCGGCGCGGCGCCACCGTTCAGCCGAGGCGTCGGGAGGCCCGCTGGAGCAGTGCCCTCAGCAGGGCCGTCTCCTCCGCACCGAGAGCGGACACGATGCTCTCCTGCTCCTGGTCGACCGCCGCCGTCCAGCGGGTCAGTGCCTCCTTGCCCCGCTCGGACGCGAAGACCAGCACGCGCCGCCGGTCCTGGTCGTCGACCCGGCGCAGGACGAGGTTCAGGGAGACCATGCGGTCGACGACCTTGGTCAGGGTGGGCGCGGACAGCAGCGCGAACTCGGCGATCTCGGTCATGGCACGACCCTCGCCGTCGCCCAGGAACGACAGCACCCGCCACTCCTCGAGCGTGCCGCCCTCGGCCTTCAGCGCTTCACCGAGCCGTAGGACGACGCTGCGCTCGACGAGTGTGAGCGCACGTGCGAGGTCGAGATCGGCTACGGCCGCCGGGGTGGTCGTGGTCATCGCCCTGCCAGAGTCGTCGTGATCTACGGGTGGAGTGATTCCACGATACAGTCTTTCCTTATCGCTGTGAAATATTCCCGTAGCAAGCAATGGCTAGGGTGAGCGCCTATGATCGAGAAGGCGTCTGTCCGGATCGGCGCCCCGGCGAGCCGGGCCCGTGACGCACTGGATGTCGCCCTGGTGATACCGCTCCAGGGCCCGGCCGGCATCTTCGGCCCCTCCTGCGAATGCTGCGCCCAACTCGCTGCCGAGGAGGTCAACGCCGAGTCGGGCGTGCTGGGCCGCGAGGTGCGCCTGGTGCTCGTCGACGGCGGCGCGCCGCCCGAGCAGGTGGCCATGGAGGTCGACGCACTGATCTCCGGAGGCGTCGTCGACGCGGTGGCCGGCTGGCACATCTCCGCCGTCCGCGAGGTCGTCGCCCCGCGCATCGACGGCCGGGTGCCGTACGTCTACACGGCGCTGTACGAGGGCGGCGAGCGCTCCCCGGGCGTGTTCCTCACCGGTGAGACTCCGAACCGTCAACTGCGGCCCGCGCTGCGGTGGTTCGCGAGCGAACTGGACATCCGCCGTTGGACGATCGTCGGCGACGACTACGTCTGGCCCCGCTCGTCGGCCCGCGCCGCCCACCGCTATCTGCGCGAACTGGGCGGCGAGGTCTGCGACGAGATGTATGTGCCGCTGGGCACCCAGGACTTCGGGCCCGTCCTCGCGCGCGTCGCGGCAAGCGGCTGCGAGGCCGTGCTGATGCTGCTGATCGGGCAGGACGCCGTCCTCTTCAACCGCGCGTTCACCGCGGCCGGGCTGGACCGCGACCTCGTCCGGTTCAGTTCCCTCATCGAGGAGAACGTCCTGCTGGCCACCGGACCGGAGAACACCCGGGGCCTGATGACCTCGGCCGGCTACTTCGAGGACCTGCCGACCGCGTCCGGGCTCGACTTCGCCGCCGCCTACTTCCGCCGGTTCGGCCCCGGCGCACCGGTGCTCAACAGCCTCGGCGAGTCGTGCTACGAGGGCGTGCGCATGCTCACCGAACTGCTGCGCCGGGCCGGCGACACGGATGTCCGGCGCATCCAGGCGACCGCCGAGGGGCTGGAGTACGAGAGCCCCCGCGGCACGGTCCAGATCCGTGACCGCCACCTCGAGCAGCGGGTTTTCCTCGCGGCGGCCGACGGGCTGCAGTGGGATGTGCTGCAGCAACTTCCCTGACCCGCGGGGAGTTCTTTTTTACCTGTGCGTAACACTCGACCCTTGTCCAATTGCTTCGGCTAGAAATACTTTTTTCTCGAAGCTTTTGGAGGTTGATAGCCCATGGCCACCTATCAGTACCGCTGTGCGGGCTGCGGCCCCTTCGACGTGATCCGGCCGATGGGCCGGGCTCTCGCCGAGGAGCCGTGCGGAAGCTGCGCAGGCCCGGCCCGCCGGGTCTTCACCGCCCCGATGCTCGCCCGCACCTCCGCTCCCCTGGCCCGTGCCCTGCACGCCCAGGAGGCCAGCGCACATGAGCCGCGGGTCGTCACCGGCGTACCCCCGGCCCGCCGTCGGCCGACCCCGCCGGCCGACCCCCGGCAGGCCGGGCTCCCCAAGCGCTGATCCCCACCCGCACCGCGAAGTACCCGATCACGGAAGTACCGGATTACGGAGGCAGTCCATGCCCGAAGTCGTCTTCAGTGTCGACCAGGCCCTGTCCATGCGTGACCAGAAAGTGCCGGGCCACAACCGCTGGCACCCCGACATCCCGCCCGCCGTCACCGTGCGGCCCGGCTCGGAGTTCCGTATCGAGTGCCGGGACTGGACCGACAACCAGATCGGCAACAACGACTCCGCCAACGACGTCCGCGACGTCGACCTCACCCACGCGCACATGCTCAGTGGCCCCATCGCCGTAGAGGGCGCCGAACCCGGTGACCTGCTCGTCGTGGACATCCTCGACCTGGGCCCCGTGCCGCAGGCGGAGGGCGAGGGCTCGGGTCAGGGCTGGGGCTACACCGGCGTCTTCGCCAAGGACAACGGCGGCGGCTTCCTCACCGACCACTTCCCCGACTCGTACAAGGCCGTCTGGGACTTCCACGGCCAGCAGGCCACTTCCCGGCACATTCCCGGCGTCCGCTACACCGGGATCACCCATCCCGGCCTCTTCGGTACCGCCCCCTCGGCCGAGCTGCTGGCCCGCTGGAACGCCCGCGAGCAGGCCCTCATCGACACTGACCCGCACCGGGTGCCGGCCCTCGCCCTGCCCCCGCTCGCCGACAACGCGCTGGCCGGCACGGCGACCGGCGAGACCGCCTCCCTCATCGCCGCCGAAGGCGCCCGCACGGTCCCGGCCCGCGAGAACGGCGGCAACCACGACATCAAGAACTTCACCCGCGGCTCCCGGGTCTTCTACCCCGTCCTCGTCCCCGGTGCCCTGCTCTCCGGCGGCGACCTGCACTTCAGCCAGGGCGACGGCGAGATCACCTTCTGCGGCGCCATCGAGATGGGCGGCTTCATCGATCTGCATGTCGACCTCATCAAGGGCGGCATGGAGAAGTACGGCGTCACGACCAATCCGATCTTCATGCCCGGCAACGTCGCCCCGCAGTACACCGAGTTCATCTCGTTCGTCGGAATCTCCGTCGACCACGCCAGCGACACCAACCACTACCTCGACGCGACCATGGCCTACCGCAACGCCTGCCTCAACGCCGTCGAGTACCTGAAGACCTTCGGCTACAGCGGCGAACAGGCCTACCTGCTGCTCGGCTCCGCCCCGATCGAGGGCCGCCTCAGCGGCGTCGTGGACATCCCGAACGCGTGCAGCACCCTCTACCTCCCTACGGCGATCTTCGACTTCGACATCCGGCCGACCGCCGAGGGCCCGCGAAAAGCCGACCGCGGCCAGTGCGCCGTCACCTCCTGAGAGCCCGTACGTTCCGAAAGGCAGCCCCATGAGCGACCATCTCACCTTCCACCTGGGCGACTTCACCACCCAGCACGGCGCCACCCTGCGCGGCGCCCACCTCGCCTACACCACGTACGGCGAACTCAACGCCGACAAGTCCAACGCGATCGTCTACCCCACCTGGTACTCCGGCCGGCACTGGGACAACGAGTGGCTCATCGGCCCGGGCATGGCTCTCGACCCGGCCGAGTACTTCATCATCGTCCCGAACATGCTCGGCAACGGCCTGTCGACGTCGCCGAGCAACACCCCGCCGCCGTACGACCGCGCCCGCTTCCCGCACATCACGGTGTACGACCAGATCGAGGCCCAGTACAAACTGGTCACCGAAGAGTTCGGCATCGAGAAGATCGCCCTCGTGACCGGCTGGTCGATGGGCGCCGGGCAGACCTTCCAGTGGGCCGTCAGCCACCCGGAGATGGTCGAACGGATCGCCCCCTTCTGCGGCTCCCCCCGCACCAGCGCCCACAACAAGGTCTTCCTGGAGGGCGTCAAGGCCGCGCTCACCGCCGACGCGGTCTTCAACGGCGGCTGGTACGACAAGGACAAGTGGCCGACCACCGGACTGCGCGCGCTCGCCCGGGTGTACGCGGGGTGGGGCTTCTCGCAGGCGTTCTACTGGGAGAAGGAGTACGAGAAGCTCGGCTACACCTCCCTCGAGGACTTCCTGGTCGGCTTCTGGGAGGGCTTCTTCCTCGACGGCCGCGACCCCAACAACCTGCTCACCATGCTCTGGACCTGGCAGAACGGCGACGTCGGACTCACCCCCGGCTTCGACGGGGACACGGAGGCGGCGCTGGGCTCCATCAAGGCGACCACGCTCGACATGCCCGCCGAGAAGGACCTCTACTTCCCACCGGAGGACGAGGCCTGGGCCGTCAGCCACATACCGGGCGCCGAACTCCGCGTGATCCCGGGCATCTGGGGCCACTTCGCCGGCGGCGGCAGCAGCCCCGCGGACACCGCGTTCATCGACACGGGCATCAGGGAACTGCTCGCCAAGCCCGGCGGGTTGGCGTAGCCATGAAGGGCAGACTGCCGCACGAGGTCAGCGCCTCGATCGTCGCCTTCGCCACGGTCCTCCTGCTCCTGAGCCCGCTCCACATGCCGACCTGGGCCATCTTCATCACCTGGGCCGGAACGTTCCTGCAGGGCGGCCCGAGCATCGCCAACGCCATCTCCATGATCACCGCCACCACGACGGGCGCGGGGTTCGCGGTGGCGGCCGTACTCCTCAACCGGGAGACGGGCACCATGTTCGGCACCGGGGAGTTCGCCCAGACCATGGCACTGGGCGTGGTGATCTTCTTCGTCAACGGCACCCTGCTGGCGGCCGGCCGGCTGAAGCCGTTCGCTCTCATCCCGGGGATGTTCTTCGGCTTCGCGTCGACCTTCGCCACGTACTTCGGCGGATTCGGCTACGACGCGGGGAATCTGGGCGCCGCCTTCGTCAGCGCCGCCGCGATGTGCGCCCTCGGCCCACTCTGCGCCGTCCTGGGACTGCGCCTGATGTTCGCGCCGCCTCCCGCCCCCGAGCCGGAGCAGCACCTGACCGAGGAGGTGGCGCCATCGACAACTTAAGCACCGGCACCACCGCACCTCCCGTGCGGCCGGTGCATCGGGGTATATCGCCCCGGACGGCCCTTCCCGAGCCGTTCGGGGCTCTTGCGTGGCCTGTCACCGCACGCGGCGCAGCCCACTTCGCGATGGTCCGGGAACGGGCTGCTCAGCCGCCGTCTGACCCAATCGGCCTTCGACCTCGGCGGCCTTCCCCGGCTGGACGCGGTCGTCCTGTCCCACCTGCACGGCGACCACTGAGACCGGCAGGCCCGACGGCACCTGGACCACACGGTTCCGGTGCTGACCACACCGCACGCCGCGCGCCGTCTCAGGACGCTGCACGGCTTCCGGCGCACGGCGGGGCTGTGCACCTGGCAGGGCCACACCCTCCGGCGCGGCGACGTACAGGTCCGTGTCACCGCGCTGCCCGGCCGGCACGCCGGACATCCCCTGCTGGCCTGCTGCCCCCGGTGATGGGCAGCATGCTCGAGTTCGGCCCCACGGGAAGCCCACCTCGACTGCGGCTGTATCTCGGGCGACACACTGGCGTACGACGGCCTGAACGAGGTCGCCCGGCGGTTCCCGGCCGCCGATCTGGCCGTACTGCACCTGGGCGTGACGGCAGTGGACGAGTCGTTCGCCGAGCGCGGGCGGCGTCGACCTCGGCGAGGAACGCGTCGAGTGGGGAGCGCATCACGGTGTAGTCGTGGTAATGGACGGGAAGGATCAGCCGGGGGTCGAGGCGCCGGGCCAGTTCCGCTCCCTGGGCGCCGTCCATGGTCACCACAAAACCGCCGGGCAGGCGTGTACCGCACCGGCTCTCAGCTGGGCCGCGCCGTCGCCGCTGTCGGCTCAGGCCCCGAGCTTGGCCACCGTGGTGTTCAGCGTTCCGGCCAGCGCGTCGAGTTCCCGGTCCGTGGGAGGGCCCGTGTCGATCCGGCGGGCGAGTTCCTCGCCGGAGATGACGTCCATGGCTCCCGCGTACCGGTCGGAGTTCGTCTCCTCGGTGGCGATCACCTGGGCACGGCCCTCCAGAACCACCAGTGTGGAGGAGTCGGGCGCCGCGAGCAGTTCTCGTACGTGGTCGCGGGTGACCGGGCCGGGCGTCTCGGGATCGTCGGTGCTCTCGACTCCGGCCAGGGGCTCGTCGTCGGCCGTGCCGCCCCGCGTTCCGTAGCCCTCGACGGCACTTGCCGTACCCGGCACCAGCCGGCTGCGGGCCTGGCTCTCCCCACCGGAGTGGGCTCCCGGCTCCTCCTCGCCGCGCGCCCGGGCGTACCGGTCCGGGGCGCCGGGCAGCGGTCGTCCCTCTTCGGATGCGTCCTCGCGTTCCCCCTCTGCCTGAGAGGGCGTGGTCCGGGCGGGATCGGTCGACGTGTCCTCGTCCCGTTCGCCCTCGGCCTGGGAAGGTGTGTACTCGCTCATCGGGGCCCCTACAGGATCATCAGGCGTCACGGCAGGGTGATCCGCCGGGCACGAGTGCCGGGACCGGTGCGTGCGGATCCTCGTGTGGGCGTGCCGGGTGCCCGCCGCGTCGTCGACCAAACGGATCACAGGAGATCACCTGCCCCGACGGGGTTCTGTGTCCTTCTCAACCGCCTGGGGCTCGTTCCCGGCGCCGGTACGGCCGGTGCCCGGGCGCCGCGCGCTGTTTGCGGGCCCGCAGGCACCAGCCCCCTGTGTGTTCGGACGCCCACGGCGCTTGCCCAGGGCCTGGACCCGGCCGGGAGTCAGCTCCGGCCGACTCCATACGGCGCCGACGTGCCCCGCTCCGCGCCGGCCGGCGTGCCACGGCCGGCGAGCGCGCTGGCCGCCAGGCCCAGCAGCAGGGCGACGGCACCGACGATGATGTTGTTCACCACCGACCTGGTGGTGCTGACGTCACCGGCCACCGCCCATGGGGCGATGATGGTCCACACCCCGAGGGCGCAGGCGGCCCACGCCATGCTGTGCGTGCGTTCGTAGGCGCGGCCGAAGCCTCCGCTCAGCAGGAGGGCGTAGGCGATGCCGACGATCAGGTTGTTGACGGCGAGCGTCGACAGGCCGTTGAACCCCGCGATCCACGGGGAAGCCGCCAGGTACACCCCCGTGAGGAAGGCAAGTGCTTCGACCGCCTGCGCCTGCGGAGTAGTGGTGGCACGCTCCGCCATCTCGTGGCGCCAGTGCATGTCCAGGATGTCGGGATGCGTTTCCATCGACGAGTGAGGCGAGGTAGTCATTCCCGCCACCTCCCAGAGTGGACTGATGGTTGATGGTCAGCCGCGAGTACCCCGGCGACCGGATCAACCGTCGATTTCGCATCATGTCGGCAACGGTTCGCGGCCGCCCCCACGCGAAGGGCTCTCCCCGTCATGGCCGACACCCATCAGGCGGTTCCGCTTCGGCTCGGCACCCCGCGACACTCCACCGCGCCACCGACAACCGTAACGGCCCCAGGGCTACCGGAGGCCGACGTACCGAACGTACGTCACATGTGCCTCTGCCTATACGGGTGCCGCCGTCTCAGAGGCGCCGTGCCATTCGCACAGCAGGACGGTGGCGTCGTCACTGAGGTGCCCGTCGTGATGCTCGAGCACAGCCCGGACCAGACGGCGCAGGGTTTCAGGGGCCGGCAGACCGTCGGCCTGGTGGCGGATGACGAAGTCGACGAAACGGTCACGGCCGAACTCGCGCCCTTTGGCGTCACGGGCTTCGATGATGCCGTCGGTGTAGAGAAGCAGCTGGTCGCCGGGCTCCAGGTGCTCGCGGCACAAGGTCGCGGGAAGGCCGAGGTTGGTGCCGACCGGGTGGGTGGGGGTGCAGGTCAGGTGGGTGGTCCAGCGTCGGCCGCGGATCAGGACCGGCGGGTGGTGGCCGCAGTTGACCCAGGTCAGGACACCGGTGTTGAGGTCGAGGTCGGCCAGCACCGCGGTGGCGTAGCGGGATTGGGCGAACTGCTCGATCAGCGTGGCTTCGATGGCGTCCCGGGCTTCGGCGAGGCTGTTGCCCTGGCGTCGCTGGTTGCGGCAGGTGGCCATGGCGAGGTTCGCGGTCAGCCCGGCTGAGGTGTCGTGTCCCATGGCGTCGAAGACCGCGAGGTGAACGGTGTCTCCGGCCAGGGCGTAGTCGAAGGCGTCACCGGCGGTGGCGTAGGCCGGTTCCATCGTCGCGGCGATGGTCACCCGCTTGTTCGCGAACGCCCGGGGTGGCATCAGTGTCCACTGCATCTCCGCGGACACCGTCATCGGACTGATACGGGTGAGACGGGCGTAGGAGTCGCTGTGGTGACGCTTGGAGACCAGCAGCAGGCCCACCAGCGAAGCCAGGCCCTCCATCGCCGCCCGCGTGGGCTCGTCCGGTTCATCGTCAGTTTCGACGCGCAGGACACCGAGGCGTTCGGTGCCGTCCAGCACCGGCAGCCAGTGCTGCATCCGGTCGTCGACGGGCGTGGAGTACGACTGCGCATCGCGAAAGACCCGGCCTGCCAGCGTGGCGTCGATCCGCAGCTCCCGCCCACCCGCTCCGGCGTCCAGGCCCTGCCCGGTGGCCTCCCGCAGCACCAGTTCCTGGATGTCCGCCACGTAGATACCTGCCCGGCGCAGCCCGGCCTCGTCGGCGTGGTGGGCCACCAGGCCCGGCAGCTCCTCGAACGCGGACAGGTGACTTCCCCGCAGCAAGGCGTGGAGCATGCGGGCCGAGTCCTCGAGCGAAGCCATGCGGTCAACCTGACAGGCGGGGACCTCCCGCAGCCGCCATCCCCACCGACCCACTGCCCCGAGAGGCCCTTGCGTCGGCCGACGCATCGAGAAGCCCGAAACGGACATTCGCCACCACATATATCCCCGTGGCGGACATCCACACTCGAACACTCAGCGCAGAGGTGCACAAATCTCGCAACCCCCTGAACCCACTCGCTCGGCGCGGTCGTGCAGGGGATGCTCAGAGCTTCCGAGCGCAGACACCAGCCGCTCAGCAGCACGGCGACACCCGTTGGACCGACGTCGAAAACGACCAGGATGTCCGGGTCGCCGTCCTCCCACTGGCCCTGGCCGATCAAGTGGTTCACGACGCGGCGGGCCTGCCGGGCGGTGGCCTCGGCGACATCATCGTCGAGGCCGAGACGGACCGCGTCCAGCGGCTGGCACCACGAGGTGCGGCCCGCCTCCAGCGCGGCCACGAACGACTCCAGCCGGCCGGGAATGATCTTCAAGGGGAACCCCGGCACAGCCGCAGCACTCCTGCCGGCGTTCCTGGCAGTAACCACTGCTGCCGCATCCGCAACGCCGTCGCCAACGTGCCTTGATCGCTGAACGGGCAGGAGGTCAGCATGCTCATGCCTGACACCCTCATGCCTGACACCTGACACCTGACGCCGGTGGCCCGTCAGCCGAAGCGCAGCACGCGGGTCTCAAAAGTACGTTCGCCGCTGCCGGGGCGGCGGCCGGTGCCCTCAACGGCCAGGGGGCCACCTCTCTGCTGCTGGGCACAGCGGCCTGCCAGGTCGTCGCCGCGGCACTGGGCCGCGCCTTGCTGACGGGTCGGAACAAGGACCGGACGCAGACAGTCGCTTGCTGTCCCTGAGATCTCCGAACCCCTTCTTCGTCACCCCTTCTTCGTCACCCCTTTATCGCTTGCCTATGAGGTCTTCGAGGTGGGTCACAGCGTGACCACGACTTTGCCGTGGACGTGGCGTCCGGCCTGCAGCGTCACGGCGTCGCGGATCTTCTCGACCGGGAAGGACGCGGCGATGGGGACGGTGAGCTTGCCGGCGAGGATCGCGTCAGTGATCAGCTGAGAGGCGTCCGGCGCTGCGTCGATGCCGCCGGTGGCGCGTACGCCGCCGGGAGGGTTGGGACCCGCGGCGACCGTGGAGATGCGCTCGGGTGTCACGCCGAGCGCCAGCGCGGCCTCGGCCGCCTCCGTGCCGAACAGGTCGGTAGCGGCTGTCACTCCGCCGGGCGCCACTGCCCGGACCCGGTCCGCCAGCCCGGCGCCGTAGGCCACCGGTTCGGCCCCCAGCTGCCGCAGGAACGCGAAGGTTCCCGGCGAGGCGGTGCCGATCACGGTGGCACCGGCGAGCCTGGCGAGCTGCACGGCGAACACGCCTACGCCGCCGGCGGCTCCCCCGATCAGGACGGTGTCGCCGGGGCGCGGGTCGATCGCCGCCAAGGCGGCGGCAGCGGTCTGGCCTGCCACCGGAAGCGTGCTCGCCACCTCATCGCTGATGCCCTTGGGCGTAAGCCACAGAGAATCGGCAGAGGGCCTCAGCACCACGAAGTCGGCGACCGCCCGGCCCAGGGCGCCGCCGTAGACACGGTCACCCACGGCAAAGCCCGTGGCGGCGTCACCGATCTCGTCGATCACACCGGCGAAATCGAACCCGAAGCCGGACGGCACGGTGATACCGAACCGCGCCGCCGCCTCCGGTCGCGAGGCGATACCCCAGTCCATCGGGTTCAGCCCGGCGGCCGTCACGCGCACGCGCACCTCACCCGGGCCGGCATGCGGCTCGGGAACTTCCTGCAGCTCCAGTACTTCGGGGCCACCGAACGCTTCGTAGATCACAGCTCGGCTCACTGTCGGACTCCTGACGAGAGAGATGGCGGGACACATGGCGGGCACATGACGGGACTTAGTCCCATCACGGTAGCACGGGTGATGGGACCAAGTCCCGTACACTGTTTTCATGGCTCGCTGGGAACCGAACGCGGCAGAACGGCTCGCTCACGCCGCCCTTGACCTCTTTGCCGAGCGCGGCTACGAGAACACGACCGTGATCGACATCGCGCAGCGTGCGGGGCTGGGGAAGAGCACCTTTTTCCGGCACTTCCAGGACAAGAGAGAAGTACTCTTCGGCGGCCGCGCGATCAGCGGACTGCTCACCGAAGCGATTGCCGCAGCACCGGAAACGGCCACTCCACTCGAAGCGATCGCTCACGCGCTGGAAGCGGCCGGCAGGGAAGTCTTCACGCCCGCACGCCGCGAACTCATCGCCCGTAGACAGGCGGTGATCGCCGCCAACCCCGAACTGCAGGAACGCGAAGCGCTGAAGAACCTCGCCCTCATCGCCTCCATGACCGACGCGCTCAAAGAGCGCGGCATTCCCGACCTGACCGCTCGCGTGGCCGCAGAACTCGGCGCGCTCGCCGCCGCCATCGCGTTCGAACGCTGGAGCCAGACGACCGCCGGCGACGACTTCAGCGAGATCGCGCGCCAAGCGCTCGCCGACGTACAAACGTCCACAGCGTCGTGCTGAGGCGGCGACTGCCTCGCACCGGCCGGAGGCGGGTGCCGTGACGCGCAGACCGTGCCGCCTGGCCGACTGCGCGCCGAGGTGGTCTCGCAGGCGTGGCCGGGCGGCACCTGGTCGATCATGCAGGGTCCTCGTGGTGCTCGAGGCCTGTGCCGTCAGCGTGGGTTACCGGTGGTGCGGGGCGTCCCTGGAAGCCGGCCACCGACGACTACGCCGCCGCTGGCATCCATGGAGATGACCCACGGGTTCGACCTGATCCGGGGGTTTGCTCGGCATGGGGTCCAGGCATGCCGCACTCTGCGGCTGCCCACCATCCGCCAGCAGGTGCGGGATCAGGCCGGCGGCGTTGCCCGGAACAAGATTCCTGGACGCCCCCACCCTGGCCCCCTCTGAATCAGGGAACAGAACGGTCCGACCGCCCCGAGGAGCCGAGCCCCTGAGGGTACTTCGGCGTAGTGCTGCTGTTCGGCCCGTCGACGTGCGCCCTCACGTGGTGAAAGAAGGCGCCGATCCACCCGATGATCGGCAGAACTCTTCGGTGTCGGCCTGTACGACAGGCCGACACCGACGTGGCTGCCACGACTCAGTCCGGCAGCCCCCACGGCTTTGCGTCGCCGACGGCCGGCACGTCCCGCGGACGCAGGTCCGGGTCTGTGCCGCGCGGCAGGACGACGGCCGTTTCGTCTCGGCCGAGCGGGATCTCGATGCGACCGGGTCCCGTCTCCCGGTACCGCAGCCGCCGCCCGCGTTCGTCCCGTACGTCGATGGCACCGTCGATGCCGTGGTCGAGAACGAGCGGCGCGCCCACCTCACTGTGGACGCGCACCCATCGGGTCCGGCCACCTGATCGGTCGGCGTCGACGAGGAACGCTCCCTGGGTACGCAGGCCTTGGACCGACAGGTCGGGCCAGCGCTGTGACACGGAGGGGAAGGTCCGTACGACGCCGCCGTGACTCTGCACGGCCATGTCGAGGACGGACTGGGCCGCCGTCAGCGGGCTCTCGATGGCCAGGTTGCCGCCCTCCACGTACATGGTGTTCGGGGTCATCCACGCGTTCTTGATGAGGTTGCCGTCGGTGAAGAAGGTCAGGAAGTCGAGGGCGTCCTCCGGCCGTTCCAGCAACGAGGCCATCGAGGACGCGGCGGCGTAGCTGTAACCGGCCCACAGGCTCCGGTCCTTGACCCAGTGGTCGAAGGTCGTCCGGATGGTGTCCTGGTCGGCGGGGCGGTCCCAGTTCAACTCGTGCAGCGGGAAGAGCCACAGCATGTGCGAGAAGTGCCGGTGCGACTCGGTGAGCGGCTTGCCTGCGCCGATGTTGATGCCGGTCTCATCACGCGGGTAGGCCACCAGGCGCTGGAGGATCTCGCGCCAGCGTCCGGCGCGCGGATGGTCCGTACGGAGAATGCGCAGGCAGTCGAGGAGGGTGGCGCAGCCCCAGCGGATCAGGGAGAGGTCGTAGGTGCAGTCGGTGGCGTCGGCCCACTCGGGCGACCGGGTGAGCGGCAGGTGCAGCTTGCCGTCGCCGCCCTCGTACAGGAAGTGGTCGTAGAAGTTCACCGCCTTGGCGAGGATCGGGTAGAGGACGTCACGCACGATCGACACGTCCATGGTGTGGCGGTAGCTGAGCCAGACGTTGTGCATGGCCCAGATGAGGTTGCCGTTGTTGTCGGTCTTCGTGGCGGTGCCGGGGATGCCGACCGTCTTGGCGCCGGGGCGCAGCATCCAGTCCGAGGGGTGGGCGAGGGCGTAGGTGTCGCCGTCCTGGTACTCCGGCGGGACGGACTGCGGCAGGTACTTCTCGAAGTTCTTGAAGGTGGAGGTGACGGAGTCGAGTTCGGGGTGAGCGGATCCCTGGATCAGCCAGGTGGCGATCTGCACGTTGAGGTTCCACCAGACGGCGCTCCAACTGCCGCCCGTCTCCGGGTACCACGGTCCCCACTCGGACATCGAGGGCCCGCCGGCGCGGGTGGCGCAGGCAGCCTTGTAGAGCTGGATCCAGTAGAAGTCCTGAATGCGTTTGTCCGGTACCGACAGCAGGCTGCGCCGGTAGAAGCGGTGCCACCAGGCGCGGTGGACGCGCACCAGCTCGTCCGGGTCCGCGGAGAGCGTGCGTCCTACGTCGGCGACGGCCCGCTCCGTGGTGCGCGAGAGGGCCTCGGGGAAGCCGTAGACGATGTGCGCTGCCAGCAACCTGCCACTGCCGACGCGCCGTTCGCGCCAGGCGGTGGTCCATCCGCCGCCCGCGATCAGCGGCTGCTCGACGTAGTGGGTGGTGCCGGCGGATCCGGTGCTGGGGTCCGGGTTGCCCGTGTAGTCGGCGGGTTTGTCCTTCTCGCGGGGCGAGATGGCGGGCAGCCACGTGAACGACCAGGCCGCGGTCTCCTCGCCGGCGCTGGGCCGGGTGGAGATCAGCAGCGCGGTACGGGCGTTGTGCACCAGCATCGAGAAGCGGACGCTGCCGCGGGTGGTGGTGACGGTGCCGCGCAGCTCCGCGTCCCAGAGGTCCAGGGTCCAGTCGACTCCGGTCACCTCACCGGCGAGCGTGAGGTTGAAATGCCCGATGGGCAGACGGGAGAAGCCGTACGGGGCACGCCACTGAGGTCGCTGGTCCTGCACCTGACTGTGACTGACCATGACCTTCACGGAGTTGGCCGTCGCGCCTCGGTAGACCTGCACCCCGAGCAGACCGTTGCCGAGGAAGGGGCCGTCCTTCCAGTCGCCGGGCATCCGCCGCCAGCGCAGGGCGGCGGCTCTGGCCATGCGTTCGTACACATCCTCCGCGCCTTCGGGCGAGGGTGGCGCTGCCCAGGCGGTGCCTGACCCTGTTGTCCAGCCGGCGGCGGCGACTGCGGCTGCCGTGCCGATCACACCTCTTCGAGAGATCCCGTTCCCTGTTGGCGCGGTCACCTGGCTGCCTCCCATTTCTGGTCGTGGATACGGATTCGGCGGGGTGGCCGGGCAGCGGGATTGCGTATCCCGCTGCCCGGCCGGTCGTCGGGGGTCAGGGCCTGATCGTCAGCCAGTCGAGCGCGGCGACCCGGCTCGTGCCCTTCGCCACGAGGTAGAGGTCGTGCGTGCCGGTGACCTCGCGCTTCAGGGTCACGGTCTGCTCCTGCCAGTCGCCCGTGCCTGTGACGGGCACCGATGCGGCCAGCGGGCCGTCCGGTGCGTCCAGGCGCAGTTGGAGCGAGCAGCCCTTTGTGCAGGTGGAGTTGAGTCGTACGGTGAGGTGCTTTCCGCTGATGTTCGCCTTGCGGAAGGCCACCCAGTCACCGGAGCCGAGGACTCCGGTGGCCGCCGTTCCGCGCCCCACGCCGTGTACGGTCGTGGCCTTTTCGGCCTGGAGCGTCGAGGCGGCGTCGGGCCCGTCGCCGTACAGCCGGATGTCGTTGACGACCCAGGGCGTGGGTCCGCTCGCGGTGAGCGTGATGCGCACATAGCGGGCGGTGGTCTGCCGGGGGAACACCGCGTCCTGGGTGAAGGAGCGGCCGGAGACACGGGCGAGCGGCTCGCCCCAGTGCGTGCCGTCAGTGCTGGCGGAGACCGTGAAGCCGTATGGCTGCTGGCCGCCGGTGTCGCGGCCCGCGTCGAGGGAGAGCCGGCTGAACGTCTTGCTCTCGCCGAGGTCGACGGTCAGGGACTGGCCGGCGGCCTGCGGGGCGGTGCCCGTCCAGCGGCTGTTGATGTCGCCGTCCACGGTGACGGCGGCGTTGCTTCCGTCGCTGGCGGTGGCGCTCCAGTTGCCGTGCCGCACCCGCTGCTGGCAGCCGGGCAGGTCGCAGCCGGTGGACCAGATGGGCGCGCCGTACTCGTAGGCGCCCTGGTCCGGAGCCGTGCCCAGGGTGTCGGTGGTGATGCCGTCGACCACCTCACCCGCGTCGATGGCCAGCGATCCGGGCGTCAGCCACAGCTCGCCGTTGACGGCGTTCGTGTAGCCGGGGGTGGCGCTGATCAGGTTGGAGCGGACGATCGGCAGCGGGTTGCCGGTCTGGGTCGCGGTGACCGGCTTGGGGCCGATGATGTTGCTGAAGTACGAGCCGGACGCGTCCGTCGCGCCGCCGAGGGCGGACGAGGCGGTACCGATGCCCACGCCGTAGCTGGAGTTGTGGTCCTCGTTGGCGATGCTGGGCCCGGTGTGGCCGTTGAAGTAGACGCCACGGGCGCCGGTGTTCCAGGCCACGTTGTGGTGCAGCTTGAAGTGGCCGGAGTAGTTGTCGACGTAGTAGCCGTTCTGGCCGCTGGAGTCGTGCGCGGTGTTGTGGTCGATGGAGCTTCCGGTGCCGTTCAGGTAGCAGCACACGTAGAAGGGTGAACCGTCGCGGGAGGTGCGCATCGCTTCGGAGATGTCGTTGTAGGCGATGCGGTTGTCGTGGTACTCGGTGCCGTTGATCTGGTAGGCGGTGTCGATGGCCGCCCGTCCGGTGCGGCGGATCGTGTTGTGGGTGACCGTATGGCCGTTGCCGTTGATCTCGATGCCGGGTGTGTAGCTGCCCATCCAGCCGACGTCGTGGATGTAGTTGTTGGTGACGGTGTTGCCGTTGCCGCGCACCAGGACGCCGTCACCGGCCGACTGCGCGATCTCGCTGTTCTTCAGGGTGTTGCCGGTGCCGAGGATCTGCACGCCGGAGTCGAGGATGCGGGAGGCGACGATGTGTCCCTCGGCCGGCTCGATCGCGAGGTCGCTGTCCGGCGGCATGGGCAGGGTGGAGTACTCGGAGATGTACGTGGCGTGCAGTCGGTCGACCACGACTCCCGTACTGGACTTGCCCGTGCGCAGGGAGGTTCCCCACAGGTCCAGGCCGCGCAGGGTGACGTACGAGCTGTCGCTCAGGTCGACGCCCCACAGCCGGTGCTTGGCGGTCACCGTGTGTCCGGCGATGCCGCCCTTCGGGGGGACCAGGTAGAGCCGGTGCGCGGTCCTGTCGTAATACCACTCCCCCGGCTGGTCGAGGGCGGCCTTCGACCCGACGAGGTAGTAGTTGCGGTAGGGCTGGTTGCCCATGCACAACGGGGTGCAGCGGTAGTTGCCGCCCTTGAAGTCCAGCTTGCCGGGTGCCGAGGCCTTGGCCGTGCCGGTCTGCTGGGCCCAGGGGTTGGAGCCCGCCCAGAGGTGCACGGTGGCGCCCGTCCAGTCGGCGTCGGGCAGGTCGGTGTCGTCGATGTGCTGGTCGGTGGAGGTGGTGTCGGCCTCGGCCCAGGTCGCGTTCAGCGGATCGGCGCCGGAGTTGGGCCAACGGCCTTCCGCTGCGCGGGCGTTGTCCACGAACACCGCGTTGAAGTCGGGGTCGGGCGGCAGGTCCGTGTCGGCGGCGATCAGTCCGCCGCCCGCGTCCTTCCAGCCGGTCACCTTCTCGGTCCCGTCGACGGTCACCGGGCCGTCGCCGTACGCGGCGATCGTGACCGGGGCACCCTCGGTACCGGAGGGAGGGGTGAGCTGTTCGCGGTAGGTGCCCTTGTGGATCAGGCAGGTGTCGCCGGGGCGGACGAGGTCGAGGCAGGCGCCGATGGTCCGCAGCGGGCTTGCCTGCGTGCCGTGGGCGTGGTCGCTGCCCTGCGGGGCGACGTGGTACGTGTGGCCGGACTGTGCCGCCTGCGCCTGCACCGGGGTGGTCAGCAGCGCGGCCGCGGCGGCCAGTACGGACAGATGTCTGAGTCTCAAGTCCCGTCTCCAGTCGTCGGATGTGCGGTGGTCGTCGGGTGTGTGAGGGGCGGGGGCTCTCGCCACGCCGTCTCCGCTTCGCTTCCGGCCGGGGCACCGAGCACGGCACACCTCAACCAGTGCTCGCCGGGCGGGAGTCGGCCTACGAGTACGGGCAGGGCGGTGCGTCGGGCGAGGACGTTCGTGCCGGGCAGACAGTCGACGACCTCGCCCTCGCGCCGGCCGTCGAGGTCGCGCAGTCCGGTGAGTCCGGCGGGCGCCGACACCCGCGCGTACGCCGGCCCGGTCCCGCGGTCCGTGCCCGCGTCCCGGTCGACGGCGAAGCCGCCCTCGGCGGTGTGCAGGGCGCGAGCGGTGCGGACGCGGTGGGTGCGCACGTGCCAGGGCGCGGCGGCCGTCAGCCAGGTGGTGATCTCCACGTCGGGCCACGGGTGCCAGGTGCTGAGGACCGTGTCGCCGGTGACGTAGTGCGCGGCCGGCTCCTCTCGCACCCGGTAGTGCGCCCCGCCGTCGTCGCTCAGCGCCAGCATCGAGTCGTACGCGCCCTGTTCCAGCCCGAGCGTGCCGTTCGGCAGGCTGAAGCCGAAGCGGGTCGAGTACGCGAACTTGGCGTACTTCTCGGCGCCATGGCGTACCCACGGGTGGTGCTGGCGTCCGGCGAGAAGGGTGACGTCGCCGTGTGTGCGCATCAGCACCGCCCCGGCGTGCGGCTGGGCGGTGACGGCAGGCAGGGCGGCGGGTGCCGGTTCCTCCTTCGCGGTCCAGAACGCGTGCTGTTCCGGTAGCGCGAGTGGCAGATACGCCTTCAGCGACCAGTAGGGCGAGCCCGGCGCGTTGTACTGCTCGGCCAGCGCGGGCTGCGGATAGCCGTATCCGATGGACAGGAGTCCGTCGGGCCCGGTCACCGGCCGCCCCTGCCACCAGCGCAGATGCCGCAGCAGGTACCCCTTCACCTCGCCCCACGGCAGTACGTCGACGCCCGCGAAGGGCAGCGCGCCCCAGAAGGCGGCCTGCGCCCAGCGATAGGTCAGGCTGCGGCCGTACGGGACGGCGGCGCCGTCGTCGGCGAACCAGTGCCGGAAGTCACCGGCGAACCGGGCCGCCCGCTCCTTGAATCGGCCGCCGCCGGTGAGCGTGTCGTGGAGCAGCCCGTAGAAGTGCATGGCCCACGGGACGTAGTAGTCACGGCGTTCGGTGGGGCCGTCCGCGTACCAGCCGTCGCCGAGCCAGAAGGTCTCCAGGCGGTCGAGGCGTGTGGTGATCAGCGAGCGGTCGTAGGGCACGCCCACCCGGTCGAGGCCGAGGCCGATCAGCACCGGGAAGAAGAGCCAGTTGTTGTCGGTGGTCTCCCGGGGCAGCGCGCTGAGCAGCCAGCGTGCGAGCCGGTCGCGTTCAGGGCCGCTCAGCGGGTCCCACCACTGCTCGGGGGCGAGGGCGAGCGCGAAGCCGATGGCGGCCATCTCGACGATGCGCTGGTCGTGGTCGACCGGCTCGCCCCAGTACTCGGGGTGCGCGGGATCGCTGCCGTGGGCGAGCCCTTGGACCCACAACTCGGAGTGCGGTACGGCCTGTCCGCCCGCCGCGAGAGGCGCCAGTCCCCACAGCGGCCGGGCGAACGCCTCCAGTTCGGCGGCCGTGTCGTCGTGGATCGCGGTGTTCACGCCGAGCCGTACGCGTGCCCGGCCCGCGCTGAAGCGGGACACCAGAGGATCCACCACGTCGCTTACTTCCAAGGCCATTTCAGTGCGTGCGTCGTCGTCCATCAGCCCTTCTCCGCTCCTGCCAGCAGCCCAGTCCGCAGGAAGCGCTGAGCGAGGACGAAACCGATCAGCAGCGGCGCGCAGGCCACGAGTCCGGCCAGGGCCGCCTCCGGTTGATGGATGTCGAGGTCGGCGAAGCCGCTGGAGTTGTTGACCGCGCCGGTGGACTGCAGCAGGGACATCAGGCCGAGCTGGAGGGTGAACGTGCGGTCGTCGGAGAGCATCACGAAGGGCAGGAAGAAGTCGGTCCAGCAGCGGACGAAGCCGAAGAAGGCGATCAGCGCGATGGCGGGGCGGGCCAGCGGCACCGCGACGGACCAGAACAGCCGCAGTTCGCTCGCCCCGTCGACGCGTCCGGCGTCCAGCAGGCTGTCGGGCAGGTTCGCCTGGAAGTGCAGGAAGGCGAGGTAGACGCCGAAGGGGTAGAACGACAGCGGAAGGATCACCGACCAGACCGTGCCGGTGAGGTCGAGTGCCGACATCTCCAGGTACAGCGGGAGCACCAGCGCGGCCGGGGGAAGGATCATCGTCACGATCGACAAGGTGAGCAGGGCCCGGCGGCCGGCGAAGTCGTGCTTGGCGAGTGCGTAGCCCGCGGGGACGCACAGCAGCAGCGAGATGGCGACGCTGGCCGCCGCGTAGATGATCGAGTTGCCGATCCACAGGGTGATCTGGCCGTCGTTGTACGACGTCAGGTGCGACCAGGCGTCGCCCACGTTGCCGAGCGAGCCGAAGCCGAGGGGTGAGCCGGTGGTCAGGTCGTCGGCCGTGCGGGTGGGCGCGAGGAGCAGCCAGAGCAGGGGCAGTCCGAAGAAGACGGCCGCGCCGAGCAGGAACAGGGCGCGGGCGCCGCGTGACAGTGCGGTCATGCCTCACTCACCGGGAGTCGGAGGAGTCGGTGGCGTACATACGGGTGCGGGTGATCACGATCCAGGCGGCCAGTACGCCGACCGCGAGCATGGCCAGGGACAGCGCGGCGGCCTTGCCGAAGTCGCCGTCCTGGGTGGCGTAGGTGTAGGCGAGCTGGTTGACGGACCAGGTGGGGCTGATCTGGCCGGGGGCGCCGGTGGACAGCACGGTCGGCTCGACGAACACCTGGCTGCCGGAGGCGAAGCTGGAGATCAGTACGAAGGCGACGTACGTGCGGACCATCGGCAGCTTGACGTGCCACATGGTCCGCCAGGCCGATGCGCCGTCGACCTGAGCGGCCTCCAGGACGTCTCGCGGGAGCGCGTTGAGCGCCCCGTACAGGACGACGATCCAGCCGCCGGCGTGCACCGCGACGCCCATCACGGTGAGGACGGCGATGACGCTGCCGCCGGACAGCGCGTCCGTGGCGCTCTGGACGTCCAGCAGCTTGAGCAGGGGTGAGAACGGGCTGCTGTCCGGGCTGACCATGAACAGCCAGAGCAGGGCGGCGGCCGAGCCGGTGACCGCGCCGGGCAGGTAGTAGACGAGTTGGAGCGCGCTCGTCGTGCGGCCGGGGCGGGCGTGCAGGGTGAAGGCGAGGGACAGGACGGTCAGCAGCAGGATCGGCAGCCAGAGCAGCAGATAGGTCGCCACGTTGGCGGCCGCGTCGGCAAGCCGGTAGTCCTCGAACACGGTCGCCCAGTCCCGCCCGCCGGTGAAGGAGCCGTTATCGACGAACGAGGTCCACAGGGCGTATCCGGCGGGTGCGAGCCCGAACACCACGAGGAACACGGTGTACGGGCCGACGAGGATCCAGACGGCGGCCCTGCGGGCGGGGCGGCGCCGACGGCGGGGTGTCACCGGTTGTGTGGCCGCGACGGTGGGCGGGCGGGGTGTCGTGAGCGTTTTCATCCGACGGTGTACCCCGTGGTCTTGGCCGCCGCCTCCAGCTTGTCCTGCCAACTAGCCAGTGCGCTGCGGAGGTTGCCGCCCGAGTCGACCGCCTTGACGAGCGTGTCGTTGAAGCTGCTCTGCCAGTCGGCCTCGTAGCGGACCGCGCCGAAACCGGGACGCAGGGCGTTCGCGGCCGCGCTGAGGGCGGGCATCGGGTCGGAGGCGTAGTACGGGTCCTTCGACTTGGCCTCGCCCCATTTCGTCGCGGCTGCCGTGAAGGCGGGGTAGGTGGGCTGCTTCGCCTGGAGGGTCACGTCGGTGGTCATCCAGCGCACCAGGTCCGCCGCCTCCTTGGTACGTCCGCCGGCGTGTGCGGAGACGAGGAAGGCGCCGCCGCCGACCTGTCCGGCGTAGGGCTTGTTCTCGCCGGGCCAGGTGGGCATGGGGGCGGCGGCGATCCGGCCCTTGGGCACCTTGAAGGCGGGTGCGAACATGAAGTCGCCGAACCAGGCCGGGGCGGGCAGCATCAGGATCTTGTCGCCCTTGCCGAACTTGGCGAAGCCCGGGTCGATGGGCACGACGGTGGTGACGGCCTTCTCGCGGGCGAGCGGCTGGAGCAGATCGGCGACCCGGGTGCAGTTGGCCTGGCCCAGGTCGATGTGGACCTCGGTGAGGCTGAGTGTGTCGCGGGTGGCGCAGCCGCTACTGCCGAAGTAGATGCCGGCGCCGTACTTGCCGTTGACGGCTCCGACGATGGTCCCGGGGTGTTCCTGGGCCGCCTTCAGACCGGTCTGCTGGTACTCGGCCCAGGTCTTGGGGACCTGGTAGCCGTAGCGCTTCATCAGCGTCGCGTCGTACCAGAGAACGGTGGGGGCGATGTCGTTGCGCAGGCAGTACGTCTTGCCGCCGAAGGTGCAGGTGTCGAGGGAGCCGGGGGTGAAGCCGTCCCGGACGGGCTTCGGGACGAGGTCGTCGAGCGGGGCCGCGTAGCCGAACTTCTCGCTGGCGAGGGTCGCCGCCTCGGCCGGGTTGGCCAGGAAGACGACGTCGGGCCAGCCGCTCTTGGTGCGGTTGGCGAGCGAGATCTTGGTGGGCACGTAGCCCGCGTCGGGCGGGATGGTGACGATGCGCATCTTCAGGTCGGGGTGGGCCTTCTTGTACTGCTGGGCCGCGGGCATCCGGGTGTTGTCCACCCAGACCAGCAACTCGCCCTTGCCGCCACCCGATCCGCCGCCGGAACCGCCGCCGGTTCCTCCGCAGCCGGAGAGGACCAGAGCCAGGGCCGCGGCGGCCGTGGTCAGGGAAGCCGCGCGCCATCTCTTCATGGGGGACCGCCTTTTCGCCGAGGAGTCTTACGTCGGGAGCATGGATTGCGATAGTTTTCGCAAACCTCGATCGCCCGGCAACGTAGGAGATTCATCCGATGACGTCAACGGTTCGGACAGGATCCGGTGAGGCAAGACGGCGCACCCTGGCCGAAATCGCCGATCAGGCAGGCGTCTCGGTGTCCACGGTCTCCAAGGTTCTCCACGACAGATCCGATGTATCGGCAGAAACGCGGGCCAAGGTGCAGCGTCTGCTGGGGCAGCACGGCTATCTGGCGAAACACCGCCTGGCGGCCACCGCGGCCCCGCCCGGCGGGCTGATCGACTTCGTCATCAACGAACTGGACAGCCCCTGGGCGGTCGAGTTGATCCGGGGCGCGGAGGACGTTCTGCACGACGCGGGCATGGGGCTGGTCGTCTCCTCCACCCACGGCCGGACGAAACGCGCCCGTCAGTGGCTGGACTCGCTGGCCACCCGCTCCACGCGCGGGGCGATTCTCGTGGTGCCCGAACTGACGCCCGAGCAGCACGAGGAGCTGAGCCGGCTCGGCATCCCGTTCGCGCTGGTGATGCCGATCGACGAGCCCGCTCCGGGCACGCCGTGGGTGGGTGCGACCAACTGGCCCGGCGGACTGGCCGCGACCCGCCACCTCATCGAGCTGGGCCACCGGCGCATCGCGATCATCAGCGGTCCGGAGCGCCGGCTCACCTCCCGGGCCCGGGTCGACGGCTACCGCTCCGCGCTGGCCGAGGCCGGTCTCCCCTTCGACGCCGAGCTGGTGCGCTACGGCGACTTCACCCACAACCTCGCGCACCAACACGCCCTGGAGCTCCTGGCGTTGCCGGACCGTCCGACGGCGATCTTCGCCGGCAGCGACCACCAGGCGCTGGGCACCTACCGGGCGGCCGCCGAACTGGGCCTGCGCATCCCGGCCGACGTCAGTGTGGTCGGCTTCGACGATCTGCCGTTCGCGGACTGGGTGACCCCACGCCTGACGACGGTCCGCACTCCCCTGGCCGACATGACGGCACTCGCGGCCCGGATGGTGTTGCGGCTGCTGTCCGGGGAGCAGCCGGAGACGACGCGGGTGGAGGTGGCGACGGAACTGGTGGTGCGGGAGAGCAGCGGACGCCGTCCGGCGCAGTGAGCCGGTTGTGCGGGCGCGGGTCCACTCGGCGAGGTGGTGCTCGGTCCGGTCCCGGTGATGGGGGTCGACCCGCGGCTGGTGCACGACCTCTGACCTTGGCGGGGCGGGCCGGCGACGGGCGAGGCGGGCCGGCGACGGGCGGGGCAGGCCGGCAGCTGGCGAGGCGCCGGGTCATGAGCGCCGCCCCGGCGACGGGCAGGTTCGACCTGCCGCTGACGCTCGACCTCTGACCGCGGGCCCAGGCCCGCCCGGCGACGGGCGGGGCAGGCCGGCAGCTGGCGAGGCGCCGGGTCATGAGCGCCGCCCCGGCGACGGGCAGGTTCGACCTGCCGCTGACGCTCGACCTCTGACCGCGGACCGAGGCTCGCTCGGCGACGGGCGAGGCGGGCCGGCAGCTGGCAAGGCGCCGGGTCATGAGCGCCGCCCCGGCGACGGGGAGGTTCGACCTGCGGCTGGCGCTCGACCTCTGACCGCGGGCCCAGGCTCGGGTCGGCAGCTGGCGAGGCGCCGGGTCATGAGCGCCGCCCCGGCGACGGGGAGGTTCGACCTGCGGCTGGCGCTCGACCTCTGACCGAGGGCCGCCCTGCGACGGGCGAGGCGGGCAGACAGCCCTCACCGCGTCGGATCGCCGGTGTGGGCGCTGGAGGCACCCTCCCCACCGGATCGACCGCCTACTGGTACCCGTCCCGCGGTCGTCCAGAACTCTTCGCCCCGCGCAAGGTCAGACCGGCGCCGGTGGTCGCGTTCTTCCGGCTGTCCGGTCTCGTCCGGCCGGCCGGTCTCGCGGTCCGGGTGTACCGCAGGGCGCCGGGTTCTCCGCGGCGGAAGCCGTCACTCGTCGTTCACCCACCGCATGAGCCGTTGCAGGGGATAGAAGCCGTCGTGGGAGAGGCCCGGCGGCATGCCGCCCGCCTTGCCGAGGGAAACCACGCGTTGTACGCCCGCGCAGGCGAGGGCGTCGCGCAGTTCCGCCTTGCGGGCGTCGGGGTACACGCCGACCGTCTGCGTGGCGACGCCGGCGTGGGTGACCGCGTCGGCCAGGGCGGCGACCGGGACGACGTCGACGATCTTTCCGTCGGGGTGGAAGTCCACGGGTTCCGGTGAGCGGATGACCAGGCCCCGGCCGTCGTAGCCGCCCCACACCCGGTACTCGGGATCCATCGAGCGCAGGACGTCGATCTCCTCGCGGAGTTCCCCGGCGACCCGTGGACCGCCGGCCGAGCTGAACTCCCGTGCCACTCCCAGCCGTTCGCACAGCAGGGCGGCGTAGCGGTCGGCGTCGTCCCAGGTTCCCTCGACGAACTGGAAGCGACTGGCCACGCAGGCCTGCTGGTTGAAGAACGTGGCGTCGGCCGCGCCCGCGTCGGCCGCCCGGGCCAGGGACTCCTCGGACGCGAACGCCTCGCGGCCGATCATCGAGATGGAGGTCTTGGGGTCGAAGGAGACGAGCTCGAACCCCGGGCCGACGTACTTCACCGCGCTGCGGATGGTGGCCTCGCCGCCCCAGGCGACCAGCTTGTCGAAGAACTGCGGTCGGAACAGCGCACTCTCCACCGTCTCGTCACCGCCGCGCCAGTACACCGCGGAGAACGAGCGCACCACCGGGTGACCGGGGGCGACCGCGGCCATGGTCCGCAGGATCGCGGTCGCGGTGAACAGGTCGTTCGAAGGCAGTTTCAGCAGGTTGACGCCCTTGGTGAGCGCGCCGCGCACGACGGACATCGCCGCGACTCCGGGTGCGTTGCCGGCGATGATGTGCACCAGGCGGGGCGGGAACGCGCGGGTGGCCGCGATGCGGTCGTCGGGCAGGCGTACCTCGCGCCAGCCGTCGAGCACGTCCGCACCGCCGAGTTCGTGGTCGATCTGGGCGTACAGGCCGGGGCGTTGGAAGCTGCGCCACAGCACGGCGTAGGCGCGCTCCAGCACCTCCGCGGGCAGCGGACTGACCGGGACCATCCGTTCCAGGGCCTCGGCGAGCAGGCCGTCGCGGTCCGCCTTGAGGGCCTCGCCGGTCTCCACGAGCAGGTCGACGATCTCGGCCACGGGCACGTGGAAGGCGGGGCCCGGTTCGGTGCGGGGCCACACGAGGCGGTCCAGGTCGAGCGCCGGTGCGGTGAACCGGCCGAGATCGACCGGGGCGCTCTGATCGACCTCGCCCCGGATCACGTGGACGACGGCCGTGGTGTCGTCGAGTGTGGTGCCGCTCATCAGTGGATCATCCCCCGCACATAGGAGTCGAGTGTCGCGGCGCACGTGATCTTGTCGTCGCCGCCGAGGTCGCCGTAGCGCCGGATGTCCGGCAGGACCGCCGGTCCCGGGCGGCCGCAGGCGCACGGCGAGAAGTCCACGAAGACCCGGTCGCCGCTGATCAGCCCGCCCCAGCGGCCCTCCAGGGAGACGTCAAGGAAGGCGAACCGTCCCTCCACGACACCGTGTTCGGGGTTGAGGAGCCTCTCGCCGGGCTCGTCGAGCACCAGGGGGATCACCCAGGGCGGCACGTGGTAGTTGCCCTGCTCGCAGGCGAGGCAGGAGCCCTGGAGTTCGGTCATGCCGTAGCTGCGGACGCGGCGGACACCGTCGTAGAAGGCGGTGAGCTGCTGCTGGTAGTCGTCGGGCAGGGCGCGGCCCTTGTTGCCGCCGCCGCTGAGGACCAGCGTGTCCGGGTGCAGGCTGCCGTCGGGGACGCCGCGGGCACGCAGGGCCTGGATGAGGGTGAACTGCTGGTTGTTCATGCCGGCGATCAGCAGCGGCTCGTCGCGGTGTGCGGCGATGTCGTCGACGATCGCGGTCATGGCCGTGCCCAGTTCCCCCTCGCGGGACTCGGACACGGACTCGAAGGCGCTGATCTCCTGCGGGGTGGCGGCGCCCTCCGCGATCCGGCGGCGCAGCAGCGCGCTGCTCAGCAGCTCGGACACCCGCATCGGGTCCTCGGTGAGCAGCCGGGTCTCGCCGGGTTGGGCGAAGACGTCGGCGTGCCGGCGGAAGCCGTCGATGGAGCGCATCGGGCCGCTCGCGGGTGCGAGCAGATAGCCGCGGCGGGTGGGTTTCGGCGGCAGGGGGTCGGGCCAGCAGGTGAGGTTCTCGAGGATGTCGTGCAGGAAACTCAGGTCACTGGCATCGCAGTTGAGGAAGGAGACCTTCCCTGAGGTGCCGCTGGTGATGTACGGGCGGTGGCCGGCGGCGGTGATGCGGTCGGTCCACTCGTCGATGTCGCGGACGCCGTCCATGTCGACGTCGCCGGGCTCGACCGCCGAGACGGTCGTGTACCAGCGCAGGAGCCGGTCCCAGCGGCCCGCGCTGATGAGGGAGACGGGGTACGACTTGTAGCTGGTGTGCGAGAAGAGCAGGGGCACGAGGTCGTCGAGGCCGGTGACCTCGTCGACTCCGGTCTCCGCCGCCCGGGTGCGCAGCAGCGGAACCCGCTCGCGGTGGGCGGTGAAGGTCTCCCGGGCGGCCTCCAGCTGCAACTCCCTCAGTTCGCCGGCTGGTTGGTCGAAGGTGTCGCCGGAAAGGACGAGGGATCGGATCTGCTCGCGTGCGCCTGGCACAGCGTTCACCTCAATCGGTTGCGTACGTGGTCTTTTCCGCTGCCGTCTGCGCGAGGTACGACGACTCGATCGCGTCGAGGTTGCCGCGCAGTTCCTTCGGGGTGCCGGTCATGGTGACGCGGCCGCGGTGCAGGACGTAGACGCGGTCGGCGATGTCCAGCACCTTGCGGACGTGCTGTTCGACCAGCAGCGCGCCGAGGCCGCGGTCGGCCGCCTCCCGCACCGCGCGCAGGAGACGGTCGACCACCAACGGGGCGAGACCGAGGGAGAGTTCGTCCGCCAGGAGCAGCTTGGGCGCGCGGCACAGGGCGCGGGCCAGCGACAGCATCTGCTGCTCGCCGCCGGACAGCATGCCCGCGCCGGTGGTGAGGCGCTTCTCGAGCTCGGGGAAGAGTTCCAGCGCCTGCTGGGACCTCACCCGGCCGACCCGCAGGTTGTCCGCGGTGTCGAGCCGGGTGAAGACCGCCCGCTCACCGACGTACGCCAGACCCTGGCGTGCACGGCGGTGCAGCGGTGTCCGGCCGGGCTCGCCCAGCCACCGCACCTCGCCCCCCATGGGGGCGAGGCTGCCGGAGAGCGCCCGGAGGGTCGTGGTCTTGCCCGCGCCGTTGGGGCCGAGCAGGGCGACGACCTCGCCGGGCCGGACCTCGAGGTCGAGGTCGCGGACGACGGGCTGGCTGCCGTATCCGGCGGACAGGGAGCGAGCTTCGATCAGGGGTGCGTCGGTGTCGGGCACGGGCCTGCTCCTCAGCTGGACGGCAGGGCCGTCAGGACCTTGCGGACGTCGACGAAGGTCGAACCGGGCTTGGCCCACTCGATCTTCCCGTCGCGGATGGTCAGTTCGGTGGCGGTGGTGTTGTGGATGCGGTTCAGCCCCTTGATCGGCAGGGCCGTGGACGCCTTCCAGCTCAGCGGCGGGGTCAGTCCGCCCGTGTCGATGCCCGGGGCGGTGTCGAGCTCCTGCACCAGGGCCTTGGCCGTGATCGCCGGGAGCTTCTTGGCGGCCTCGGTGAAGACCTTGAAGGCCACCCAGGTCGTCTCGTTGGCGCCGTTGGTGGTGTCGATGTCCTTGTCGCCCTTGGTGGCCGCGAGGAAGTCCTTCCAGGCGGCGTCGGAGGTCGGCGGGAAGTAGCCGGTGATCGCGGCGCCCTCCAGCGGGCCGCCGGCTCCGCCCGTGCTCTCGGCGAGCTGCGGGGTCAGGTTGCCGACGACGCTGCCGAGCTTCGTCTTGGCGCCCGACTGCACGTACGACTTCACGAACAGGCCCGAGGCGGTGCCCATGATGACGCTCACGCAGTCGCTGCCCTTGGTGGCGGCGGCGACCTGCGGGGCGAGGTCGGTGGCGGTGAGCGGCACCTTGATGTCCTTGGGTGCCGGCGCTCCGGCGGAGACCGCGCCGACGGTGAGGAACTGCGAGACGACGGCGGCGGCGGCCACGTCGTAGCGCACGCCGGAGATCTTCTTGCAGCCGCTTTGCACCAGTTGCCGACCGTGGGCCGCGAAGATCACCGGGGTGCCGCCGTTGACCGGGAACGACAGCGGGTTGGAGAACTCGGCCGCCGAGACGCCGGTGCCGCCGAGGTACGGGATGCCGGCCTTCTGCAGGATGGGCATGTAGCGATCGCCGGCGAGGCTGTAGGAACCCACGACCGCGACCACCTTTTCGGAGACCGCCTGCTGGGCGCACTTCTCGGCCTCGTCGGGGTTGTTCTTCTCGTTGCAGGTGAGCACCTTCAGCGGGGCTCCCTTGATGCCGCCGTTGGCGTTGATCCACTTCTCGTAGGCCTGGGCGGTGAGCCGGACCCCGGGCTGGGCGCTGCCCTGAGTGTCCTCCGGCGTCCAGACCATCACCTTGACGGGTGTGCCCTTCAGGGTGGAGGTCTCCTCCTTCGAACTGCCGGACGCCTCTCCCCCGCAGCCGGCGGCGAGCAGGACTCCGGTGACCGCGAGGCAGCTCGCTGCGGCGGTTCTGCGTCGGCGTGAGTGGTTCATGGTTCCTCCGCTGGGCTCGTCGTCGAGATGGCGAACAGCATGGGGTCTGTTTTGTGGTTAGTGAAGTACTCTCGGCACAATTATTTAAATGAATACACTGTCTCGCCCCTGCCTCGGGAGGTTCCTCGATGGACGACGTCCTGCGTTTCGCGCTGCTAGGCCTCGGGCTCGGCGCCCTCTACGCACTCACCGCGCACGGCATCGTGCTGGTCTACCGGGGCTCCGGCGTCCTGAACTTCGCGCACGGCGCGATCGGTATGGCCGGGGCCTATGTCCAGTGGGAGCTCGCCGCCCAGCACGGCGTGCCGTACTGGCCCGCCACCGCGTGCGGCGTGCTCACCTCCGCCGTGCTGGGCGTGCTCACCCACCTTCTGGTGCTCCGCCCGCTGCGCAGAGCGTCCTCACTGGCCCGCCTGGTCGGCACGCTGGCGGTCTTCATCGTGATCACCGCGATCGCCGTCAAGCGCTACGGCGACGGCCTGGAGCTGGTGCCGGGCAAGCTGCCCACCAAGCTGCTCACGATCGCCGGGGCGACGGTCTCCGAGGACCGCATGTGGCTGATCGCCATCGCGGTAGCCGTGACCGTGCTCCTCCACCTGCTCTACAAGCGCACCCTGTTCGGCCTGGGCACCAGCGCGGTCGCGGAGAACGAGGGCGCGGCCGCCTCGCTCGGCTGGTCCCCGGACCTGATCGCCACCGGCAACTGGGCCCTGGGCTCGGCCCTCGCGGGCCTGACGGCCATCCTGATCGTGCCGGTCATCGGCCTGTCGGTGACCGGACTGACCACCCTCCTGCTGAGCGCCCTTGCCGCGGCCCTGGTCGGCAGGTTCTCCTCGTTCCCCGTCACGCTGGCCGGTGGCCTGGTCATCGGCGTCGTGCAGTCCGAACTGACCCGCTTCGGCTCCGACGTCACCGGGCTCGCCGCCTCGGTCCCCTTCCTCTTCATCGCCCTGGTGCTGGTCGCACGCGGCCGGGCGCTGCCGCTGCGCGGCACCTTCCTGGACCGGCTTCCCGGACTGGGCACCGGAAAGGTCCGCCCGCTGCCGTTGGCGATCGCCGTCGTGGTCGGACTGACGCTGGTGAGCCTGGCGACACCGCTGTGGGCCGACGCGATCACCACCACCCTGGTGCTGTCACTGATCATCCTGTCGATCGTCGTGGTCACCGGGTACGCGGGACAGGTCTCTCTCGCGGCCTACGCCCTGGCCGGGACCGGTGCCTTCCTCGCCGGACACGCGGCAGCCGACTGGGGCTGGCCCTTCGAACTCGCCCTGCTGGCAGGGGTATTGGGCACCGTGCCGATCGGCTTGCTCTTCGCGCTCCCCGCGGTCCGCACCCGCGGCGTCAACCTCGCGATCATCACGCTCGGCCTCGGCACCACGCTGGAGGCGATGGTCTTCCAGAACACCGACCTGTCGACGACCCCCGGCAGCGACGGCATCGCGGTGGGCAAGCAGACCCTCTTCGGCATCAGCATCTCCGGCGTCGACCATCCGCAGCGGTACGCCGCCGTGGTGCTCGTGCTGTTCGTCGCCGCCACCCTCGTGGTCGCCAACGTGCGGCGCAGCCGGACCGGCCGCCGGCTGATCGCCGTACGGGCGAACGAGCGGGCCGCTGCCGCCCTCGGCATCGACGTACGCGCCGCCAAGCTCTACGCCTTCGGCCTGTCCGCGGCCATCGCCGCACTCGCCGGAGTGCTCACCGGCTTCCGCTCGACCTCGGTCGTCCTGTCCGACTTCGCGAGCTTCAACTCCATCACCGCGCTCGGCCTCGCGGTCATCGGCGGTGTCGGTTTCCTCGTCGGCCCGCTGTTCGGCGCGACCTTCGCCGCGGGCACGGTGGGCGCCCGGTTCGGGGACCTCGTGCTGCCCGGGCTCAGTGAGTGGATGCCGCTGATCGGCGGAATCATCCTGGTGCTGACGCTGGTGGGCAACCAGGACGGCATCGGGAAGGGGCTCGGCAAACGGCCTGCGGGGAACCGACGCACGGTGCCCCCGCAGCGGTCGGCGCCCGTCCCGACGGCCGAACTGTCGGCCGCCGCGAGCGTGAAACGTGCCGCCCCGCTCCCCCTCCAGGTACGGGACCTCACCGTCCGCTACGGCGGTGTCGTCGCCGTCGACGGACTCTCGCTGGACGTCGGGCCGGGCCAGGTCGTGGGGCTCATCGGACCGAACGGCGCCGGAAAGACCTCCGCCATCGACGCGGTCACCGGCTTCACCCGGGCCGCGTCGGGCAGTGTGCGCCTCGGCGACCGGGACGCGACCCGGCTCCCGGTCCACCGGCGGGCCGCCGCCGGCCTGAGCCGGTCCTTCCAGTCGCTGGAGCTGTTCGAGGACATGACCGTCCTGGACAACCTGTACGCGGCCTGCGACCGGCCCGGCCGGTGGGCGTACCTCACCGACCTGGTCCGTCCCGGCAGCCGCCCGCTGCCCGCCCATGTGCTCGTCGCGGTACGGGAGTTCGGTCTCCAGGAGAGTCTGGACCGGCCGGTGGGCGACCTGTCGTACGGCGAGCGCCGGCTGCTGGCCATCGCCCGCGCGGTGGCGGCCTCGCCGTCCGTGCTGCTCCTCGACGAACCGGCGGCGGGCCTGTCGGACGACGAGACCCGGGAGTTGGCCCACCTGGTACGGCGGCTCGCCGAGGACTGGGGCATGGGGGTGCTGCTCGTCGAGCACGACGTCGACATGGTGATGAGCGTCTGCGACCAGGTCGTCGTCCTGGACTTCGGGCGCCGGATCTGCGCCGGTACGCCGGAGGAGGTCCGGAGCGATCCGGCGGTACGGGCCGCCTACCTGGGCGATCTGGAGCCGGAGACGCTGGCCTGAGGGTCCGGACGACGGCGAAAACCGGAGGCGCTGGGATCAGCGCCTCCGGTGGCAGTGACAGGGGCCGTGTCAGGCGTCGCGCAGATCCGCGACATACGGCTGATGGGACAGCAGCCCGCCGTCCACCCGCAGGGTGTGCCCGGTGACGAAGGCCGACTCGTCGGAGGCGAGGAAGACGACCGCCGACGCGACGTCCTCCGGGCGCCCCAGGCGCGGCGTGAGGTGATGGCGCAGCATCGCCTCACGGATCGCCCCGTGCGCCGAACCTGAGCTGGCCGGCGTGACGATGAACCCCGGCGCGATGGCGTTGCAGCGCACCCCCTGCTTGCCGTACTGGGTGGCGACGTACTGCGTGAGGTTGATGAGCGCGGCCTTGGACGCGCCGTACGCCGGGTTGCGCAGGTCGCCCGAAAGCCCTGCTCCGGACGAGGTGTTGATGATGGAACCGCCGCCGCGCGCGATCATGTGCGGGACGGCGGCCTGGATGGCGACCATGGTCCCGCGCAGGTTGATGCGCATCGTGTCGTCCCAGACCGCCGGGTCGGCGTCCACGACGGCGAGGTCCTGACGGGCGGCCAGGTGGGTGGCCGCCGCGTTGTTGTGCAGGACGTCGAGACCGCCGTACGTCTCGACCGCCGTGGCCACCATGGCCCGTACGCTCTCCACGTCACCGAGGTCGACGGCGACCGCCGTCGCGGAGCCCCCGGCGGCGCGGATCTCCTCCGTCACCGCCTTGGCGCCGTCGAGGTTCAGGTCGGCGACCACCGTGTGGGCGCCTTCGGCCGCCAGGCGGCGGGCGGTGGCCGCACCGATGCCGGACGCGGCCCCGGTGACGACGGCAATCTTGTCCTGGAGTCGCGTCATTGCGAACCGCCTTTTCTACTCGGTGAGTTGACTTCCGACGACCGACACGAACGAGACGCACTCGCCGGGTCCGCCGCCGAGGTTGTGGGTCAGGGCGAGCGAGCGTCCTTCGGCCACGGACTTCAGGGCCCGCTCGGCCGGTGCCTCGCCCCGCAGTTGGAGCCACGCCTCGAACATCATGCGCAGCCCGGAGGCGCCGATGGGGTGGCCGAACGCCTTCAGGCCGCCGTCCGGGTTGACCGGCAGGGAGCCGTCCAGGTCGAACGCCCCGCTGGCGACGTCCTTCCAGCCCTGACCGCGCTCGGAGAAGCCCAGGTCCTCCATCAGCACCAGCTCGGTGGGCGTGAAGCAGTCGTGGACCTCGGCGAGCGCGAGCTCGGTGCGCGGGTCGGTGATGCCGGCCTGCCGGTACGCCTCCTGCGCGGAGGCGACGACCTCGGGGAAGGTGGTGAAGTCGTACTCCGGGTCGAGGAGCCCGTCGGCCGGCCCCGCGGCGAAGGACAGCGCCTTAACGAAGATCGGCTTGTCGGTGTACCGGTAGGCGTCCTCGGCGCGTACGACGATCGCCGCCGCCGAGCCGTCCGAGACACCCGAGCAGTCGAACACACCCAGCATGCCCGCCACGATCGGGGCCGCCTTGATGCGCTCCAGCGGCACCTCCTTGCGGAACTGCGCGCGCGGGTTGCGGGCCCCGTTGTAGTGGTTCTTCCACGCGATCCGGGTCATGACGTCCTTCATCTCCTCCTCCCCCAGGCCGTACTTGTCGGCGTAGGCGGGGGCGAGGAGGGAGAAGTTGGCCGGGGCGGTGATCTCCCCGCGGCTGTCGTCGCCGGCGCCGGGGATGGCCGTACCGGACAGCCCGGACATCCCGGAGTCCTTGAGCTTCTCCACGCCGACGGCCATCGCCACGTCGTACGCCCCGGAGGCGACGGCGTAGCAGGCGTTGCGCAGGGCCTCGGAGCCGGTGGCGCACATGTTCTCGACGCGGGTGACCGGCTTGTTGGGCAGGTGGAGCGCCCGGCTCAGGGTCAGTCCGGACACTCCGGAGGCCTGGGTGCCGAACCAGTAGGCGTCGATGTCGTCGAGGGTGATGCCGGCCGAGGTGACCGCCTCGCCGACGGCGTCGATCAGCAGGTCGTCCGCCGAGCGGGTCCAGTGCTCGCCGAAGGGCGTGCAGCCCATGCCGACGATCGCGACCCGGTCCCTGATTCCGTGCGAGCCCATCAGCGTGTCTCCTCAGCCTCGCCCGTCCGTACCGGCCGGGCCTTCCAGAAGTAGTTGTGGACACCGGACGCCGTGACCGTGCGCCGGAACGTCATCTCCACCCGGGCCCCGATGACGGCGTCGGCCTCGGTGGCGTCGGTGAGCTGGCAGCGGAACCGGCCGCCGCCGTCGTAGTCGACGACCACGACGAGCATCGGCGGGCTCGGCGTTGCCGCCAGGCGGTCGACGGTGAACGTGGCGACCGTGCCCTGCACATGTGCCATCGGCTCGTCGGTCATGGCGTCGACACTGTGGCAGGAGGTGCACACCCGGTCCGGCGGCAGATGCCGGGTCGCGCACTTCTCGCACCGGGAGGCCACGAAGCCGTACTTCCAGGCGGTGCGGCGGTGCGCGGGCGGGGCGTACGGCGGCTCGGGGTCCGGCCTGCGGGGCGGTTCACGGTCGAGGAGACCGCGCCAGGACAGGTACGTGGCGTACGGCATCGGGGCGCTGCCCTGGGCGATCTGCGCGGCGACCGGACGGGCCGCGCGGTGTGCGGGGAGCGCGTCGGTGGTACGCAGCAGCAGGACTCCGACGCCGTCGCCGAGCACCAGCAGGGCGATGAGCTCGCCGGGTCGGGCCCGATCCAGGACGTCGGCGAGGAGCAGGCCCGGCTGGGCGGTGCCGGCGTTGCCGATCACTCCGGCCAGGTCCGCGGTCACCGCCTCGGGACGGACCCCGGCCGTGCGCCGGACCGCCGCGCACGCGCGCGCGTGCAGCCCCGCGACCACGAAATGGTCGATCGAGCCGATGTCCACCGCTGCGTGGTCGAGGGCCGCGGTGAGCGCCTTGTCCGCGAGGGACACGTAGATCTCCTCGGCGAAGCGCTCCTCCCAGACCCGGGAGACGGGCGCCCCCGGCAGCCGCCAGCGGTCGAGGATCTCGTCGCTGACCGTGTCGTGGGCGAGCAGCTCCGCGATGACCGGCGCCCCGTTGCGGTGTCCGCCGAAGACGAACGCCGCCGCGCCGTCGCCCCCCGCGACCTCGTCACTGCCGCCGGGCAGACCGGTGCGCAGGTCGGACAGGACCGTCAGGGTCGGCACCGGGGAGCGTGCGGCGGTGACCAGGGCGCCGAGGCCCGAGCGCACGGAGCCGGCCATGTCGGCGGCGAGCACGTGCCGGTCGAGGCCGAGCGCGGCGTGCACGGCGGTGGCGTTGGTCTTGTCGAGATAGGCGGGTGCGGCGGTGGCGAGGAAGAGCTGGCTGACGCGGGCGCGCAGCCCGTCGCGGTCCAGGGCGCCGCGGGCCGCCTCGACGGCCATGGACGTGGTGTCCTCGTCGTAGCCCGCGACCGCGCGGGTTCCCTTGCCTCCCTTGCCGCCCAGGGCGGCTGCGACATCCGTCCTCGCGAGGCGGTGGTACGGCACGTAGGCGCCGTATGCGATCAGTCCGGGCATGTCAGCGTCCTCCATGAACGTGGGTTGCGTCGGTGGGCCGTTCGAAGACCGCGGCCAGGCCCTGGCCCCCGCCGAGGCACATGGTCTCCAGGCCGTAGCGGGCCTGACGGCGGTCCAGTTCGCGCAGCAGAGTGGCCAGGATGCGGCCGCCGGTGGCGCCGACGGGGTGGCCCAGCGAGATGCCGGAGCCGTTGACGTTGAACCGTTCGAAGTCGGTCTCGGCCAGGCCCCATTCGCGGGTGCAGGCCAGTACCTGGGCGGCGAAGGCCTCGTTGAGTTCGATCAGGTCGATGTCGGCGAGTTTGAGTCCGGCTCGCTCCAGGGCCCGGGCGGTGGCGGGTACCGGGCCGATGCCCATCGTCTCGGGTGGTACGCCGACGACGGCCCAGGAGACCAGGCGGCCCAGCGGTCGCAGGCCGAGTTCGGCGGCGCGCTCGGGGTGGGTCACGACGCAGAGCGCGGCGCCGTCGTTCTGGCCGCTGGCGTTGCCCGCGGTGACGGTCGCCTCCGGGTCCTGGCGGCCGAGCACGGGACGCAGCGACGCGAGCTTCTCCAACGAGGAGCCGGGGCGCGGGTGTTCGTCGGTGTCGACGACCGTGTCCCCCTTCCGGGACCGTACGGTGACCGGCACGATCTCGTCGGCGAACCGGCCCTCCCGCTGGGCCGCGACGGCCTTCTCGTGGGAGCGCAGGGCGAGTCGGTCCTGCTCCTCGCGGGGGATGGCGTACTCGCGCCGGAGGTTCTCGGCGGTCTCCAACATGCCCCCGGCGACAGGGTGGTTGACACCTCCGGACGTGACGCGCCCGCGCGCCAGCCGGTCGTGCAGGGTGGTGCCCGCCCCGCGTACACCCCAGCGGACGTCAGTGGTGTAGAACTCGGCCTGGCTCATGGACTCGACACCCCCGGCCAGCACGAGGTCGCTGGCGCCGGTCTGCACCTGCATCGCGGCGGTGATGATCGCCTGGAGTCCGGAGCCGCAGCGGCGGTCGATCTGAAGTCCCGGGACCTCTACGGGCAGACCGGCGTCCAGGGCGGCCACGCGGCCGATGGCCGGGGCCTCGCCGTTGGGGTAGCACTGGCCCAGCAGGACGTCGTCGACGGCTGCGGGCGGTATGCCGGTGCGTTCCAGCACGGCGCGGACGACCGTGGCGGCGAGCTCGGCCGCCGTCACGTCGCGGAAGACGCCGCCGTAGCCGCCGACGGGGGTACGCAGGGGCTCGCAGATCACCGCGTCACGCAGGAGGGCGGGCATCAGCACTGCCTTTCATGAGGGGTCACATGTACCGGCCGCCGGTGACCTCGACCACGGCTCCGGTGACGTAGCTCGCCAGGTCGGAGGCGAGGAAGAGGACGACCTGGGCGACCTCGGCGGGTTCGCCGGCGCGGCCCATCGGGATCTCCGCGAGCTTCGCGTCCCAGGCGGCCGGAGGCATCGCCTCGGTCATGGCGGTGCGGATCAGGCCGGGCTGCACGGCGTTGACGCGGATGCCCGCCTTCGCGAGCTCCTTGGCGGAGGCCTTGGTGAGGCCGACGAGTCCGGCCTTGGCCGCGCTGTAGTTGGTCTGGCCGAAGTTGCCGACCTTGCCGGCGATGGAGGAGATGTTGACGATGCTGCCGCCCTGGCCGTGCGCTCGCATCGCCTCGGCGGCGTACCGGGTGCCGTTCCAGGCGCCGGTCAGGTGCACGTCGACCACGGCGCGGAAGTCGGCGAGAGCCATCTTGCGCAGG
This sequence comes from Streptomyces sp. NPDC050759, assembly GCF_044456945.1. Taxonomy (NCBI): domain Bacteria; kingdom Bacillati; phylum Actinomycetota; class Actinomycetes; order Kitasatosporales; family Streptomycetaceae; genus Streptomyces; species Streptomyces sp. NPDC050759. Next base: position 574,685 of record NZ_JBITGI010000003.1, on the reverse strand, counting down.
GTCGCGTCCCGGGTGATCCCGGCGTTGTTGACCATGACGCCGACCGGTCCGAAGATGTCGGTGCCGTGGGCGACGAGGGCGGCGACCTCGTCCTCGTCGGTGACGTCGCAGCGCAGCGAGGTGGCTGCGACGCCGTTCTTGGCGAGGCGTTCGGCGGCTTCCGCCGCCGCGTCCTCGTTGATGTCCCCGAGGACGACGGACGCCCCCTCGGCGCCGAGGACTCCGGCGATCTCGAAGCCGATGCCCTGTGCGCCGCCGGTGATCACCGCGTTGCGGCCGTCCAGCAGTCCCATGTCAGCCCGCCCTGGCTCGACGCTATTCCTCTTAAATAGATAACCTATTATGCTGAAACAATCAATACGGCGACTGAGCTGTGCGCACGGGACCGGACGAGGAGAGTACACAGGTGGACATCAGCTATCCCCCCGAGACCGAGGCGTTCCGCACCGAGGTCAGGGCGTTCCTCTCCGAGACGCTGCCGCCGGACTGGACGGGCATCGGCGCCCTCGACGAGGAGGCGGCCTGGGCCTTCGCCCGGGACTGGCGCCGGCTGCTTGCCGAGCGCCGCTACCTCTCCCTGACCTGGCCCGAGGAGTACGGCGGTCGGGGCCTGACCAAGCTCCACCAGGTGGTGCTCATGGAGGAACTGGCACTGGCCGGTGTGCCGTTCGGGCTGCCGCAGGACACCTTCGGCGTGAAGATGCTGGCCAACACGCTGCTGCGCTGGGGCACGGACGAGCAGAAGGCCCATTTCCTCCCGCGCATCCTCAGCGGCGAGGACACCTGGTGCCAGGGGTACTCGGAGCCGGACGCGGGCTCCGACCTCGCCTCCCTGCGGACGCGTGCGGTGCGCGACGGCGAGGAATGGGTGATCGACGGCCAGAAGGTGTGGACCTCCGGTGCTCATCACAGCGACTGGATCTTCGTCCTGGCCCGTACGAACCCCGACGCCCCCAAGCACCGCGGCATCTCCTTCCTCCTCGTCCCCCTCGACCAGCCCGGTGTCGAGGTGCGCCCGTTCCGCATGATGAGCGGGCAGCTCCACTTCAACGAGGTGTTCTTCAACGGCGCCCGCACCCGCGCGGACCTCGTCGTGGGCGGGGTCGACAACGGCTGGACCGTCGCCCAGAGCCTGCTCGGCGTGGAGCGCGGGGAGGAGGCGGCGACCAACCCCATCCTCTTCAAGGCGGAAGTGGAACGCCTCGTGGAGCTGACGCGGCTGTACGGCAAGGACCAGGACCCGGTGATCCGGCAGCGCATCGCCTGGTGCTGGTCCAAGGTCGAGATCATGCGCTATCTCGGCTACCGGATCCTCACCGGCTGGCTCAAGGGCACCGAGCCCGGCCCCGAGTCGTCGATCGCCAAGCTGTACTGGAGCGAGTACCACACCAAGGTCACCGATCTCGCGATGGACATCATGGGCCTGCACGGCCAGGTACCGGTCGGCCGCCCGCCCCTGCGCACCTATCGCACCGACGACCCCGGCGCCGCGAACTCCTCGGCGTCCTGGTCTACGACGTACCTGATCGCCCGCTCCGGCACCCTCTACGCGGGGACCTCGCAGGTGCAGCGGAACATCCTCGCGGAGAAGGTGCTGGGGCTGCCGCGCGAGCCCAGGGCAGCGGCGGGTTAGGACCCGGGCGAGGGGGCTGTGCCGGCTGCGGCGGTGGACCGCGTAGGAGGCGGGGCACGCAGCGCCTGGTGAGCGGCGTCGAGGGCGCGGCAGGCGGCGCGTGGTGGGCCGCGTCGCGGGCGGGACGAGCGACGCCCGGTGAGCCGCGCCACCGGCGCAACAAACGGCACCCGACGGGCCACGCCGAGGGCGGGACGAGCGACGCCCGGTGAGCCGCGCCACCGGCGCAACAAACGACGCCCGACGGGCCACGCCGCAGACGCGACAAACGGAGCGTGGTGGGCCGGATTGTCATGCCCGTTGGGCCTCCGGCCGCAGTGGGTCTATCGTCGGGATCCTGGGGCCAGACGATGGAGGACGGCCGTGATGCCGCAGGACGAGGCCGTGATCGGCTGCACGGGGACAGTGCTCATCGGAACGCGTGGTTCCGCGGGTCCCGGCGAGATCCTCGTGCGCGTCAGAGGCGGCTCGGAGACCTTCCTCGCCTGGTCCGAGGATCCCCTGCCCACGGGGGCGACCGTGCTCGTGATCGAATCGCGTGGATGCCGCGAGGTCGGCGTCATCGAGTGGGCGGATCCATTGGACGCGCTCGGCGGCGACCCTGCCGGCGCCGATTGAGGAGTAGTAGACAATGTTCGGTTACCGCGTTCCCGCTCCCGACGAGGCAATGCTGATCTCGGGAGGACGACGGGGACTGGGGGGCGCGCCGTTCCGAGTGGTGACGGGGCACGGCAAGTTCGTGCTCCCGATCTTCCGCAAGACCCGTTTCCTCACCCTGTCGATGTGCGAGTCCGAGGTCACCGAGACCTGTGTGACCCGGCAGGGCATCTCGCTGCACGTCCGTGCCGTCATCGCCTTCAAGGTCGGCAACGACCACGAGAGCATCATCAACGCGGGCCAGCGGTTCCTCTCCGACCAGGACCAGATGTCGGTGCTGACCGGCCGGATCTTCGCCGGTCACCTGCGGGCCATCATCGGCTCGATGACGGTCGAGGAGATCGTCACCGAGCGGCAGAAGCTCGCCGCGGAGGTCCTGGACACCTCGAAGACCGAGATGGCGAAGATCGGCCTGATCGTCGACTCGCTGCAGATCCAGTCGATCGACGACGGCGACACCGGCTACATCGACGCCATGTCCGCGCCGCACAAGGCGGCCATCCAGCGGCAGGCCCAGATCGCCCAGGCCCAGGCCACCCAGGCCTCGGTCGAGGCGGAGCAGGTCGCGGCCCGCAACCAGGCCGAGTACGCCCGGCAAACCGCCATCGTCAAGGCGGAGTACTCGGCCGAGGTGGAACGGGCGCAGGCCAAGGCCGCGCAGGCCGGGCCGCTGGCGCAGGCCCACGCCCAGCAGGAAGTCCTCGACGCGCAGACGGAACTGGCCCTGCGCCAGTCGAAGTTGCGGCAGCAGCAGCTGGTGGCGGAGATCGTGAAGCCCGCCGAGGCCGAGGCCGAGCGGATCAGGGTGCTCGCCGCCGCCGAGGCACAGCGGATGAAGATCCAGGCGGAGGCGGCGGCCTCCTACGACCGGGTCGCGCTCGACCGGATGCTGATCGACCAGCTCCCCCAGATCGTGAAGGAGGCCGCCGGCGGCCTCGCCGGCGCCAATGTCAACGTCCTCAACGGCGCGGACGGTCTCGGCGAGATCGCCGCCGGCCTGGTGTCGCAGGGCCTGACGATCCTGGACTCGGTCCGGCAGAACCTGAACGGCCCGGACTCCTCCGACGGCCGCCGGCCCTCGGAGAGCAGCGGCAACGGCAATGGCAACGGCCTGCTCCAGTTGCACTCGCGGAAGGACGGCAAGGACGACGACGGCCGGGTCGACGTCGACTAGAGGTCCCCTTCAGGAGCCCTTGCGGTCCTGGGCAGGACGCGGCCCTCCAGACCCCAGGCGGGGTCGACGGGGATGCCGAGGCGGTCCAGGACGGTGGGGGCCAGGTCGATGAGGCGCGGGGTGTCGAGCGGGGTGCCGCCGGGCACGCCGGGCTCGGCGAGGATGACGAAGACCTCTCGCTCGGCACGGGTGTCGCCGCCGTGGCCACCGGTGTCGAGGTGGCCGTGGTCCGTGGTGACGAGCACGGTCCAGTGCTCGCCGGCGCGCCCGGGGTGGGAGCGTCGGGAGTCGATCGCCCCCAACAGCCGCCCGAGGTGGGCGTCCTGGGAGAGGAGGGCGTGGTCGTAGGCGGGGCTGAGGGGGCCCGTGGCGTGACCGGCTTCGTCGGCGGCGCCGAAGTAGACGAACACGACGTCCGGGTCGCCGTGCGTGAGCCAGTGCGCGGCGGTGTCGGCGACGAGGCGGTCCGCGGCTTCGTAACCCTGTGCCTCGCCGTCGTGGAGTACCCGTCGGCCGATGGCAGGGCCGAGCGTGCCGCGGTGGACCAGATCGGGCCACGACACCACGGCCGCGGTGCGCAGACCGGGCCGGGCGGCGACGGCGCGGCTGAGGAAGTCGGGATAGCGGGAGTAGTCGGCGCCGGTGAAGTCGTTGCCGGTCACCCCGTGCCGATCGGGCCACACGCCGGTCAGCACACTCGACCAGCCCGGTCCGGAGTCGGTGTAGGCCATGCTGGTCGACGGCCCGTCCTCCGCCTGCCCGTCCACCTCGCCGTAGGGCAGCAGACTGGTGCCGTGAGAGCCCGCGCCCATCAGCCCGTGCAACACGGGCGCCTTGAACGGCGGTCGGGTCAGCCGGTCGAAGCGCACCCCGTCCAGGCCCACCACGAGCACCTTGCCGCGCTTCTCACCGTCTGCCGTCCTCTCCTCAGCGTGCTCACCGAGCGCCGTCGGCCCCGGCGGATCGACATCCGTCATTTCTCACCTCTCTCGCAACCTCAACGGCTCAGCTGCCCTGCACAGCCCCTTCCGTCGCACCCGCGATGAAGCCTCGGGCGAAGATCGAGAAGACCACGAGCATCGGGACGGAGGCCAGCAGCACACCGGCCATGACCATGCTGTAGTCGGTGTTGTGGGCCACGTTGAGCTGGGCGAGCGCCACTTGCAGGGTGACGTGATCGGGCTTGGTGAGCACGACGAGCGGCCAGATGTAGTCGTTCCAGGCGTTGACGAAGGCGTAGGTGGCGAGGAACGACAACCCCGGCTTGATCATGGGCAGCGTGATGTTCCAGTACTGCCGGAAGAACCCGGCGCCGTCGATGCGTGCGGCGTCGAGGAGTTCGTCGGGCACGCCGCTCTGGATGTACTGGCGCAGCCAGAAGATGCCGAACGCGTTGGCCAGGGCGGGCGGGACGAGTGCCCTGAGCGTGCCGACCCACCCGATCTTGGAGACCAGGATGAACTGCGGAAGGATACCCAGCTGCAACGGCAGCATCATGAACCCCAGCAGCGCGACGAAGAGCACCCTGCGTCCGGGGAAGTCGAACTTGGCGAAGGCGAAGGCGGCCAGGGAGTCGACGAACAGCACCAGGAGGGTGGTGACGGACGCGACGACGAGGGTGTTGAGCATCGACCCGAAGAAGTCGATGGTCTTGAGCATGTGCCGGGTGTTCTCCAGCAGATGGGAGCCGAAGGTCAGCTTCGGCGGACTCTGGTAGATGTCCTGGGTCGTGTTCGTCGCCATGATGATCGTCCACACGAACGGGAAGACCGAGATCAGGACGGCCAGGATGAGGAAGACGTGCGCGCTCAGGCCCCTGGGGCGTCGGGACCTCCTCTTGTCCACCGCCCTCGGCGTCGTGTCCGCTGCGGTCACGGTTTCCTCCCTCGTTGCACGATGCGCCAGTTGACGAGGACCAGCACGATGATCAGTACGAAGAAGGCCCACACGATGGCCGCGCCGTAGCCGTAGTCGTTGTTGACGAAGGCCGACTGGTAGAAGTACAGCAGCGTGGTCAGACCCGCCTGGCCGGGGCCGCCGAGGCTGGGGTTGGCGGCCTCACTGGCGAAGAGGATCTGCGGTTCACTGAAGCTCTGCAGGCCGTTGATGGTCGAGATGATGACGGTGAACAGAATGATGGGCCGCATGATCGGCATGGTGATCTGGAGGAAGGTACGGACGGGGCCGGCGCCGTCCAGCTTGGCCGCCTCGTAGATCTCCTTCGGGATGGTCTGCAGACCGGCCAGGTAGATGATCATGTTGTAGCCGGTCCACATCCAGGTCATCAGCAGCGCGATGACCAGTTTGATCAGCCACGGGTTGCTCAGCCACGGGACGGGCGAGATGCCGACGGTGTCCAGGATCGCGTTGACCAGGCCGAAGTTGTTGCTGAAGACCGCGCCGAAGAAGATCGCCACGGCGACGATCGAGGTGACGTTCGGCACGTAGAGGGCGATGCGGTAGAAGCCCTTGAAGCGGCGCACCGAATGCAGCAGCGTCGCCAGCACCAGGGCACCGACGAGCGTGGGCACGGTGGACAGGACCCAGATCGCCAGGGTGTTGCGGATCGACAGCCAGAAGACGGGGTCCTTCCACAGGAACCGGAACTCCTGCAGCCCCACGAAGTGCATGGTGCCGATGCCGTCCCAGCGCTGGAAGGCCAGATACAGCGAGTAGAGGACCGGGAAGAACGAGAAGGCGAGGAAGACCAGGTAGAAGGGCGAGATCGCCAGGTACTGCCGCCAGTGGGACAGCACCCCGCGTCGCCTGACCCGTACGGCGCCCGCGGGCGGGGTGCGCCGCGGGCGGAACCGGGTCGGGCCCGGCCCGCCGCGGTGCTTGGGCACCGCGGCGGGTCCGGTGACCGGAGGTGAGGACACGTCAGCTCACCCCCTGCCGCTGGCCGATCTGCTTGGCCTGGCTGACCGCGTCCTTCCAGGCGTCGTCGGGCTTCTTGCCCTTGGCCTCGATGTTGGTCAACTCGGTCAGGTAGGGGGCCATGACGGCGGCGTCGGCGGGCGCCTCGTAGCTGACCGGGATGGCCTCGGCGGCCGGGCCGAAGACCTCGATGATCTTCTGTCCGCCGAAGAAGGCGTCCGGACCTGTCATGGCCGGCGTCGTGTAAGCAGCCGGACAGGCCGGGAAGATGGCGGCGTCGGTGAAGCCGCGGGCGTCGTTGGCCGGGCTGAGAATCCAGCTGATGATCTTGAATGCCTCTTCGGGGTTACGGCACTGCTTGGGCAGGGCCAGGTAGGAGCCGCCCTGGTTGGCCGGTCCTCCGGGGTTCGGGCTGACATGCCACTTGCCCTTGGTGTTGGGGGCCGCCTGCTCGATGTCCAACGCGTGCCAGGCCGCGCCGAGTTCGGTGGTCAGGGTGCCCTTGCTGAGGGCGGCGTTGTGGGTGTTGTCGTTGATCTTTCCGTCGAGACCGAGCTGGTAGGCGCGGACGGAGAGATCCCAGGCGGCGCGTATGTGGTCCTGGTCGCCGATGAAGTGGTTGTTCTTGTCGATGAACCGCGTGGTGCCCTGACCGACCGCGATGTTGAACACCGTACTGATGTTGTTGAGCACGTAGGTGCCGGGCAGCGCCTTCTTCAGCTCGGCCCCGAGCGCGTAGTAGTCGTCCCAGGTCTTGGTCGCGGCGGCGACCTTGGCCGGGTCGGACGGCAGCCCGGCCTTGTCGAACAGGTCGGCGCGGTAGTAGAGCGCGGTGGGACCGATGTCGATCGGGAAACCGATCTGCTTGCCGTCGGTGGTCTGGGCGAGCTTGGTCTTCCAGTCCAGGTACTGGGAGGCGAGCTTCTTGAAGCCCAGGTCGTTCAGGTCCAGGAAGCGATTGCCGTTGGGCAGGAAGGAGGCGATGTCCTCCCCCTTGATGCCGGTGATGTCGGGGACGGAGGTGCCCGCCGCGATGGTGGTCGTGAGCTTCTGTTTGAAGTCGCCGCCGATGGAGGCGGTGGTCAGCTTGATCTGGCCGCTGAAGTGCGTCTTTGCTTCGGCGACCACCTTGTCGCTGAGCGCGCCTCCCCAGTACCAGAGGGTCAGGTCCTTGCCGTCCTTGCTGCCGCTCGATCCTGAGCTGCCGCCGCATGCCGCGGTGGCGCCGGCCGCGGCGGCCGTCAGGGCGGCGGCCTGCAGGAATCGTCTGCGGGAAAGATCCACGATCTTCTCCTAGTTCGGGGCGGGTTCTGCGCATCAGTCATGTCAGGCATGTCCGACAGGACCTGTGAGTCGTGAGCCGTGGAGGGGTGCGACGGGAGGGCCGGGTGGCTGAAGGGCATCGGCGTGGTGGGAACTCTTCAGCCACCCGGGGTGTGTGGGCTGGGTCCTCTCAGACGGTGCCGACGCGTCCGTGACGGCGGAACATGCCGTTCGTACGCTTCGGCCGACCGGAGTGGGGTCCGGACCTCGCTTGAATTACGCAAGAGAGTGCACCCGGTGCGCGACTTTGACAAGGGTCAAGCGAAAATCGAGACATTCATGCGTGACTTTGCTTGAGTTTGAAGAGTTCGCGAGTATGGTCTGCGGCATGCTCGCTGACCGGAGACATCAGCTGATCCTTCGCGCCCTGCGCGCGGACGGGCCCATCTCGGTGGTCGCCCTGGCCGAGAAGGTCGGGGCGAGTCAGGCCACGATCCGTCGGGACCTCGTACAACTGGAGGACGAGGGACTGCTCAAGCGCGTCTACGGCGGTGCCGCGCCCGTGATGGGAGAGGACGACCCGTTCGCCGACGTGGCCGGCGTCCGGGCCGAGGCGAAGGACGCGCTGGCAGCCTGGTGCGCGGGCCTCGTCAGGGACGGCGAGACCGTGCTGCTCGACATCGGCACCACGGCCCACCGGGTGGCCCGCCACCTGCACGGCCGGTCGCTGACCGTGATCACCAGCAACCTTGCCGTCTACGAGGAACTCCAGGACGACAAGGACGTCCAGCTGATCCTGCTGGGCGGCGTGGTCCGCCGCGACTACCGTTCGCTGGTCGGCTTCCTCACCGAGGACAACCTGCGGCAGGTCCACGCCGACCGGTTGTTCCTGGGCACCAGCGGGGTCCGCCCCGACGGCCAGGTGCTGGACACCACGGCCGTCGAGGTGCCCGTCAAGCGGGCGATGATCGCCGCCAGCGCCCAGGTGGTCCTGCTGGCGGACACGGGGAAGTTCCCCGGCACCGGAATGGCCCGGGTGTGCGGTCCCGAGGAACTCGACGTCGTGGTGACCAACGCCCCGGTGGACGAGAAGACCGGCAGCCGTCTGCGGGAGGCGGGGGTCGAGGTGGTCGAGGTGTGAGACACCTGTCGTGGGCCACCCCTAGGTGCACCGACTCGGCCTGCCGTTCGGCAGTACGGCCCGCAGGCACCGGATGATCCCCGACTTCCCGATCAGATCCCCGGTCCACCTTGCTCGAAGGTCCTCAGCGGCGGCACCGGACGCGGGCCGGTCCCCGGGACCCAGCCCGTGTCCAGCTTGCGCAGGCCCACGCCGTCCGGCGCCCAGATGTGGCAGCTGTTCAGCACACCGGCCGTGGAGCGCGGGTCGTGGGACTGCTCGCCGGCATAACGCAGGCCCGCGTTCGCCGAGATGGCCGCCTGCACCACCGCGGGGCCCAGGACACGGGCCAGCTCGTGGAGGTGCGAGCAGCCGGAGACCCCGCGGAACCGCTCCTGGATGGCCCGGTTGTATCCGGCGGCGACGCTGAGCCCGGTCAGGCCGTCGAACACCGGGGTGATCAACGGGCACTCGGCGTGCGGGAAGGTCCGCATGTCCGCGTCGGCGTGCACGATGACCATGTCGGCCAGACGTACCCGCACGGCGAGCACCATCCGGTGGACGACGTCGGCCGACGGCTCCGCCCAGGGGCGCACGTCGCTCAGTTCCGCCTCGACCGAGATCTCGTCGCCGCCCTCCGCGTACGCGGTGACGGTGATCGTACGGCGGTGCAGCGGGACTTCGGAGCGTGTCATGACGACGCCTCCTGCGAAAGCGCCGACGTCACGGCCGGAGAATCCCCCAGCCCCGCGAACTCCGGCTGCCTGCGTTCGATGAAGCTGCGCACGCCCTCGCGGTAGTCCGGGGCGCGTTTCGCCGTGGCCAGCAGGGCGGCCGCGTGGTCGCGGCTCTCGGTGAAGGTCCTCGCCTGGTCGTCGGCGAGCTGCCGTTTGATGAGGGACATCGCGTACGGGCTGGCCGAGCGGGCCAGTTCGGTCGCGTAGGCGAGTGCCGCCGGGAGCAGCTCCGCCGGTTCGACCAGGCGGTTGACCAGCCCCATCGCCAGGGCCTCCGTCCCGGTGATCCGGCGCGAGGACAGCAGCAGGTCGGCGGCGTTGCCGTAGCCGACCAGCCGGGGCAGGATCCAGGACACGCCGTCCTCGGCCACCAGCCCGCGCGCGCTGAAGGCGGCGGCGAACTTGGCGTGCGGTACGGCGAACCGGACGTCGCACATCAGCGCCTGGTTGAACCCGATGCCGGCGCAGGCGCCGTTGACGGCGGCCACCACCGGCTTGGGGAAGGACATGGGCCGGGTGCGCGGGGGCAGCTGGTCCGTCGGCCAGGGGCGGGCGCCCGACGAGGCGGCGTCCAGGACGCTCATGTCCATTCCGGGGCAGAAGCTGCGCCCGGCGCCGGTGAGCACCACCGCCCGCACCCGCGGATCGTGCTCCGCCCGGTCGAACAGCTCGTTGTAGAGCAGCTCCATCTCGAGCGTCCAGGCGTTGTGCCGCTCGGGCCGGTTCAGGGTCAGCAGCATGACCCCGTCGTCGGTGAGATCGGTGAGGATCTCCGGGGCCGGGTTCTCGGTCATCGAGGTCACTCCCGCGGTATCCGTCGGCTGGACCGGCTTTATAGATAGATGAATCATCTATATACCAAAGGACCGCCAGGGCACCAGATCGGGTCGTGCACAAAGAAGATCACCGACGGCTTGACCTGGTACCCTCGATGCACTAAGACGATTCATTTAGCTATACGAGGAGCCCACCGTGGCCGAGGCAGCCCGCACCGCAGAAACGGCGACCGTGCCCGTCCCCGCCCGCAGCCGCGTCGGACGTCAGGTGCGGGTGCCGAAGACCGCCGAGCTGGTCGCCGCACACCTGCGTCGCCAGATCGTACGGGGCGAGTTGAAGCCCGGCGACGCGCTGCCGCCGGAGTCGGGCCTGATGGAGCAGTTCGGCATCTCGCGGCCCACGCTGCGCGAGGCGTTCCGGGTGCTGGAGTCGGAGTCCCTGATCACGGTGCGCCGCGGGGCCCACGGCGGTGCCCGGGTGAGCGCTCCGGACGCGGATGTCGCCGCCCGCTTCGCCGGCCTGATCCTCGAGTACCGCGGCGCCACGCTGGGCGACATCTATCGCGCCGCGGCCCTCATCGAGCCGCCCTGCGCACGCCAGCTCGCCACCAAGCACACGCCGGACGACATCAAGCAGCTGCGCGACGCGGTGGCGGCCGAGAAGGCCGTCCTCGATGACCCGCTCGCCCTGGTCGACGCGCAGGACGCCTTCCACGCCCTGCTGATCGAGCTCACCGGCAACCAGACCCTGATCCTGCTGTGCGGCATGCTGCGCAACATCATCGACCGGGCCAACGCCTCGTACACCGCGGGCGCGGCCGATGCCGAGGCCCAGAAGACGCAGGCCCTCAAGGGACACCGGGCGCATGTGCGAATGGTCGGCCTGATCGAGTCCGGCAAGGCGGACGAGGCCGAGAAGCTGTGGCAGCGGCACATCTCCAGCGCGGACGACGTCGTGAACTCCGCGGGGCCCAAGACGGTGCTCGAACTCCTCGACTGACCGGCCCCGCATCGCCGCGGACCGCATCGCGGCGGGTCCGCCTCCGCTCCCCCTTGCGCTCTCTAATCAGTTAGATAATTATAGAAGGCGTACTGAATGGTTCCCGGGGCCCGGAGGCGACGCCATGGCCGAACAGCGCAAGCCCATCTTCGACTGCGACCAGCACATGTACGAGGAGCGGGACTCCTTCACCCGCTACCTTCCGAAGGAGTTCCTCGGTACGGCGGTCGCCCCGGTGACCCTGCCGGACGGGCGGGAGGTGATCCTCGCCGGGGACCGCATCGTCGTATGCCTGGAACCGGAGTTCGGACAGGTCTACCGTCCCGGTTCGCTCAAGGAGATGCTCAAGGCGATGGCCTCGGGCAATCCCGAGGAGACGTACCAGTTCGAGCCGATGCACGAGTCGTACCAGAACCGCGACTCCCGGCTGCGCGTCATGGACGAGCAGGGCCTGGACCAGACGATCATCTACCCGGGCGGCTGGGCGCTGGTCGCCGAGGAGTACGTGAAGGGCGTGGAGCCGCTCTACGCCAACTACCACTCCTTCAACCGGTACATGAACGAGGTCTGGGGCTTCAACCACCAGAACCGCATCTACGCCCCGGCGCTGCTGTCACTGCGCGATCTGCCCAGCGCGGTCAAGGAGCTGGAGTTCGTCCTGAACCAGGGCGCCCGCTTCATCCTGCTCCCCACCGGCCCGGTGTACGGCCGTTCGCCCGGCGACCCGTACTTCGACCCGTTCTGGAAGCTGGTCAACGAGGCCAAGGCGAGTGTCTGCTACCACATCAGCGAGTTCTACTACAACTCGCAGGTGGCGCCCGCCTGGGGCTACGACCCGAACCCCATCCACTTCCGGATGTCGGCCTGGCAGTGGCAGAACACCTACGGCCAGCGCCCCGTCGAGGAGACGCTGTCCGCGCTGATCTTCGACAACCTCTTCGGCCGGTTCCCCGACATCAACGTCCTGGTGTCCGAGTTCGGCTCCGAGTGGGTGCCGCACTTCGTGCGCCACATGGACAAGAGCCGCGGCATGGGCCGCAACGGCCCCTGGGTCGGCGGCCAGTTGGAAGAGCGCCCCAGCCAGGTCTTCCGCAAGCACGTCCGCGTGGTCCCCTATCCGGAGGACGACATCGTGAACGTCGTCAAGCGCCTCGGCTACCACGAGTCCATCGTCATGGGTTCCGACTTCCCGCACGCGGAGGGCCTGGCCAACCCGGCCGACTTCCGCAAGCTCATCGCCGAGCTCGGCGAGTCCGCCCAGGACGACATCATGTACAACAACGCCCAGCAGCTGATCAGCCGCTGAGCAGCGCTGTCCGAGCAACAGGGAGCCCGGTACCGGGAGTCGGTACCGGGCTCAGCTCTGTCTAGTCGGTGAGATCCGCCGCGAGATTCGCGATGTTGGTGAGCAGTGCCGTGCCGCGCCGGGAGTGGTCGTAACCGGCCAGGGGGTAGCCGTTGCTCAGGCAGACGAAGGACAGGCCGGACTCCGGGTCCAGGAAACCGAGTTGGTAGGCGGCCCCGGCGCTGCCGAAGAGGGCGGGCGACCCGGTGGACGGCAGGTTGCTGCCCGCGTCCGGGCCGGCCACGGTGACGAACAGGCCCATGCTGGTACGGCGGTTGGAGCCGCCCCCGTAGATCTGCTCCCCGTGCGGGTGGTCCGTCAGCCGGATCCGGGTGCCCTCCGCCACGGCCTCCGGCTTCCACAGTCCCGAGTGTTCCAGCGCCTGGAAGTACAGGGCGACGTCGGCGGCCGTGGCGACCAGGGCGTGGCTGGGCTCCCCGGCCGCCAGCACCCGCGGGTCGGACAGGTACCAGGGGCCCCAGGGGTCGGGTTCCTGCTCGTCGCTCGTGCGGTCGGTGGCGGTCATCGGGGCGACGGTGCCGGGCTGCCGGTCCACCGGTACGCCGAGTTCGAGCGAGGACAGGCCGAGCGGGACGGCGATCCGCTCGCGCAGATAGTCGGCGAAGGCCAGGCCCGTACGCCGCTCCACGATCTCGGCGATCAGCCAGGCCGCCGAGGTGAGGTGGAACTGGAAGCGGCTGCCCGGCGGGTAGTCGAGCCGCCAGCGGCCGAAGGCGGCGAGACGCTGCTCGCGGTCGAGCATCTTCGGGTACCCGAGCGGAGCGAAGGGGAAGCCGGCGGTGTGCGTGAGCACCTGCTCGACCGTCACCGTCTCCTTCCCGTTGGGCGCGAACTCCGGGATGATCGCGGCGACTTGCTCGCCCACGTCCAGCAGGCCCTCGCCCATCAGCTTCCACACCGCGCCCGCGATGATCGACCGACCGACGGACTGCAGGACATATCGCGTGGACGGTTCGGCGTCCCCCCAGGTCTCGAAGGCGACCAGCCGTCCGCCCCGCGCCACGGCGACCTGCGCGGACGGCAGCGGCCCGTGCTCGACCTCCATGCGGATTCGGCGCAGGAGTACGTCCAGCCGGTGCGGGTGGACGCCGACGGCTTCCGGGGCGACGACCGAGTGGTCAAGCGTCACGTGGTTCTCCTTCGAGCGCGGTGGGTTCCCGAAGGCTTCGGCGTACGACCTTGCCGTTCGCGTTGCGCGGCAGGTCGTCCACGAACCACCAGCGGACGGGGACCTTGAACCCGGACAGCCGGGCGCGGGTGTGGCGGTGGAGCGCCGCCGGTTCCGGCGGGGCGTCGGGATCGGCGGGGACGACGAAGGCGACGACGGTCTGGCCGAGCCGCTCGTCCGGTACGCCGGTGACCGCGACGTCCGCCACCCCGGGGTGCGCGGACAGGACCGTCTCCACCTCCAGCGGGTGGACGTTCTCACCACCACGGATGATCATGTCGGTGCGTCGGCCGAGCAGGTAGAGATACCCGTCCTCCGCCACGCGGCCCAGGTCCCCGCTGTGCAGCCAGCCCTCGGCGTCGATCTTGAAGAGGTGGTCGGCGCGGGCGTGGATCTCGCCGACGCCGTCCGGGCCGGGGTCATGGACCCTGATCTCGACACCGGGTGCCGGCCGACCCACCGACCGCAGCAGCTCGGTGCGTCCGGCCACCGCCTCCCGGTGGTCCTCCGGGGTGAGCACACTGATCGGTGAGCCCTCCGTCTGCCCGAACATGTTGAGCATGCGGACGCCGGGCATCGCCTCGTACGTCCGGCGCAGGGTGCCGGGGCGGACGGGCGCGCCGCCGTACTGGAGGGTCCGCAGCGTCTCGTGGCGGGCCTGGCCCGCCGCCAGCAGGGTCTCCAGCATCGCGGGGACCATGCTGGTGTGCGTGGTGCCGAGGTCCCGCAGCAGGGCCCAGCCCTCGACGGTGAAGCGGGGCAGGCCGGTGATCAGCGCGCCGGCGGCGAGGGCGACGGCGATGTTGCCCAGGCCCGCGATGTGGTGGAAGGGCGCGCTCCCGCCGTAGAAGCTGTCGGGGTCGAGCCCGCACAGGTGCCCGTTCACACGGGCCCGGGCGGCCAGGCGCCGTTGGCTCATGGGGACGGGCTTGGGCAGGCCCGTCGTTCCGGAGGTGTGCAGGACGGTGGCTAGGTCGTCGGACTCTGCGGCCAACTCCCTTGAAGACCTGCATAGTTCGGGCACGACGGCGAGCCGCCGGCCGGAGAGCTCGGCGACCTGCCTGCCGAGGTCGGCGAACTCGGGCTGCGCCAGGAGCACCTGAGCCCGCGTCTCCTTGACCACGGCGGCGATCTCGTATGCCGTCATGCGGACGCCGAGCGGGGCGAGCGGGTGGCCGGATCCGGCGCCGCCGATCACCAGCGCGAGGGCGTCGGCTGAGGTGGCGACCAGTGCGGGCACCGGTTCGCCGGGCTCCGGGCCCAGGGTGTCCAGCCAGTCGGCCGCGCCGGCCGCACGGTCGAGGAGTTCACGTCCGGTCCAGGTCAGGTCGCCGAACCGGACGGCGGGGCGGGCGTGGTCGTAGGCGCGGCTCACCATGGCGGTCCAGGTGGCCGCCTGCATCCCTTCCTGCGCGGCGGCCATCGGCTCAGGGCGCCAGGCGGGCCGCCGCGGTACCGGTGACCACCTCGGCGCCGTCCTGGTTGACCGTGCGCAGGGTGAAGTGGGCGACCGGACCGGTCGGCGTGTCCTCGATCGACTCGACGGTGGCCGTGGCGGTGAGGGTGTCGCCGGGCCAGACCTGGGCCTTGAAGCGCACGCCGTAGCGCAGCAGTGCCTCGGTGCCGACCCAGTCGGTCAGGACCCGCCCTGTCATGCCCATCGTCAGCATGCCGTGGGCGAACACGCCGGGATAGCCCGCGGCCTCGACGGCGAACTTCTCGTCGGTGTGCAGGGGGTTGAAGTCGCCGGAGGCGCCCGCGTACTGCACGATGCGGGTGCGCTTGAGGTCGTCGACGAGGACGCTCTCGCGGGTCTCGCCGACCTTGATGTCGTCCGGGCTCAGGCTCATCGGGCGTCCTTCGGGGTCGCCGGGCCCTCGGGGACGACGGCCACGGTCACGGCACTGACGACCGTTTCGCCGTCGGCGTCCCGGTACTCGGTGATGCGCTCACTGAAGAGCAGGCGGCCGGTGCGGCCCTGCTTCTCCCAGCTGCGGCCGGTGGAGAGGTGCGCGTAGAGGGTCTCGCCGGCGCGCACCGGGCGGTGGAACTCGAAGTGCTGCTCGGCGTGGAGCCCGCCGGCGCCCTCGGCCATGACGCCGGCGTCGCGGCCCGACCCGAACCACTCCTCGTCCGGCTTGGGACGCAGGTGGTAGTCGGGGTCGTAGTGGGCGCTCGCCATGGTGAAGGTGGGCGGCGCGAGCGCCGACTCGCCCGTGTAGGCGGGGTTCTCGTCACCGATGGCGCGGGCGAACATCATGATGTGCCCGGCCTCGACGGGGAAGGGTTGCCCTGTCATCTGCGTGTGCTCCTCGCATCGGTTCAGTACGGCAGAAACGCGTCGCGCGTGGCCTCGTCCGGGTCGAAGTCCGGCGGCAGTCCCTCGAACTTGGGCTCCCGCTTCTCCACGAAGCTCGACACGCCCTCGCGGAAGTCGGGCGAGCCCGCGAAGAACTCCATGGCGGAGTAGGAGCGGGCGAGGGCGTCGGTGAAGGTGCGGTCGAGGTCGCCGTACACCTGGTGGCGCAGGACGGCCATGGCGCGCGGGGAGCAGTTGCGGGCGATGTCCCGGGCGTACGCGCGGGCGGCGTCGAGCAGGTCCTCGGGTTCCACGACGCGGCTGACCAGGCCGAGGTCCTTGGCCTCGTCGGCGTCGAAGACGCGGCCGGACAGCAGCAGGTCGAGCGCGTTCTCCAGGCCGATCACGCGGGGCAGCACGTACGGCATGTTGTACTCGCCGGCCAGGCCGCGTCGGGTGAAGGCGGTGGTGAAGCGGGCCCCACGGGCGGCGAAGCGGATGTCGCAGATGAGCGCCTGGACCAGGCCGATGCCCGCGCAGGCGCCGTTGACGGCGGCGATCATCGGCTTCGGCATGTTGCGCCTGCTGTACATGGGGACGCGGGCCTGGAGGTTGAGGGACTCCCCCGGCTGCGAGTTCTGCTCCAGGCGCTGCATGTCCATCCCCGGGCAGAACGCCCTGCCCGCGCCGGTGATGATCACCACTCGGACGGCGGGGTCCTGCGCGGCCTCGTCGAGGAGCGCGAAGAAGCGGCGCTCCATGGGGATGCTCCACGCGTTCTTGCGCTCAGGCCGGTTGAGGGTGACGGTGGCGACGCCGTCCTCGTCCACCTCGTACAGGACCAGGTCCAGGTCCTCGGGGGCCACCACGGTTTCCTCGGGCATCACGTCACTCCTCGTCCAGCGGTTCGATCGGGTCGCCGACGCCGGGCCGTTCCCCGGAGATGGTCACCACCACCTGCCCGCGGGCGCAGATGCGTCCGTCGGCGCGTACGTCGACGTCGGCGAAGTGCACCCGGCCACCGCGCCGCACACAGCGCGCGTAGGCGACCGCCTCACGGCCGCGGGCGGGTGCGAGGTACTGCACCGACATCGACACGGTGCTGAGCCGGCTGCCCTTGGTGAAGTCGTGCCCGGCGATCACGGCTCCGGCGCCGGCGGTGTCGATGAGCGCCGAGATGACGCCGCCGTGGAAGACGTCTTCGTGGGCAGAGAGGGACTCGGCGTAGGGGAGCACGATCTCGACCCCGTCCGCCTCCCAGCGCGTCACCCGGATGCGGCAGCGCCGGTTGAAGGCGACCCCGCGTTCCCAGCGGGCCCGGAACCAGGCCCGGCGTTCGCGCTGTTCCTGATCGGTGAGGGTCCTCGCCGCGACGGTCATCAGCCCGCCCTCCGGTCCCGGCCTGGCGGCCGATCAATATAGTTACATGAATTGAATAGATGAGGCAATCACGTCGGCCGTAGCCGAGCGCTAGATGTATTATTTATATAACTGATTCGTCGTCCGTGAACAGAGGGAGACCCAGATGCCGTCGACCGCACTGGCCGGGATCCGCGTGCTCGATCTGTCCCGCATCCTCGCCGCGCCGCTGGCCACCCAGATGCTCGCCGATCTCGGCGCCGAGGTGATCAAGGTCGAGCGGCCCGGATCGGGGGACGACTCCCGGACGTACGGCCCCCCTTTCGCCCCCGGACCCGAGGGCGACCGGACCGACACCGCCGCCTTCTACCTCGCCGCCAACCGCAACAAGCGGTCGGTCACCGTCAACCACGCCTGCACCGAGGGACAGGAGCTGATCCGCGCCCTCGCCGCACGCTCGGACGTACTGGTCGAGAACTTCCGCACGGGCACACTGGCGAAGTACGGCCTCGACCACGAGAGCCTCCGCGCACTCAACCCGCGCCTCGTCTACCTCTCGGTCACCGGCTTCGGCCAGACCGGCCCGTACGCCGACCGCCCCGGCTACGACGGCATCTTCCAGGCCATGTCCGGGATGATGAGCGTCTCCGGGCACCCCGAGGAGCCGATGAAGGTCGGCGTCAGCATGATCGACATCCTCACCGGGCTGTACGCCTCCACGGCCGTCCTCGCGGCCCTGCGCCACCGGGACGCCACCGGCGAAGGGCAGTTCATCGACCTGTCCCTGCTGGACTGCGGCCTGGCCTCGCTGTCCCACTTCGCGATGAACTACCTGGTCTCCGGCGAGGTTCCGCAGCGCCGCGGCAACGGCGGCTACGGCGGGATCCCCTCGCAGGCCTTCCCCTGCAAGGACAGGCCGATCTTCCTGGTCGCGGGCAACGACAAGCAGTTCGCCGCGTTCTGCGCGGCGGCCGACCGCACCGACCTCCTCCAGGACGAACGGTTCGCCACGACCTCCGCCCGGATCGCCCACCGCGAGGAGATCCTGCCGGTGCTGGCGGCGATCCTGCGCACCCGCACCCGGGACGAGTGGCTGGCCGTGCTCGACGCACACGACGTGCCCGCGGGCCCGTACAACGAGATGCCCGAGGTGTTCGCCGACCCGCAGATACAGCACCGGGGGATGCTGATCGAGGTCGAGGACCCGGCCTCCGGACCCCTGCCGATGCTCGCCAACCCCATCCGGTTCACGGCGACGCCGGTCGAGGGGTACGCCCCGCCGCCGGCGCTGGGTGAGCACAACGACGAAGTCCTTACCAGACTCGCCGGGATGACGGAGGGTCAGCTGGCGGGACTGCGTGCCCGGGGTGTCGTGTAGCGGCCTCACCCGAGCAGGGTCCGGCCGCCCTCCAGCATCAGCGTCGCACCCGTGAGATAGACCATGTCGTCGCTGACGAGGGCGGCCACCGCCCGGCCGATGTCGGCCTCCGGATCGCCGAGCCGGCCCAACGGGATGTCCCTGGCCAGTTCCGCCGCCTTCTGCGGATGTGCGGCCAGGTAGTCCTCCGCCGCCGGGCTCAGGGCGGCCGGACAGATGACATTCACCCTGATCCCGTAGGGGCCCCACTCCCGCGCGGCGACCCGGCTCAGGCCGCGGATCGCCTCCTTGGCCATCGCGTACGCCGCGAACGTCGCCTCGCCCTGCACGGCGGCCGACGAACCGAGGTTCACCACGCTGCCGCGGCTCTCCTTGAGATGCGGCAGGGCGGCCTGCATCGCGTGGAAGGCGGCCAACGGCCCGCTGCGATAGGTGAGTTCGACATCGTCGTACGACGTCTCCGCCAGCCGGCGCTGCACCGAGGACTGCGCGTTGTTGACGAGCACGTCAAGGCCGCCGAACTCCCGTACCGTCTCGGCCACCATGCGGTCGACGTCGTCCCGATCCCCCACGTCCCCGACCACGGTGTACGCCCGCCCCCCGCGTTCGGCGATCTCCCCGGCCGTGTCCTTCAGCTTGCCCTCGGTGCGGCCGGTGATCACCACGGCCGCTCCCTCGGCGGCCAGCGCGAGCGCGATGCCGCGGCCCACGCCCTGCCCGCCGCCGGTGACCAGCGCCGTCTTCCCTGACAACCGTGCCATCACGTTTCCTTCCAGAAGGCCGACCAGGAGGGGAAGGCCTCGGGCAGCGCCGGCTCTCCGGCGCCCTCCCAGCCCTTGAATTCCACCGCTTGGGGGCGCTCGGTCACGTCCGCCGCGTACCAGTGCCGCTCGCGGCGCCGGGAGAAGTACCAGTCACCGTCCACGCGCGCGTATTCGTCCCAGTAGCAGATCGCCATCACGATCCACCGGTCCCCCACCTCGTGCTCGGCCCTGCAATAGACCGCGCCGGTCGCCGTGTCCTGCCCGGTGAACTCGACGCGGTGGCCGCAGATCTGGTGGACCGACCGGTGGAAGCCGCGCACCTGGGGTTCGATGTGCTGCCGCAGGACATCCCGCCCGCGGCCGTGACGTCCCATGTCCACGTCGGGCCGGAAGCAGCCGACCCAGGCGTCGAGGTCGCGGCCGTCCACGGCGAGCGCGTAACGGATGGGCAGTTGCTGGATGGCGAGCTGCGACTCGACGCGGTCGAGACGGTCCTCGAGCGAGGTCACGGGCGCGGCTCCTTCGGCAGACCGAGGACCTGCTCCCCGATGATGTTGCGCTGGATCTCGCTCGACCCGCCGTAGATCGTCTCCGCGAGGGCCAGCAGGAAGGAGCGCTGCCTGCGGTCCAGGCCGTAGTCCTCGCCGACGATCTGTCCGGCCGGGCCCGCCAGCTCCGTGGCCAACTGGCCGAGTTGCTGGTGCCTGGTGGACGCGTACAGCTTCGCGGTGGTGGCCTGGGCGCCCGGCGTGCGGCCGGCGGTCAGTTCGGCGATGGTCCGCAGGTTGGTGGTGCGCATGATGCGTACGGAGATCCAGGCGTCGACGATACGGCGGCGCAGCATCGGATCGTCGAGCGCGCCCCGCTCGCGGGCCAGGTCGATCAGTGCCTCGGCCTCCCGCTCGAAGGCGAGCTGCTGGGGCAGGAGAGTGGTGCCGCGCTCGATGCCGAGCGTGGCCATCGCGGTGCGCCAGCCCTGGCCGACCTCGCCGACGACCATGTCGGCGCCGGTGCGCGCGTCGGAGAGGAAGATCTCGGCGAACTCGTCCTGGCCGGCGAGGTTGCGGATGGGGCGGATCTCCACGCCGGGCTGGTCCGTGGGCACCAGCAGCATGCTCAGGCCCTTGTGCCGCGCGGACTGCGGGTCGGTGCGGGTGAGGACGTAGATCCAGTCGGCGTGAATGCCGAAGGACGTCCACACCTTCTGCCCGCTGACCACCCACTCGTCGCCGTCCCGTTCCGCCCGGGTGCGGACGGACGCCAGGTCGGAGCCGGCGCCGGGCTCGCTGAAGCCCTGGCCCCACAGTTCCTCGACGGAAAGGATCGGCGGCAGGAAACGCTTCTTCTGAGCGTCGCTGCCCACCTTAAGGAGCATCGGGCCGAGCAGGTCGAGCGCGTTGACGGTGGCCCGGTAGGGGGCGTTCACGCGCGCGTACTCGTACTCGAAGACGATCTCCTCGAGCAGCCCGAGCCCGCGCCCGCCGTACTCCTGGGGCCAGCCGATCCCCAGCCAGCCGCCCGCGGACAGCTCCCGGTCCCAGGCGAGGCGAACCTCCCAGGCCGCGCCGTCGGTGGGGCCGCCCACGCCCCGGTTCTCTGCGAACTCCCCCACGAGGTGGTCCGCCAGCCAGTCCCGCACCTCGTCGCGGAAGCCGCGTACCGCGGGCCCGAAGTCCAGCTCCATGTCAGCTTCTCCCTGAGGTCTCAGATGCCGAGCCGGGTGGCGAGCAGTTCCCGGTGGTACGACGGTGTGCCGAGCAGCACCTCGGAACTCTTGGCCCGCTTGAAGTACAGGTGCGCGGGGTGTTCCCAGGTGAAGCCGATGCCGCCGTGGACCTGGATGTTGTCCGCGGCGACCTTGGTGAACGCCTCCGAGCAGAAGGCCTGCGCGAGGGCGGCGGCCATCGCGATCTCCGTCTCGTCGCCCGCGTCCAGCGCCCACAGTCCGCCGTACGCGGCCGAGCGGGCGGACTCGATCTCCATGAGCATGTCGGCGCACTTGTGCTTGATCCCCTGGAACGAGCCGATGGCCCGGCCGTACTGCTCGCGGATCTTGGCGTACTCGACGGCGGCGTCCAGGGCGGCCGCGGCTCCCCCGACCTGTTCGGCGGCCAGGAGTACGGCGGCGGTGGCGAGGGTGCGTTCGAGGGCGGGCCATGCGCCGCCCTCGGGGCCCAGGAGACGGGCGGGGGTGTCCGTGAACTGGATCCGGGCCTGTTTGCGGGTCTGGTCGAGGGTGGGGAGGGGGGTGCGGGTGAGGCCGGGCGCGTCGGCGGTCTCGACAGCCAGCAGGCTGATGCCCGAGGGGGTGCGGGCGGCGACCAGGAGCAGGTCGGCGAGGTGTCCGTCGGGGACGTAGGTCTTCACGCCGGTCAGCCGCCAGCCGCCCCTTTCGTCAGGGTCGGCGGTGAGCCCGATGCCCTGCTCGCCCCAGCGGCCGCTGTCCTCGGTGAGCGCCAGCGTGGCCACCGTCTCGCCGGACGCGATGCCCGGCAGGAGGTCGGCTCGCGCCCGCTCGTCGGCGCAGCGCAGCAGCGCCTCCGCGGCCAGGGCAACGGTGGCGAAGTACGGCCCGCACAGCAGTGCGCGGCCCGCCTCCTCGAAGACGATGCCGAGATCGACGTAGCCGAAGCCCGAGCCGCCGTACTCCTCCGGGACGGCGAGCCCCTGGAGGCCGAGTTCGCCGGCCATCCGCCGCCAGACGACGGGGTCGTGGCCCGTCGGGTCGGCGGCGAGGCGGCGCACGGTCGCCTCGTCGGAGTGCTTGGCGAGGAACGAGCGGACGACCTTGCGCAGTTCGTCCTGTTCCTCGCTGAAGGTGAGATCCATGCCGAGCTTCCCGTCATCCGTGCAACGTCACGTGCGGCCTGCTTGCCGCCCACCTCTCGATACAGTTAGATAATTATAGTATCCACACTGAATACACCAGGAGCGCGACGTGACCGATCCCTACGCCCCGTTCACGAGCCTGACCTTCGAGCGGCCCGCGCCCGGCGTGCTGCGGATCGTGCTCGATGCCCCGAACCTCAACGCCGTGGATCCCCGGATGCACGGTGAACTCGCCGACATCTGGTCCGTCGTGGACAGGGACGAGGAGACCCGCGCGGTGGTCGTCCAGGGGGCGGGCCGGGCGTTCTCGGCGGGCGGGACCTTCGACTCGATCGAGGCCATGACCGAGGACTACGCGGTGCGCGCCCGGGTGATGCGGGAGGCGCGGGACATGGTCTACGGGGTGCTCAACTGCTCCAAGCCGGTGGTCTCCGCGATCCACGGCCCGGCGGTCGGGGCGGGGCTGGTCATCGGCATGCTCGCGGACATCTCGATCGCGGCCCGCACCGCGAAGATCGTCGACGGGCACACGCGGCTCGGCGTCGCGGCCGGCGACCATGCCGCCATCTGCTGGCCGCTGCTGTGCGGCATGGCCAAGGCCAAGTACTACCTGCTCACCTGCGAGACGCTTACAGGCGAGGAGGCGGAGCGGATCGGCCTGGTGTCCAAGTGCGTGGACGACGCGGAGGTGCACACCGAGGCCCTGCGCGTGGCGACCGCGCTGGCCGCCGGGCCCACCAGCGCCATCAGCTGGACCAAGCGGTCCCTCAACCACTGGTACCGCACCGCCCAGCCGATCTTCGAGGCCTCGCTCGGGCTGGAGTTCTTCGGGTTCGGCGGGCACGAGGTCGTCGAGGGGCTCGCCGCGCACCGCGAGAAGCGGCCCGCGGACTTCGAGGGAGTCAGCGGCAAGCACCCGCTCGACCTGTGACCACCGACCGTACGAGAGGAACCCATCATGGCGCCGCAGCAGACCATCACCGAGGCCCCCCTGCTGGTCAAGGGGCTGACCTATGAGGAGATGCCGGTCGGGCAGGTCTTCCGGACCGCCCGCCGCACCATCACCGAGACCGACCTGGTCAACTTCGTCACCTGGGGCGGCTTCACCGAGCCCCTCTTCTGGGACGCCTCGCACGCCGCAGACGGCGGCTACACCGGGCGACTGGTCCCGGGAGGACTGACGTACTGCCTGGCCGAAGGGCTCGTCCTGCAGACGAACGTGCTGCACGGCACGGGCCTCGCCTTCCTGCACATGGAGCTCGACGTGCTGGGCCCGGTGTACGTCGGCGACACCCTGTACGCCGTCGTGGAGACCACCGGGTCCCGGCCCTCCAGCAAGCCCGGCCGGGGCGTGGTGACCAGCCGGATCACCGTGCGCAACCAGCGGGACGAGGACGTGCTCGTCTACAAGCCGGTGCGACTGATCCGCGGCCGGGACTACGAGGCTCCGGCATCCTGAGCCCGGGGTACGGCTAGGAGTTCGGGCTGTCCGGAACCCGGGGCGCGGTCGGCACCAGGCTCAGTCCGGTCGGCCGCCCCGCTTCGGGCACGGGGGCGCCGGCGAAGGCGCCGCTGCGCAGCCAGTCGGAGGGGATCGGGGGGCGCGGCGGGGCCTCGTGGTCCGGGACCGCCATCGAGTAGAGGCGGGTGTAGCGGAACTTGGCCTCCAGGTTGTCCAGGACCGACCAGTACTCGTACCCGCACACCTCCACACCGGCCGCGGTGAGTCCGGCCAGCCAGGTGAGCCGGGCCCGCAGCAGGGCCCGCCGGCGGTCGTCGTCGCTGTGTCCCGTGGCGTCGACGAGGTCCAGGTCGCCCATGCCGTTGTCGATGACGGACAGCGGCGGCAGCGCGTCGCCGTACAGCTCGTAGAGGCCGGCGACAGCGTCGGCGAGTCCTTCGGGGATGATCGGCCAGCCGTAGGCGGTGGTCTCCACGTCGTCGAACGGGACGATCGCGAAGCCCAGGCCCACGAGCAGGCGGTTCACCTCGTTGAGGGCGCTCAGACACGTGGTCGTCGGCAGCACGCGGGGCAGGTTCTCCGGCGCGGTGACGCGGAACGGGGTGTGCCAGGACAGGCCCAGCAGGTCCTGCTCGGTGGTGATCGTCTCCAGGTCGCCGGGGCGCACGCAGCCGGTGTCCTCGACCGGTGAGTCGCCGTCCTCGGTCACCATGTGCTCGCCGAGCAGCAGGGGGTCGAGGAAGAGACGGTTGGTCCAGCTCTCCAGGCGTTCCAGGGCGAGACGGTCGTAGGGGTCGTCGGTGGCCGGGTAGCCGCCCACGAGGGTGACCGTGGTACCGATCCGGCCTCGCGCGCCGGTGGCCCTCAGGGCCTGGGTGGCGAGCCCGTTCGCGAGCAGGATGTGGTGGACCGCGGGCAGTCCGGCCCGTCCCGCGCCCCGGTTCGGGGGATACATTCCGGCCACGTGGTCGGCGAGGGTGGGGCCGGCGAGGTCGGTGGAGGTGATCCAGCGTTCCACCCGGTCGCCGAAACGGCGGCCCAGCTCGGCGGCATAGGCGGCGAAGTGCTCGGCGGTGTCGCGGACGAGCCAGCCGCCCGCCGCGTCCAGCCAGGGCGGCAGTGAGCGGTCGAGCAGGGTGAGAGCGGGCCGGGTGCCGCGCGCAAGAAGTGCGTCGAGCGCGCGGTCGCAGCGGTCCAGCGCGTCCCGGTCCCAGCTCCCCGGCCCGTCGGGCTGGAGCTGCGGCCATCCGGCGACCATGCGGTGGGTGTCCGCGACGACACCGGTCAGCTGCCGGAGGTCGTCGGTCCACTGCCGGAAGTGCCCGCCGCGTTCCGGCAGTGGCGGCGGGGGCGCCGCGATGGTGTCCGCGGTGGCGACCCCCCAGTCGACACAGCGAAGGGATTCGTGCAGGAAACCATCGCTCATGGTTACCGTCCAGGCGGTGAATGGTTTAGCGCATTCAGCTGAATGTCCGCCGACCGGACGCTAACAGGTCAAACAAACTACGACAATGTTTCGGCCACATCTCCCGATACGGGATCAGACCGCCCCCAGGATGAGGTCGGCCGCCCGCCAGGCCATGGCCATGATCGGTGCGTTCAGGTTTCCGGACACCATGGTCGGCATGACCGAGCAGTCGACGACCCGCAGTCCCTCGATGCCGCGTACCCGCAGCCGGCCGTCGACGACGTCGTCCTCGTCCGGGCCCATGGCGCAAGTGCCGATGGCGTGGTAGCCGCAGCGTCCCTGGTCGAGACCGGCGTCGATGATGTCCTGGTCGTCGCTGACACCGGGGCCCGGCAGCGTCTCGGCCGTGATCCGGCCGGCGATCGGCTCGGTCTCGAAGAGTTCCCGCATGCGCCGGAAGAGGGCGGTTCCCACCGTACGGTCGTGGTCGGAGCCGTAGTAGTTCGGCGTGATCGTCAGAGGGGCGTCGGGGTCGGCCGACGTGATGTGCAGGCCGCCCTCGGCGGTGGGGCGCAGGATGTAGCCGAGGCCCATCACTCCGGGCTCGCGTTCCACGCCGGTCTCCTTGCCGGGGACGTCGGGCAGCAGGGACACCGGCGCGATCAGCAGCTGGGCGTCCGGTCGGGCGAGTTCTGGGCGGGTCTTGAAAAAGGCGATGACGTCGAAGGCGGGCGCGGCCAGCGGTCCGCGTCGGGTGGCCAGGTACTTCGCCCCCGACAGGGCCTGTCGCAGCGGGGTGCTCAGCGCCTTGTTGTAGCCGAGGTCGTCCTTCAGCCGGTACTGGACGACGAAACAGCGGTGCTCGCGCATCCGGCCGCCGACGTGCGGGCTGTCGACCAGGACGTCGACACCCGCCGACTTCAGCGTCTCGGCCGGGCCGATGCCGGACAGCTGGAGGATCTTGGGCGTGGCGATGCTGCCGGCGGAGAGGATCACCTCGCGCCGGGCCCGGAAGTCGGCCTCCAGGCCCTTGCTGCGGGTGCGCACGCCGACGGCTCTGCCGTGCTCGGCGAGGACGCGCGTCACGACGGTGTCCACCGCCACCGTCAGGTTCGGCCGGTCCTCGGCGGGGTGCAGGAAGGCACGGGCGGCGCTGAACCGCTGTCCCTTCTTGATGGTGGCCATGGCGTAGCCGATGCGTTCGTCGTCGCTCGCGTTCAGGTCGTCGGTGCGGCGCCAGCCGAGCCCGGTCCCGGCGGCGATGGCCTCTTCGCACAGCGGCTCCGGCGCCGGCGCGGTGGAGACGTGCAGCGGGCCGCCCGCGCCCCGGCCCTCGGAGGCGCCGAGCGCGTTGTCCTCGATCCGCTGGAAGACGGGCAGCATGGTGTCCCAGCCCCAGCCGGGGTTGCCGAGGCGTTCCAGCTCGTCGTAGTCGGCGCGGTCACCGCGGTTGTAGACCATGCCGTTGACCGAGCTGGACCCGCCGAGCGTGCGGCCCCGGACCCAGTGCTCGACGCGGCCGCTGGGGCCCACCGGCTCGACCGGGTAGTGCCAGGCGAACCGGGGATCACCCAGCAGCTTGCCGAACCCTTTCGGCATCTTGATCAGCGGTGTGGAGTCCTTGCCGCCCGCCTCGATCAGCAGCACGGAGGTCTTCGGATCCTCGGAGAGACGGTTCGCGAGCACGCAGCCCGCGGACCCCGCGCCCACCACGATGTAGTCGAACGTCGTCATCCCTCGGCCTCCGGTGCCGGTGCCTGCTCCTCCAGGGGGCGGAACTCCTCCTCCTGCCACCAGGGATACAGGGGTGGCATGTCCTTGCTGACCCGGCCCGGGAACTCGGGCGGCCGTTTGGCGAGGAACGACTGGACGCCCTCCACGGGGTCCGGGCCGCCGCCGATCTGGCTCATGATCCGGGAGTCGAGCCGGTGGGCGGCCATCGGGTGGGATTCGCCCAGCATCCGCCACATCATCTGGCGGGAGAGGGCGACGGAGATCGCGGAGGTGTTGTCGGCGATCTCCCGGGCGAGTTCGTACGCCGCCGGGAGCAGTTCCTCCGGCGGGTGCACGGAGCGGACCAGCCCGGCCGCGAGTGCCTCGTCCGGGCCGAAGACACGGCCCGTGGCCACCCATTCCATGGCCCGCTGCATGCCGACGGCCCGGGGCAGGAACCAGCTCGCCGCCGATTCCGGCACGATGCCGCGGCGGGCGAAGACGAAGCCGAACTTCGCCGAGGTCGACGCCAGGCGGATGTCCATGGGCAGGGTCATGCTGGCCCCGACGCCCGCCGCCGGGCCGTTGATCGCCGCGATCACCGGCTTGGTGCTGGAGAAGATCCGCAGCGCGACCCGGCCGCCGGTGTCCCGGTGCCAGGCGCCCGCCTTGCGGTGGTCGAAGGAGGAGCCGCCGGAGCTGACGTCGGCGCCCGCGCAGAAGCCGCGCCCGGCGCCGGTCACCACGATCACCCGGATCTCGTCGTCGGCGTCGGCCGCGTCCAGGACGTCGAGCAGGTCGGCCATCATCCGGGGGTTGAAGGCGTTGAGTTTCTCGGGCCGGTTGAGGGTGACGGTGAGGATCCGGTCCGCCACCTCGGCCCGCACGGTCTCGTACTCCTGCACCGGCATACGCGTCCTCCGTCACTCCAGCAGGCCGTTTCCAGAAAGCTTAATTAGTTATAGCATTCAACTCTACTGACTCGTTCGATGATGACTGATGGCGGTGGAGATGACGGACCTCTTGGTGACGGCCGTCGGGCCGGTCCGGCTGATCGAGCTGAACCGGCCAGACCAGCTCAACGCGATGAGCGAGGAGCTGCACGCGGGTCTCGCGGCGTTGTGGGACTCACTCGCCGACGACCCCGAGGCTCGGGTGGTCGTCCTCACCGGGCGCGGCCGGGCGTTCAGCGCCGGGGGCAACTTCGACATCATGACCCGGGTCCAGCGCGACCGCGCCTTCCGGGAGCAGAACGTCGACGAGGCCCGGCGGATCATCACCGGCATGGTCCGCTGCCCGCTGCCGGTGATCGCGGCCGTCAACGGGCCCGCGGTGGGGCTCGGATGCAGCCTGGTGTTGCTGAGTGACCTGGTCCTGATGGCCGACGACGCCTATATCGCGGACCCGCACGTCCAGGTGGGACTCGTCGCCGGCGACGGCGGCGCACTCGTCCTCCCTCTGCTCGTCGGCCTCACCCGCGCGAAGGAACTGCTGTTCCTCGGCGACCGGGTGAGCGCCGAGGACGCTGTCCGGCTGGGCATCGCCAACCGGGCCGTACCGAAGGACAAGCTCCTGGATGAGGCCATGGACCTCGCCGGACGGCTGGCCGCGCTGCCCGCGCAGGCGCTGCGCGAGACCAAGCGCGCGGTGAACCTGCACCTGGAGCAGGCGCTCGCCACCGTGCTCGAACCCGCGCTGCTCGCCGAGCAGGAGACCATGTACTCGCCGGACCACATCGCCGTCGTCGAGAAGATCATCGCGTCCCGCGACCGTCGCCGGACCGCCGGGGAGGGCTGAGCCATGGACTTCGCGTTCAGCGAGGAGCAGGAGCAACTGGGGCGCACTGTAAGGGCGTTCCTGGCCCACACCTCGCCCGAGACCGAGACGCGGCGCCTGATGGAGACGCCCGAGGGCTTCGACCGGGTGCTGTGGCACCGGATGGGGACGGAGCTCGGGCTGCAGGGCCTGGCGGTCCCCGAGGAGTACGGCGGTGCCGGGTGCGGGCCGGTCGAAGTGGGCGTGGTGATGGAGGAGATGGGCCGTGCGCTGCTGTGTGCGCCGTTCCTGTCCTCGGCCGTGCTGGCGACGACCACGCTGCTGCGCTGCGCCGACGAGGACGCCCGCAAGCGCCTGCTGCCGGGCCTGGCCTCCGGTGAACTCGTCGGGACACTCGCCCTGACCGAGGACTCCGCCCGCTGGGACGCGGCAGGTGTGCAGCTCACCGCCCGCGAAAGCGACGGGAGTTGGCTGCTCAGCGGGCACAAGATGTTCGTCCTCGACGGCGCCACCGCCGATGTCGTCCTCACCGTCGCCCGCACCGGTGACGGCATAGGAGTCTTCTGGGTGGACGGCGACGCGACCGGCCTGACCCGTGAACCGCTGCCCACGATGGACCCGACCCGCCGCCAGGCCCGCCTCGACTACCACGACGTCCCGGCGACCCGGCTGCGTACGCACGGCGACGGCTGGGGCCTTGTCTCGGAGGTGCTCGACCGGGCCGCCGTGGCGCTGGCGGCCGAGCAGGTCGGGGTGGCCTCCCGCGCGCTCGACATGGCGGTGGAGTACGCCAAGGTGCGCCACCAGTTCGGGCGGCCCATCGGCTCCTTCCAGGCCGTCAAGCATCTGCTCGCCGACGTCCTCCTCGAGGTGGAGTCGGCGCGCGCCGCCGCTCACTACGCCCTGCTCGCCGCGGAGAACTCCGAGAGCGCCGACCCGGAACTGCCCGCCGTGGCGAGTCTGGCGAAGGCGTTCTGTTCCGACGCGTGTGTCCAGGCGACACAGGAGAACATCCAGGTGCACGGCGGCATCGGCTTCACCTGGGAGCACCCGGCCCACCTCTATCTGAAGCGGGCCAAGACGTCACAGCTGCTGTTCGGGGATCCGGCGTACCACCGGGAGCTGCTCGCACGGCGCATCGGCATGGACAGTGGCATGGACATCGGCATGGAAAAGGACAAGGGAGCGGCATGAAGGTCGACGGCAAGCTCAACGTGTGGAGCACCACGGAGGTCGTGGAGGAGGCCCGGCACCACGAGAAGGCCGGCTACGACGGCCTGTGGGCGTCGGAGTCCAAGCACGACCCCTTCCTGCCGCTGGTGCTGGCGGCCGAGCACACCGACCGCCTCGAGGTGGGGACGGCCATCGCGGTGGCCTTCGCCCGCTCCCCCATGCAGCTCGCGTACACCGCGCACGACCTGCAGACCTACGCGGGCGGACGGTTCTCGCTCGGGCTCGGCAGCCAGATCAAGCCGCACATCGA
Organism: Streptomyces sp. NPDC050759; assembly: GCF_044456945.1. Classification (NCBI taxonomy): domain Bacteria; kingdom Bacillati; phylum Actinomycetota; class Actinomycetes; order Kitasatosporales; family Streptomycetaceae; genus Streptomyces; species Streptomyces sp. NPDC050759. Next base: position 544,443 of record NZ_JBITGI010000003.1, on the reverse strand, counting down.
GCGGCGCTTCGACATGCCGTGGAGCCGGCCCGCGGCCCGCATGCGGGAGTACGTGAGCGCGCTGCACGCGATCTGGGCCGCCTGGAACGAGGGCGAGAAGCTCGACTTCCGCGGCGACTTCTACTCGCACACCCTGATGTCACCCTTCTTCTCTCCCCCGCCGGCTCCCGGCGGCGCGCCCAAGGTGTTCGTGGCCGCGGTCGGCCAGGCGATGACCCGGGTGGCGGGCGAGGTCGCCGACGGACTCCTCGCGCACGGCTTCACCACCGAGCGGTATCTGAAGGAGGTGACCCTGCCGACCGTGGAGGCGGGGCTCGCCGCGTCCGGCCGTACCCGGGCCGACTTCGCCGTCTCCCATCTGCTGCTGACCGCGACCGGCCGCACGGAGGAGGAGATGACCCGCGCGATCGACGGCACCCGTGCCCAGATCGCCTTCTACGGCAGCACACCCGCCTACCGCGGGGTGCTGGAGCTGCACGGCTGGGGCGAACTCGGCGACGAGTTGCACAAGTTGTCGACGTCCCGTCGTGAGGACAAGTGGGAGGCGATGAGCCGCCTCGTCGACGACGAGGTGCTCCACACCTTCGCGGTCGTGGCGGAACCGGAGCGGGTCGCGGGCGAGATCCGGCGCCGGTACGGGGCGCTGGTGGACCGGGTGTCCTTCTACACCGCGTACGAGATCGACGCCGCGGTGTGGGAACCCATCGTCGAGGAGCTGCACAGCAATTGACGTCGCGTCAGCCGAGCAGGTCCAGGACGGTGGTCATGGACCTGTTCTGCAGCAGGTAGTCCTCGGCCTCCTGCAGGTGCACGCGCCACAGCTCCTCGGCGGCCTCGGTCTGGCGCGCGGCCACCAGTTCGACGAGCGCGCCGTGCGCGCGGAAGCCCCGGCGGTTGGCCCGTACGTTCTCGGGGCTGCCCGCGTCCAGGTCGACGTGGGACCAGTTCGCCTGGTCGATGATGTGCCGGACCATGCCGTTGAGGACGCTCAGCGTCTCGTTTCCGGCCAGTTCGACGACCAGGGCGTGGAACTCCATGTGGGCGCGGATGAAGGCCGAGGGGTCGTCCATGAGCCGCTCCGCCTCGGCGACGGCGGCCCGCAGCCGCACCAGGTCCTCGTCCGTGCGCCCCTCGGCCAGCAGCCCGGCGCACGGTGCCTCGATGACCGTACGGGCGTCGTAGACGTCCTTGAGGGTCGTGCCCCGGTATTCGAGGACCACCCCGGCGTACCGGGCCGCGACCGTGCCTTCCGGGGTCTGCACCCGCGCCCCGCCCCGGGCGCCCCGGCGCACGCTGATCAGCGACTCCGACTCCAGCACCCGGAACGCCTCACGCAGCGTCGGCCGGGAGACGGCGAACTCCGCCATCAGCGCCGACTCGGCCGGCAGCGCCTCGCCCTCGGCCAGCTCTCCGCGCACGATCTTGCGGCGCAGCTGTGCCGCCACCAGCTCGGCCATCTTGGGGACGCGGACCTTGACACCGTTCACGCCCTCACCGCCACCGCCCTGCCGCCCCGTCGTACTCGTCACCGGGCCCACCTCCGTCCGACCCACAGGTGCGGGACACAGCCCGAGCACCGGGTAGACGGTTCACTCTACTAGATAACTGATTCAACTAGGTTATCGAGTTCGCGGAAATGAGATGTTCGGCCAGCGCGAGCAGCAGGTCGCGGCCGACCGCCCGCTGCCGCATGTCCCCCATCACCAAGGGGACTTCCGGGTCGAGGTCGAGCGCTTCGCGGATCTCCCGCTCGCTGCGTTCCTGGTGGCCGTGGAAGCAGTTGACCCCGATCACGAAGGGAATGCCACGGCTCTCGAAGAAGTCGATGGACGCGAAACTGGACTCCAGCCGCCGGGTGTCGGCGATGACCACCGCACCGAGCGCGCCGTGCACGAGGTCGTTCCACATGAACCAGAAGCGCTCCTGGCCGGGCGTCCCGAACAGGTAGACCACCAGCTGCGGGTTGATCATGATGCGGCCGAAGTCCATGGCCACCGTGGTGGTGGACTTCCGCTCGACGCCCTCGACGTCGTCGACGCCCACACTCGCGACGGTCAGATACTCCTCGGTGCGCAGCGGCGCCACCTCGCTCACCGCCCCGACCAGGGTCGTCTTGCCGACACCGAAACCACCGGCCACCAGGATCTTGACCGCCGCGGGAGCCGAGCCGTCATAGGCCCGGCCCGCGGGGTCAGAGTCTACGAAGGCCATCCCTCACCGCCCGAAGAAGTGTCATGTCCATTGTGTTCCCTACCGCTACGGCGACCGGCGGCCGGGTTGTCGCCCTGCCCAGCGCCACCAGGTCGTCGATCAGGATCTTCGTCACCGCCACGGGCAGGTTCAGTTCCGCGGCGATCTCCGCCACCGCTGCGGGTGTGCGGCACTGCTGGAGGATCGAGCGGTGCTCGGGCTGCAGTCCTCGCAGACCGGCCCGGCCCGATGCCGGTTCGACGGTCGTCACGAGCGTGATCAGGGTGAGGTCGTCGCGCGCGGGTGCCGTCCGGCCCTGGGTGATCGTGTAAGGCCTGACCGACAGCTCCTCTGCGTCCCCTGCTTCCAGGCCGTCCATCCAGTGGCTCACTCACGCACACCGCGCTCGTCGGCGGGCGCCCCGAAGCGCGTCTCGGTGCTCATGCGCTGGCCCACCTGCTGCATCAGCGTGTGCATGGCCACGGCCATCAACTCGGCGTCCACTTCCTGGGACGCCACGACGGCCAGATGAGTGCCACGGCCCGCTGCGGAGATGAACAGCCACAGGTCGGCCAGCTCGACGATCACCTGGTGCACCGAACCGCCGCCGAACAGCTGGCCGACCCCGCGGGCCAGGGACTGCTGGCCGGTGGCGATGGCGGCGAGGCGCTCGGCGTCGCCGCGGGCGATGGTGCGGGACTGGCTGACCACCAGCCCGTCGTCGGACAGCACGATGGCGTGGTGCGTACCGGGAACCTGTTCGACCAGGCCGTCCAGCAGCCAGTCGAGGTCCGGATGGGTGGCGGTCGTTCGCATTGTCATGGTCAGTCTTCCGTCGGGATGCGTCTACGCTGCGGCAGCACGTCGGTGGGTTCGTGGTCGGTCGGGGGAACGTCACGCCGGACCATCCGGGACTGGCGCTGGAAGGCGCCGATCGTCGCGCCGGAGCGGGTGGGTGCGGGCCGCCGGGCCGGTGACTGCTCGTCGGTCGGCTGGGCGCCCAGGCCGGCGTTCGGGTCCCGCAGTTCGTCGGCGAGACTGGCCAGGCGCACCCGTTTGGGCAGCGGTTGCACGTCCGGCGCGACCTCCACGCGCAGGGTGCCGTTCCCGCGCGGGGCGCCGGCCGTCTGCGGCACCGGATGGGGTCGCGGCGGCGGGGTCCACACATCGCTCAAGGGGACCGCGGCTGTGGGCGGGCCGACGCGGCCGGTCACCAGGGTGTCCGCGTCCGGGGCCGTCCTGTGCTCGGGCGGGCCCGCGACATCCGCTACGGCCGCCTCGGGGGGCGGCGGCCAGGCGGTGTCGGCTGCTTCGGGTACCGGCCCGGTCGGTCCGGCGGCCTCGACGACGAGCTCGTCGGGGATGAGGACGACGACCCGGGTGCCGCCGAAGGAGGAGGGCCGCAGTTCCACCTGGATGTCGAGGGCACGCGCCAGCCGGGCCACGACGTAGAGGCCGAGCCTGACGTCGTCCGCCCGGGACATGACGTCCATGCGGGGCGGCTCGGTCATCAGCCGGTTGGCTTCGTCGTACTGCTCGGGGTCCATGCCCACGCCGCGGTCCTCGATCTCCACCGCGAGACCGCGTCCCACCCGGGCGGCGTACACCTCCACGGGCGTCGGTGGTCTCGAGAAGCCCACCGCGTTCTCCATGAGTTCGGCCAGCACGTGGATCACCAGGCCGACCGCGCGCTCGGCCAGCCACACCCGGTCCTCGACGTCGATCTGGATCCGGCGGTAGTCCTGCACCTCGCTCTGCGCGGAGCGGAGCACATCCAGCAGCAGGACGGGCTTGCGCCAGCGTCGCTGCGGCTGGCCGCCTCCGAGGATCACCAGGTTCTCCTCGTAGCGCCGCAGCCTGGCGGTCAGGTGGTCGAGGTCGAACAGGCCTTCAAGTACCTCGGGATCCTCGTGCCGGCGCTCCAGTTCGCTGAGCTTCTTCATCTGGAGGCCGATGAGCAGCTGAGTACGCCGGGCGATGCGCTGGAGGAGCTTCTCGAAGCCGCGGAACTGCGAGACCTGGGCCATCGTCGTGTCCAGGGCGCTGTGGCGGGCGAGGTTCAGCGCCTGCCCCAGTTGGCCCAGTTCGTCGTCGCCGTGCTGGATGGCGGGGAGTTCGGCGTCCAGGTCGACGACGTCCCCGCTGCGCAGGCGTTCCACCACGGCCGGCATGCGGGTCTGCAGGTCCAGGGCGGCGACGCGCAGCGCGGCGATCCGGCGGCGCAGCGTCCGGGTGAGGAGCGCGCTGATCAGGACGACCACGAGCACCGCCACCGCGCCCATCACGCTGGTGACGATCAGCCGCCGCACCATCGCGTCCAGTTCCTTCTCAGTGGCCGCCGTCAGGGTTACGGAGTAGGTGGAGTTGAGCTGTTGGAGCTGGGCGGTGACCGGCCCGACGCTGTCGCTCCACGTCGTGCCGAGTCCCTTGGAGAACTTGTCCGCGTCGGTCCCGGAGCCGTTGTCCGTGCCGGTGCCGGTGCCGGACAGGACTTTCTGCTCGGCTGTCGCCTTCTGCTTCCACGCGCCGCCCGCCATCAACTTCCGGTAGAGCGCGGCCTGGTCGTCCGGGACCAGGGGCACGACCTTGTTGTCGTAGAGGAAGTGCTGGGAGCCGATCCATCCGGCGAGCTGCCCGCGTTCGGTGCCGCTGAGCCGTCCGGTCACCGAGCCGCGGGTGAAGAGCGCGTTCTCCCGGGAGATCATCTCCATGCCCCAGACCGAGTCGATGGCCGGTCGGGCGAGGTAGTCGATGTTGGGCAGACCCACGTGGCTCAGGGTGGTGAACACGTTCAACTGGCCGGAGATGAGAGCCGTATAGCGGTCGAACGTCTGCTGCTGCGAGGCGGTCCGCTGGTCCACCGCCGCCCGGTAGTCGGACAGTTTCCGCAGGTTCCTGCCCACCTGGACGACGTTGGCGCGGATGTCGTCCGGGGCGCTCCAGTCGCTGTCGGGCAGTTCCTGGACGGTCGTGACGTCGGCGTCGGTGCGGATGCGCTGCGCGCGCAACGCCTTCTGGTAGCCCTCGGGATCGGCCAACTCCGCGCCGCTGAGCCGGCGTTCCTCCTGGAGGTCGAAGAAGGCCGCCATGATCGGACGTGCCGCCGCGTTGGAGGCCGCGTTGCGGTCCTTCTGCCTCTGCCAGTCCGTGTAGAGCTGCGCGGAACTCGCCAGCCACAGGGCCACGAGGGTCACGCTGGGCACCAGAGCCAGGATGAGCAGGACCGTGCGGAGTGAGGGCTGTCGCCGGGCTCCGCTGCCCCTTGGGTCTTGTCTCTTCGACGCACGCGCGTGCACTGCCACTGAGGTCCCCAGCGATGCTCCAAGTGACAGGCCGCTCGGATGGGCCCGCACGATGACGCGCCATGCTATCGCCGGATACCGCTATCTAAATACACTTAGCTCACTAAGTTTTCACAAGAGTGAGTCAACCGCTTCGGTCAACGCTCCGGCACGAAGTACGGCAGCGTGATCTCGTCCGTGAAGAGCCGGAAGTCGACGCGGACGCGCATGCCGATGGCCACGGCGTCCGGATCGCCGGCGTCCACGTGGGAGAGCAGGGTGCCGCCGTCGTCGAGGTCGATCACGGCGAGCGCGAAGGGCGTGTCGAAGCCGGGCCCGGGGGCGCGGTGGACCACGGTCACCGAGTAGACGGTCCCCCGGCCCGCGCTCGGCACGTAGTGCCAGTTGGGCGCCATGCAACCGGGGCAGGCGGGCTCGGGGACGAAGAAGCGCAGGTCGCAACTCGGGCAGTAGGGGACGACCAGTTCGCCGCGTCGGGCCGCGTCCCAGAACGGTTCGGACAGTTCGGTGGGGACGGGTACGGGCCGGCTCATCGCGCTCTCCCCAGCAGGCTCATCTCGTAGTGCTGTGCGCCGGATCCGGCGTTCCCGACGACCGCGAGCTCGGCGCCCTCGACCTGGTGCACGGCGGTGCCGCGCAACTGCCGTACGGCCTCGACGACTTTGAGCGTCATCTGCTGTGTCCCGTTCCAGGCGTACGACAGACAGCCCCCGTCGGGATTGACGGGATGCTTGCCGCCCACGGCGATGGCACCGCTGGCCGCCAGGGGTCCGCCCTCGCCCTCGCCGCACAGGCCGAGTGCCTCCAACTGCCGGATGACCTCGAAGGAGTTGGGGTCGTAGAGGGAGAAGACGTCCACGTCGTGCGGGCCGACGCCCGCCATGGCGTAGGCGCGGGTGGCGGCGTCCCGGCCGAGCTGACCGACTTCCCGGTGCAGGGCCGGGTTGGCGTATGCGGCCTGGTGGTACTCCATGCCGCCGCCGAGGACGGCGACGGGCGGGTTCGGCAGGTCGCGGGCCCGTTCGGCGGTGGTGACCACCAGTGCGGCGCCGCCTTCGCCGACGATGCAGCAGTCCAGCAGGTGGAAGGGCGTGGCCACCATCCGGGAGGCGAGGACGTCGTCGGCGGTGTACGGGCCGCGGCCGTACATCATCGCCTCCGGGTTGGTGGTGCCGTTGTTGCGGATCGTGGCGGCGACCTCCGCAAGTTGCCGGGAGGTCGTGCCGTACTCGTGCATGTGCCGAGCCGCCACCAGCGCGAACTGGGCGACGACATAACTGCCCCACACGTCGGCGAACTCCAGGGGCACACCTGCTCCGACGGGACCGGCTCCGCGCGAGACCAGCTTGCAGCCGCCGACGACGACGGTGTCCGCGTATCCGGCGCTGATGGCGGCGGCCGCCTTCAGCAGGCCCCGCGAGCCGGCGTTGTCGAGCATCGAGTCGCTGGTCCAGCGCAGGTCCCGGCCGAGCATCCGCGCCCAGGAACTGCCCTCGCCGGGTACGCCACCCGGGCCGGGCCAGTCGACCTGGGCGCCGTCGACCTCGGCCGGGGTGAGCCCGGCGTCCGCGATCGCGCCGCGCACCGCTTCGAGGGCGAGGTCCATGGCGTCGCGGTCGGGCAGCTTCAGCGCCTGTTCGGTGGCGTGCACGCCGACGACGACGGGTTGGCGGGGGTTCACCGGGTCACCGCCCCGCGCCGAGCTGTTCGCCGCCGGGGTAGCCGCCCCCGCCGAAGCGCTCGTCGAGCACCTCGTAGTCCTTGGTGTAGTCCTTGGTGCGCGGCAGTGCCTCGACGAACTCCACCGTCTTCGGCTTCTTGTACGAGGCGATCCGCGCCCGGCAGTGCTCGATGACGTCCTCCGCCGTGACCGGCTCGGCGCCCGGCTGGAGCACCACGACGGCCTTGACGTCCTGCGCCCAGCGCTCGTTGGGCACGCCGATCACGGCCGCTTCCTTTACCGCGGGGTGGGACTCGATGCAGTTCTCCACCTCGGCCGGGAAGATGTTCTCGGCGGCCGACTTGAGCATGCGCGTCGTCGTGCCGAGGAAGCTGATCGTGCCGTCCGGTTCGCGCCGGCCGAGGTCGGTGGTGTGCCACCAGCCGAAGCGGAAGCGCTCCTTGTTGATCTCGGGCCGGTTCCAGTAGCCGAGGTGCACGAGGTCGCCGCGGACGCAGATCTCGCCGGCCTCGCCGACCGCGCACTCTGTGCCGGTGCCGTCCAGGATGCGTACGGCGGTGAAGGGGCCGGGGCGGCCCGCGTTGCCGGTGCCCGCGTCGCCGTAGGCGCCGGTCACGGCGAAGCCGGTCACCTCGGTCTGCCCGTAACCGCGGCCCATACCGCCGCCGTTGCGGGTGAAGCGGCTCTCGTCGGTGGGGACGGTGCCCTGCCACAGCTGTGCGGCGACGCTCGCGCGCAGGTGGGAGAGGTCGTGGCCGGCCTCGCGGTTCAGCGCGACGAGCTGCGCGATGGTCGGGGGCATCAGGTAGGCGTGCGTGCACTTCTCGCCCGCCAGCAGCGGGAGCAGTTCCTCGGCGACCACGCGGCGGACGACCACGTTCTTGCCGCCGTGCACGAAGGCCGGGACGCCCCAGAACTGGTAGTTGCCGATATGGAACATGGGCCCGGCGCCGAGGAAGGCGGTCTCCGTGCCGATGTCCCCCATCCAGGCGGCGCTCGCGCCCATGGCGAGCAGGTTGCGGTGCGAGAGCATCGAGCCGGACTGCCGACCGGAGATCGCCGCGGTGTAGATGACCAGCAGGGCGGCGTCCGGGTCGACCTCGGCGACGGGGTCCTCGGGCGAGCCGGAGGCCAGGAAGGACTCGTAGGAGTCGGCGCCTTCGGAGTCGTGCTGCAGCCACAACGCCCGGTGGTCGCTGCCGAGTTCGGCCCGCGCCTTGGCGACCGTGTCGCCGATCTCCTCGTCCTGCCAGACGACGACCTTGGGGTCGAAGTCCTCGACGGCGAAGGCCATCTCGGGGGCGGCCCAGCGCCAGTAGCCGGGGCAGACCATGGCGCCGACCTTGGCGGCGGCGCCGAGCAGCTCCCAGATCCGGAAGGAGTTCTGGCCGAGCCACAGGATGCGGTCGCCGGAGCCGACGCCCGCGTCCCTGAGGGCGCCCGCGAGTCGGTTGGTGCGCTCGTCCAACTGGGGCCAGGTCAGCCGGACGTCGCCGTCGACGAGGGCGACCCTGTCGGGGAAGGACCTTCGGTGCTCACGGATGATGTCGCCGAACGTCAGGCGGCGGGCGGGATTCACGTCGTTGCTCCCCATGGTCGGTCAGACGCGGCCGATGCCGACGCCCTTCACGTTGATGAACTCGTCCAGACCGGCCTTGCCGCCTTCCCGCCCGAACCCGCTCATGCCGACGCCGCCGAAGGGTGTGGCGGGCGAAGTGATCGGATTCGGACCGGGGTTGACGTAGACCGTCCCGGCCTTCAGGCGCGGTATCAGGCGGTTGACGCGGGTGATGTCACGGGACTGGATGTAGGCGGACAGGCCGTACTCGCTGTCGTTGGCCAGGGCGACGGCCTCGTCCTCGGTGTCGAACGGGGTGATGGCCAGGACCGGGCCGAAGACCTCCTGCTGAGCGAGGTCGCTGCGGTTGTCGACGTCCGCGAACACCGTCGGAGAGACGAAGTAGCCGTCCGAGTCGATGCGTTCGCCGCCGTACACGAGCCGGCCGGCACCGTCCTCGATCGCCTTGGCGACCATGCCCTGGACGCGGTCGCGCGCGGCTTCGTTGATGAGGGGGCCGATGTACGTCGTCGGGTCGAGCGGGTCGCCGACCGGCAGGTGGGCGATCACCCCGGTGACCCGGGCGATGACCTCGTCGTAGATCGAGCGTTCCACCAGGAGCCGGGTGGGCAGTGCGCAGCCCTGGCCGGTGTTGCTCATGGCGAAGGCGGCGCAGTACGGGACGACGGTGTCGAGGTCGGTGTCGGCGAAGAGCAGGTTGGCGGACTTGCCGCCGAGCTCGAAGACGACCGGCTTGAGGCTCAGGGCCGCGTCCGCCATGATGCGGCGCGCGGTGGCGGGGCCGCCGGTGAAGGAGATCTTGTCGACGCCGGGGTGGGTCACCAGGGCCGATCCCGCGTCGCCGAGCCCGGTGACGACGTTGACGACGCCCTCGGGGATGCCGGCCTCGCGGGCCAGGTCGGCGAAGAGCAGCGCGGAGAACGGCGTGGACTCGGCCGGTTTGATGACCACGGTGTTGCCGGCGGCGAGCGACGGCGGGACCTTCATCGCCAGCGACAGCGCGGGCGAGTTCCAGGTGATGATGTGGCCGATGACGCCGTACGGCTCGGCGATGGTGTACTCGACGTTCTCGTGCGGGCTGTAGGCCGCGCCGACCATGCCTTCGATCTTGTCGGCCCAGCCGGCGTAGTACTCGGTCCACTCGGCGACGTGCGGTCCGACGTTCTCCGCCCAGCCGCCGATGCACACCCCGTTCTCCAGCGGGCAGATCGCCGCGAAGTCGGGGATGTGGTCGCGCAGCAGCCCGGCGAAGCGGGTGAGCAGCCGACGGCGCTCGGCGGGGCGCATGGTGCCCCACACCTCGAAGGCCTGACGGGCGGCGGCCACGGCCTGGTCCACCTCGGTGGGCCCGGCGAGCGGGATGTGCGCCTGGATCAGACCGGTCGCCGGGTTGCGGTGCTCGTAGAGTCCGCCGCTGGTGTCGGTGACGTCCTTGCCGCCGATGACCAGACGCGGCTGCGGCAGGTCATGCTCCGCTCTGTCCTGGTGAAGCTTCACATCGACCGTGACCACGGGTACCTCCTAGAGACCGCGCAACACTGCGCACATCCAGGCTAAATAGCTAACCTATTTAGCCAAGGTAGTCAATAAGTTCAGAACAGTCCGGGCCGCGGACTACAGCCCCGGCCGCGATCTACAGGCCCAGTGACCGCCCGATGATCTCCAGCATGATCTCCGAGGTCCCGCCGAAGACCCGCTGTACCCGGCTGTCCCGCCAGATGCGCGCGATCTCGTACTCGTTGACGTAGCCGTAGCCACCGAAGAGCTGCATGCAGCGGTCGATGACCTGCCAGCCGGTCTCGGAGGTCCAGTACTTGGCGGCGGCGGCCTCGTCGGCCGTCAGCTCGCCCTGGACCAGGGCCATGATGCAGCCGTCCACGTACACGCGGGCGGCGTTCAGCTTGGCCCTGATGTCGGCGAGCGCGAACCGGTTGGCCTGGAACTCCCCGATGGGCTGCCCGAAGGCCGTACGGGTCTTGGCGTAGTCCAGCGCCAGCACGTAGGCCCGCTCCGCGGCCGCCAGCGAGGACACGGCGATGGCGAGCCGTTCCGTGGGGAGGTTTCCCATCATGTGGTAGAAACCGCGGCCCTCCTCTCCGATGAGGTTCTCGGCCGGGACCCGGACCTCGTGGAAGAAGAGCTCGGCGGTGTCCTGGGCCTTCATGCCGACCTTGTCGAGCTTGCGTCCGCGCTCGAAGCCCTCGGCTCCACGCTCGACGACGATCAGGCTGATGCCCTTGTGGCCGGCCTCCGGGTCGGTCTTGCAGGCGACGATGACCAGGTCGGCCAGGATGCCGTTGGTGATGAAGGTCTTGGAGCCGTCGATCACCCACTCGTCACCGTCCCGGCGGGCGGTGGTACGGATGGCCTTCAGGTCGGACCCGGCGGACGGCTCCGACAGCGCGAGCGCGCAGATCGTCTCGCCGCTGATCACCCCGGGCAGCCAGCGGGCCTTCTGTTCAGGAGTGGTGAGGTTCATCAGATAGGGCGGGAGGACGTCGTTCTGCAGCCCGAGTCCGATGCCGACCGTACTGGTGGCCGCCATCTCCTCCGCCATGATGGCGTTGTAGCGGAAGTCCCGGATGCCCTGGCCGCCGTACTCCTCCGGGAACTGCCAGCCGATGAGTCCGGCCTTGCCCGCCGCTGCCCAAGCGGCCCGGCTCACCTGCCCGTCGCGCTCCCACTGCTCGGCGTACGGGGCGCATTCGCGCAGGTAGAAGGTACGGGCGGTGTCGCGGAACAGCTCGTGTTCCTCGGTGAAGATCGTTCGGCGCATGCTTGACTCCACTCATGCATCTCGCTTATTTAGCTGAAGTAGTTATACGATAGCCCTGTATCGGGACCTAGGCGAGGGAGGGCGCGTGAGCGTACGGGACAAGGTGGCACTCGTCACCGGAGCGGGACGCGGTATCGGCGAGGCGATCGCCGACCGGCTCGCCGCCCAGGGAGCCGCGGTCGCCGTCTGCGACCTGGACGCGGAGGCCGCCGCCAAGGTCGCGGGCCGGCTCGTCGAGCGGTACGGAGTGCGGGCGACGGGGGTCGGCGCGGACATCTCCGACAGCGCGGCCGTGCACACGGCCGTGGAGCGGGTGACCGTCGACCTCGGTCCGGTGGACGTGCTGGTCAACAACGCGGCCGTCGATGTCATCGGCCGCTTCGTCGACAGCACCGAGGACACCTGGAACCGCATCATCGACGTCAATCTGCGCGGCACGATCACGGTGACCCGGGCGGTGCTCGACTCGATGATCGAGAGCGGTGGCGGTCGGATCGTGCACATCGCCTCGGACGCCGGCCGCGTCGGCTCGTCCGGAGAGGTGGTGTACTCCGCGACGAAGGGCGGGGTCATCGCCTTCGGCAAGGCGCTGGCCCGCGAGGTCGCCCGGCACGGCATCACCGTCAACAGCGTCTGCCCGGGCCCGACCGACACCGCGCTGCTCGGACAGGTCGCCGACTTCAGCCAGAAGATGTACGACGCGACGGTGCGGGCCATCCCGCTGCGCCGCGTCGCCCAGCCCGACGAGATCGCCGGTGTGGTTGCCTTCCTCGCATCCGACGACGCCGCCTACATGACCGGGCAGACGCTCTCGGTCAGCGGCGGACTGACGATGGTCTGAGGTGAGCACCGTGCTGCGAATGGAACTCCGCGACCGAACAGCCGTGCTCACACTCGACCGGCCGGGGCAGCTCAACGCCATCGGCTCCGAGACCGCTGACCAGCTGAAACAGATCCTCACTGACGTCCGCGACAACGACGACGTACGCGCCCTGGTCATCACCGGTGCAGGACGGGCCTTCTCGGCCGGTGCCGATCTCGGTGAGATCGAGTCGTTCACGGCACCCGGGCAGTTCCGTGCCTTCGTGGGGCGCCTCACCGAGGCGTTCGCGCTCCTGGAGGACTTCCCCAAGCCGTCGGTCGCGGCCGTCCACGGGTTCGCCTTCGGCGGCGGGCTTGAGCTGGCCCTCGCCTGCGACCTGCGGGTGGCCGAGCGCGGGACCCGGCTGGGCCTGCCCGAGATGAAGCTCGGCGTGCTGCCGGGCGCGGGCGGCACCCAGCGGCTGCCCCGCCTCCTGCCGCCGGCGATCGCCAAGCAGATGATCCTCACCGGCGAGCCGATCGACGCGGAACGTGCCCACGCGCTCGGGCTCGTCAACGAACTCGCCGAGCCCGGCGGTGCGCTCAAGACCGCCGAAGCCCTGGCCGCGAGGCTGACCGCCGGGGCCCCGCTCGCGCTCGCGGCGGGCAAACGGCTCGTCGACTACGGGCTCGGCATGGACCTGGAGGCGGCGATCGCGTACGAGCGCGAGACCGTCGCGGTGCTGTTCAGCACCGAGGACCGGGCCGAGGGACTCAAGGCCTTCCGGGAACGCCGACCGGGCGACTTCCGCGGCGTGTAGCAGGCGTACAAGCGCCCGATGATCTGGAGGTGGGCCCGTGCGGCCACTTGAGGGCTATTCCGTGGTGGAGCTGGGCATGTGGGTGGCGGCACCGGCCGCGGCCACCATGCTCGCCGACTGGGGCGCGGACGTGGTGAAGGTGGAGGCGCCGACCGGCGACCCCAACCGGTACACGCTCAAGCACGTCGGGCAGGACATCGACAGTGCTCCCCCGTTCGAGACCGACAACCGCGGCAAGCGCGGGATCGTCCTCGACTTGCGCTCCGAGGACGGCAAGGACGTTCTGGAGCGGCTGCTGGAGCGGGCCGACGTGTTCGTCACCAACCTCCGACCGGGCGCCCTGGAGCGGCTCGGCCTCGGACCCGAGGAGCTGCGGGCTCGCCACCCCCGCCTGGTCGTCGGCACGTTGACGGGCTACGGCTGGACGGGCGCCGAGCGCGACCGCGCCGGGTACGACGTCTCGGCGTTCTGGGCCCGGCCCGGCATCGCCGCCATGCTCAACCCGGCAGGCGAGCCGCCGCCCGGCATCCGGCCCGGCCTCGGCGACCGTACGGCCGCGGCCAACCTGGTCGCCGGAGTGCTGGCCGCGCTGCTGCGCCGCGAGCGCACCGGCGAGGGCGGCGTGGTGGACGTGTCGCTGTTGCGCTCCGGCACCTACGCCAACGGGAACGACCTCGCCCTGCAGAACTTCTTCGGCAAACGTGGCCGCACCCGCCACCGCAGCGAGCACGAGTCGCCGCTCTACAACTCCTACCGGGCCGCCGACGACCGCTGGTTCTGGCTGGTCGGCCTGGAGGGCAACCGGCACTGGCCCGGTGTTGTCAAGGCACTCGGCCGCGAGGACATGGCGACGGACGAGCGGTTCGCGACCGGCAAGGCCCGGCGCGGGCACGTACGCGAGCTGATCGCCGCATTCGACGAGGAGTTCGCGAAGCGGCCGCTGGCCGAGTGGGCCGAGCGCTTCGACGCCGAGGGCGTGTGGTGGGCGCCCGTGCAGACCCTGGCGGAGGTGGCGGCCGATCCGCAGGCGGAGGCGGTCGGGGCGTTCGTCGAACAGCCCGGTATGGGTGACGCGCCGCCGTTGCGGACGGTGGCGACTCCGGTCGCCTTCTGGGGCGTCGACGAGAAGCCGCGAGGCGGCGCGCCGACGCTCGGCGAGCACACCGACGAAGTACTGCGCGAACTCAACGGCGACGTGCTCCGCGAACTCAACTGAACTCATCTATCTGGAGGTACGGCGTGGGCATCCTCGACGACAAGGTCGCCATCGTCACCGGCGGCGGCAGAGGCCTCGGCCGGGCGCACTGTCTGGCGCTCGCCGAGGCCGGCGCGACCGTGGTGGTCAACGACCTCGGCTCGGGCATACACGGCGAGCAGACCGGTGACTCCCCCGCCGACGAGGTCGTCGCCGAGATCACCAAGCTCGGCGGCCGGGCGATCGCCAACCACTCCTCGGTGACCGACTGGGCGGCGACCGAGACCATGGTCGCGGACACCGTCGCGGAGTTCGGCCGCCTCGACATCGTGGTGAACAACGCGGGGATCGTGCGCGACCGCATGCTGTTCTCGATGACGGAGGCCGAGTTCGACAGCGTCATCGCGGTGCACCTGAAGGGCACCTTCGCCCTCACGCGGCACGCGTGCGCGTACTGGCGCGAGGCGTCGAAGCGGGGTGAGCGGGTCACCGGACGCGTGATCAACACGACGTCCGGGACCGGCCTGTTCGGCAACCAGGGCCAGTCCAACTACGGGGCGGCAAAGGCCGGGATCGCCGGACTCACCGTCCTCACCGCCCTGGAGATGCGCCGCTACGGAGTCACCGCGAACGCCATCTCGCCGATCGCGGCGACGCGCATGACTGACGGGCTGGCCGTCGGCGAGTCCCTCCAGGCCGTCGAGGGCTTCGACCCGCGCGATCCCGCCAACGCCTCCGGTGTCGTCGTCTACCTGGCCTCCGACAGCGCGGCCTGGCTGACCGGCCAGGTCCTGCGCATCGAGGGCAACCGGCTGAACCGGCTGCAGGGCTGGACGGTCGCCGCCGTCCACCCGAGTCAGTCCGGCCAGGCTCTCACCTACGACGAACTCGTCGACGCCGTACCGCAGTTGTACGGCGCTGTCCCGGCCGGCCGGGCGACGGGAGCCGGCCAGTGAAGGGCCACGACGCCGCCGCCCTCGTGCTGCGCGCGACCCTCGGCCCGATGCTCTTCGCGCACGGCTGGAACAAGGTCGCCGGACCGGGCGGGATCAAGGGCACCACAGGCTGGTTCGAGGCGCTCGGTCTCCAGCCGGCCGAGGTGCACGCCCGGATGGCGGCCGGCACCGAGATGGCGGCCGGGGTGGGCATCGCGCTCGGCGCGGCCAACCCGCTCCCCGCCGCGGCAGCCGTCGGCCTGATGACCGTGGCCGCGCGGACCGACCACCGCGGCAAGGGCTTCTTCGTCTTCAAGGGCGGCTGGGAGTACGCCGGTGTCGTGGGCGGCGCGGCCGTCGCACTGGCGGCCCTGGGCAACGGCCGGTACTCGCTCGACGGCCTGCTGCGCCGCCGAAGCGCCGGTACCCGGCACGCGTTGCTGGCGGCCGGGGTCGGCACGGCGAGCGCGGCGGCACTGCTGGCGCTGTGCTACCGGCCGGAGCAGAAGCCCGACGAGACAGAGCAATGAGACCCATGAGACCGACAAGGGCAACAAGGGCAACAAGGGAGAGTCGACATGGACGCGGCTGACTTCAGCGCGGTGCTGTCCGAGGTCCGGCGTTTCGTCCGGGACCGCGTCGTGCCGCTGGAAGCGGAGATCGACGAGACGGACGAGATGCCCGCGGACATCCGCGAGGCGGCCAAGAAGATGGGCCTGTTCGGCTTCGCGCTGCCCGAGGAGTACGGCGGGCTGGGGCTGTCGATGTACGAGGAGGCCCAGTTGATGTTCGAGCTGGGCTACACGACTCCGTCCCTGCGTTCGATGTTCGGCACGAACAACGGCATTGCGGGTCATGTCCTCATGGTCGGCGGTACGGAGGAACAGAAGGCGCACTGGCTGCCGAGGATCGCCTCGGGTGACGTTCTGGCCTCGTTCGCCCTCACCGAGCCCGAGGCGGGTTCCGATCCCTCCACGCTCACCACCAAGGCACACCTCGACGGCGACGAGTGGGTGATCAACGGCGCCAAGCGCTACATCACCAACGCCCCGCTCGCCGACGTCTTCATGGTCTTCGCCCGCACCGACCCCGACGCCCCGCGCACCCGCGGCATCTCCACCTTCCTGGTCCCGGCCGGTACGCCGGGCCTGACCGTGGCTCCCAAGGACCACAAGATGGGCCAGTTCGGCGCCTGGACCGCGGACGTGTTCTTCGACGACGTCCGCGTGCCGGCCTCCGCGCTCGTCGGCGGTGACGACGGTCTGAACCGGGGCTTCTCCACGGCGATGGGCTGCATCGCCCACGGGCGGGTGCACATCTCCGCACTGATGGTCGGCATGGCAGAGCGCCTGGTCGACGAGTCGGTCGCCTACGCGAGCACCCGCAAGCAGTCCGGGAAGCTCATCGGCTCCTTCCAGCTCGTCCAGGGCCTGATCGCCGACTCGCAGACCGACTACTACGCTGGACGCGCCACCGTGCTGGAAGCCGCCCGCGCCTTCGACGCCGGCACGGACACCAAGATCGGCCCTTCCTGCACGAAGTACTTCGCCAGCGAGATGGTGTGGCGGGTCGCGGACCGCGCCGTGCAGATCCACGGCGGCGCCGGCTACATGCGCGGGGTCGCCGTCGAGCGCTTCTACCGCGACGCCCGGCTGTTCCGCATCTACGAGGGCACCAGCCAGATCCAGCAGGTCATCATCGCCAAGGCACTGCTGGGCGAGGCGGCGCGCGGCTGAGCGATACACAAGGCAAAGGCCCCGGGGATTCGTCATCCCCGGGGCCTCTTTCGTGCTGCGTCCCTCAGATCCCGAGCCGGTCCAGCAGCCGCTCGTGATACACCGCCGGGCCGCCGAAGAGCAGCTGGGAGGACTTGGCCCGTCGGAAGTACAGGTGGGCCGGGTGTTCCCAGGTGAAGCCGATACCGCCGTGGACCTGGATGTTCTCCATGGCGGCGACCATGTACGCCTTGGAGCAGCAGGCGTGTGCCACCGCGGCGGCGACCGGGAACTCGTCCGAGCCCTCGTCGGCGAGCAGCGCGGCCTCCCGGCTCGCCGCCTCCGCCAACTCCACCTGGACGAGCATGTCGGCACACTTGTGCTTGACCGCCTGGAAGGAGCCGATCGGCCGGCCGAACTGATGGCGGACGCGGGCGTATTCCGCGCTTGCCTCCAGGCACCGGCGCGCCCCTCCCGCCTGCTCGGCGGCCAGCCCCACCGAGGCTATGTCCAGGACCTTGGCCATGATGCGACCGCCGGCCCCCTCCGCCCCGAGGACGGTCGCGGGCACGGCGTCGAAGGTCAGCCGGGCCATGGCCCGGGTGGCGTCCAGGGTCTGCATCGGCTGCGCCGCGAGTCCCGTGGCGTCCCGCTCCACGGCGAAGAGGGTGGGACCGGCGACGGTACGGGCGACGACGAGGATCAGGTCGGCCGTCGTACCGTCGATGACGAAGCTCTTGCGGCCGCGTATGGTCCAGCCGCCGTCGCCGTCGGGCACGGCGCGCGCCGAGACCATGGCGGGGTCCCAGGAGCCTGCGTCCTCGGCGACGGCGAGGGTGGCCGTGGTCCGCCCGGCCGCGATGCCGGGAAGGAGACGCGCGCAGGCCTCCTTGTCGCCGGAAGCCAGCAGAGCCTGGGCGGCCAGGACGACGGTGGCGAAGAAGGGAGCGCAGAACAGCGCACGGCCCATCTCCTCCAGGACGACGCCGAGTTCGACGAGGCCGAAGCCGTCGCCGCCGTACTCCTCGGGGATCGCCAGGCCCGGCAGGCGCAGTTGGTCGGCCGCCTGGGACCACACCGCCGGGTCGAAGCGCGGCTCGCTCTCCATGAGCTTGCGTACGGCCTCCTCCGGCGACTTGGCTTCCAGGAACTCCCGTACGGACGCCCGCAGTTCCCGCAGTTCGCTCTCGTCGGCGGTCACGGCCGCACCTCCTTGGCAGCGGCGGTCACCGGTTCCTTGGGCAGGCCGAGGACGCGTTCCGCGAGGATGTTCTTCATGATCTCCTCGGTGCCGCCGAGGATGCGCAACGCCGGGGTGGCCAGGAGCAGTTCGGTCCAGGCGTAGGTGCCCCACTGACCGGTGTCGGCGATGATCCGGGGGCCGAGCACGTCGGACACGAAGTGCGCCGCACGGGTCAGGTTCTGGCCGTACATCAGCTTCGAGACGGACATCTCGGGGCCCGGCGCGACCCCGCCGCGCAGCTTGCGCAGGGCGCGGGCGTTGAGGTGCTCGGTGGCCAGGACGTCCACCAGGAGTTCCGCGAGGCGGGCGCGCAGGGCGCGGTCGTCCCAGGTCCAGGTGGCCCGCATGAGCGCCGAGAGGTGGTCCGGGGACAGGGCGGCGCCCACCGGGCCGACCCCTTCGCTGCCGACGGTCGCGCGCTCGTTCATCAGGGTGGTCAGCGCGACCGTCCAGCCTCCGTCGACCTCACCCAGGCGGTGGTCGTCGGGGATGCGGACGTCGGTGAGGAACACCTCGTTGAAGTCCGCGCCGCCGGTCATCTGCCGCAGCGGCCGCACCTGGACGCCCGGTGTGTCCATGGGGACCAGGAAGGCCGTGATACCACGGTGCTTGCGCGCGTCGGGGTTGGTCCGGGTGAGCGCGAGGCCGATCTGGCTGTGCTGGGCGACCGAGGTCCACACCTTCTGCCCGTTGAGTACCCAGTCCTCGCCCTCCCGCACTGCCCGCGTGGCCACGCTCGCCAGGTCGGACCCCGCGCCGGGTTCGCTGAACAGCTGGCAGGCGATGGCGTCACCGCGGTACATCGCCGGCAGCCAGCGGTCCCTGATGTGGGACTGGGCGTGGGCCAGGATCGTCGGTCCGATCATGCCCAGGCCGATCACACTGAGCACACCCGTGTCGGCGACGTCGTACTCCGACTCGATGGCGTCGTAGAGCAGGTCGTGGACGGGGGTCAGGCCCCGGCCGCCGTACTCCACCGGTCCGGTGATCCAGCCGAAGCCGTTCTCGTAGCGGATCCGCTGCCACTCCCGGGCCCGCTGCACGAACTCCCGCTCCTCGTCGGGCGGGAGGCTGCTGAAGTACGCCATCGAGTCGTCGCCCTCGCCCCAGGCGACGGCGGTGCGGTCGGGGGCCTTCGCCACGTGCGCGTCGAGGAAGCGGCGCGCCTCGGCGGCGAAGTCCTGCATGTCGTCGGATTCCATCGCGTTCGCTCCGCGGTCGGGGAGAGGTTCAGGTCGAGAGGATCGTCACCGCCGACGCGCCGGGCGCGCCGTACAGGTGGGTGTAGCCGACGCGGGGCGTGCCGGGGATCTGGCGCGTGCCCGCCGAACCGCGCAGCTGGAGGACGATCTCGTGGATCTGGCGCAGCCCGGACGCGCCGATCGGTTCCCCGTTGCCGAGCAGTCCGCCGTCGGTGTTGACCGGGAGCCGGCCGCCGATCTCGGTGGCGCCCTCGGCGATGAGGCGTTCCTGCTCGCCGTCCTTGCAGAGGCCGTTCTCGGCCATGTGGATGATCTCCGACCCGGCGTCGGTGTCCTGGAGCTGGGCGACGTCGACGTCCTCGGGGCCGATGCCCGCGCTTTCGTACGCCGCCCGGGAGGCGTCCACGCTCGGGCTGTCCACGGGCTCCCCGACCGGGAAGGACGGGCTCTGCACCTCGAACGCGCCGAGCCTGCGGCTGCGCAGGGCGGTGGAACGGACCCGTACCGGCTTGCCCAAGTACTTGTGGGCCTGGTCGGCCCGGCACATCACGATCGCCGCGGCGCCCTCGTTCGGGCCGCAGTACATGAACTGGCGCAGCGGGTAGTTGAGGACCGGGGAGGCGAGAACCTCCTCGGGCGACAGGGGCGTCCGGCGCCAGGCCTTCTCGTTGCCGGCCGCGTTGCGGAAGTTCTTCGACGCCACACGGGCGAGCGTCTCGTGGGAGATGCCGTGCTCGTGCATATAGCGGTTGATCTTCATGCCGAAGAAGTGGGTGGTGAGGAAGAGCCCCGTCTGCCCGTACCAGGAGGGGATGCCGGCCACGGACGGGTCGGCGGCGAACGCGCCGCGCGGGTGCTTGTCCAGGCCGATGGCGATGGTCAGGTCGTGCTCGCCGGTCTCGATGGCGCGGGCGGCCAGCGCCACCGCCGTACCGGCCGTCGCGCAGCCGTTGAAGACACCGCGCAGGGGTACGCCGGTCAGGCCGAGCCGGCCGACGATCGCGTCCGGGTTGGCGACCTCGTAGCTGCCGATGTAACCGCCCTGGATCTGTGGCCAGGTCACGCCCGCGTCGGTGAGCGCCAGCCGTACCGCGTCGGCGCCCATGTCCAGCGCGGGCTTGCCGGCGAACCGGCCGAAGGGGTGGAGGCCCACCCCGATGATGACGGCCTCGGTCATGACGCCTCCTGTTCGGCATGGGTGGACTCTTCGACCGGGGCGAACGCGAAGGTGACGACCTCGGTGCCGTCGTCCTGCACCGTGTAGGGCACGAGCGTCAGCCGCATGTCCTGTCCGATCCGCAGCTTCTCCGGGTCGGGTTCGGTCAGTCGCGCCTCGACCAGCAGCTCGCCGGGGAGCTCGATGTACCCGACGGAGTACGGCTCGAAGGCCTCGGGGCCGTCGTACGGCGGGGACGGCGGGCGGAAGTCCTGGGTGGTGTACGTCCACAGCGTGCCGCGGTCCGCCAGGAGCCGCTCCTTCGACTCGTCGCTCGCGCACCGGACACAGGTCGCGGCGGCCGGGAAGCTCACCAGGCCGCACACCCTGCACTCGGAACCGATCAGCCGGAGGGGCGCGGCGGCGGGCGGCCAGGTGAACAGGCCCTCGGCGACCGGGCGTTGTGTCATCGTCATCTCAGGCCCCGTTCCGGTTGCCCAGGGCGTCGGCGTTCGGAGCCGCCTTGGCCACCAGGTTCGGGACGACGGAGGACAGCTCCTCCGGCGTCCAGCGGGTGTCGGCACTCGCGGCGGGGCCGTTGACCCAGCCCTCCAGGACCGTGATGCGGTTGCCGACGACGCCGAACACCCGGCCGGTGACCTCGCGCGAGGCGGCCGAGCCCAGCCATACCACCAGCGGCGAGATGGCCTCGGGGGTCAGGTCCTGACGCTCGGCGGCCTGTTTCATCATCTCGATGTCGTCGGTCAGCCGGGTCAGCGCGGTGGGCGCGATGGCGTTCACCGTCACGCCGTAGCGGGCGAGTTCGGCGGCGGCGATGAGGGTGAGGCTGCCGATGCCGGCCTTCGCGGAGCCGTAATTGGACTGGCCGGGGTTTCCGAAGATCCCGGACGGGGAGGTCGTGTTGATCACCCGGGCGTCGTTGCCGTGACCGGACTTGGCGCGCTCGCGCCAGTACGCGGCCGCATGGTGCAGGGTGGCGAAGCTGCCCTTGAGGTGGACGGCGATCACACTGTCCCAGTCCCGCTCGGTCATCGACACGATCATCCGGTCGCGCAGGATGCCGGCGTTGTTGACCAGCACGTCCAGACCGCCGTAGGTGTCCACGGCCTGCCGGACGAGCCGGCCGGCGCCCTCCCAGGTGGAGATGTCGTCCGTGTTGGCCACCGCCTCGCCACCGGCCGCGACGATCTCGTCGACCACGCTCTGGGCGGGCCCGGCCGAGGCGCCCGCGCCGTCCCGTCCGCCGCCCAGGTCGTTGACGACGACCTTCGCCCCGTGTGCGGCGAACGCCAGGGCGTGCGCCCGGCCGATCCCGTTGCCGGCGCCGGTGACTACCGCGATCCGGCCTTCGACCATTCCTTCAGACATGCTCAATTCCTCCATTGGGAAGGTCAGTTGGCCTCGGCGAGCAGGACTCGCGGGTTGTCGCTGCCGCAGCCGCACCGGCCGGTGACGACGCGTCCGGTGATGCCGAGCGGTGTCTCGGGCAGGGGTGAGGTGCGCCCCTGCTCCGCCGCCACGGTCAGCTGTCCGTCCCGCTCACCGAACCGCCATTCGGCGGCGTTGACATGTGCGCCGCTGCGCTCGGGGCACTCCAGCGCGAGAGCCGGTCCCACCGCCGAGATCACGGACGCGGTCACCCCTACTCCACGCAGGACCGGTACGGCGGCGGGCCGGGCCAGCACCACGGGCGTGGAGCGGAACATCTCGCCGATGTCGGTCGCGCCGGACAGCCCCTCCAGCGTCTGGGCCGACAGGCCGATCACCGCGTGCGGGGTCAGTTCGCGGTGGAAGACCGCGGTGCGGCGATGGTCCCAGCCCATCGCCTCCGCGATGCCGTACGGCACCTTCAGCGCGCGCAGGGCGCCGATCACCGCATGTCCCCAGAAGCCCTCGAAGCCGGAGGCGGTCAGCAGGGCCCGCTGCCCGGCGGCGAGGCCGTGCTCCCGCAGCCGTGCGGTGGCCCACTCGGTGTCGCGGGCGAGTTCCGCCCAGGTCAGCTCCAGGTCCCGGACACCGTCGGCGGTCGGGAAGCGCATGAGATAGGCGAGCTCGGGGCGGTCGAGCGTCCTGGCACGGGCCAGGGTGTCCGCGCGGGCCATCAGGTCTTCACCACCCGGGGGAACTTGGCGACGCTGGTCATGGTCTTCAACAGGTCCTCCTCGGTGCGCATGTCGAGCACCGGCTTGACTCCGGTCCGCTCGCGCACGGCCTCGCTCAGACGTCCGGCCAGGGCGTCGACGTCGCCGGTGAGATGGGGGTCGTAGCCGACGCGCAGCCGCAGTTCGTCGACCTCGCGTCGGTCCCGGACGATCTGGAAGACCCCCGCGACGGTCTCCGGCTGGTCCTCCACCGCCTGCCAGACGTCCCGCAGGACGACGGAACGCCCCTGGACCACCGTCTCGTCACCGCGCCGCCCGGCCACCCACATACGGGCGTGGGTGCGACCGCAGCCGCAGGTGTCACGGGAGAGACGGACGAGGTCCTCGCTGCGGTACCGGATCAGCGGCGCGGCCCGGTTGTCCAGGTCGGTGGCGACGAGCTCGCCCAGGTCGCTCTCGGGAACGTCGTGCCAGCCGTGCTCGTCGACCTCGACGCACTCGGCGAAGACGGTGTCCTCCCAGAGGTGGAACCCGTCGTGCTCGCGGCACTCCCAGGCGGTGCCGGTGTCGGCGGCGCTGGTGTACTCGTAGACGTCGATGCCCCAGTCGTCGCGGATCCGCTCCTTCATCTTCCGGCTGAGGGGCTGGCCGGCGCAGGAGGCGCCCTTGAGGGAGGAGAAGGCCTCCCTCAGGTCGGTCTTCTCCGCCAGGTGCTCCAGCTCCACCATCTGCGGATACATCATCTGCAGGTAGGCGGGGCGGTAGGTGCGCAGGGCCTCGACGACCTCGGGCATGTTGCCCATCCAGGTGTCCACCTCGATGACCACCGCGCCCAGCGCCTGGAAGCCGGCGTCCATGAAGTTGCGGAAGGTGCCGGGCGGGCTCAGGACCCGGTCCCCGGGCCTGAGGCCCAGCTCCCACAGGTCCCGTACCTGTGCGGTCACCAGGGGCGGGGCGTCCTGCCAGATCTCGGCGAAGAACTCCGGGTCGCCGGTGGTTCCGGAACTGGAGGAGACCGAGGTCAGCTCCTCGACCGGGACGCAGAGCAGGCCGGCGAAGGCATCGCCGGTACGGCTCCGGTAGGCACGGATCATGTCCTTGGTGATGAAGGGGATACGCGCCCGGAAGTCCTCCAGGGAGCGGATGTCCCGCGGGTGGACCCCGTGCTCGTCCCACAGCTCGCGGTAGAAGGCCGAGTTGGCGTAGGCGTACTCCACGAGCTCCAGGAGCTGTTTCTCCTGCCGCGCGCGCAGTTCCTCGCGCGGCATGGTCTCCACCTGGGGCTCGAAGTACCTGTCAGCGGTGTCCCTGTCACCGACCATGGCGCCTCCTCGCGGCTCAGTGCCCAGATCTTCCAGCTATCAGCGCAATCAGTCAACCAATTCGACGGATTGAACGCGAGACTCGCGCTGGGTCGATCTATATAGTTAACTATTAGAACTCATTGAACCACAAGAGGGCTGCCGTGAAGATCGTTGTCTGCGTGAAGCACGTCCCCGACGCCACGGCGGACCGCACCTTCACCGAGGGCGGCACCACCGACCGGGCGTCGGTCGACTCGCTGCTGTCCGAACTCGACGAATACGCCGTCGAGCAGGCGCTGCGCCTGGCCGAGTCGGACGCGGATGCCGAGATCAGCTATCTCACCGTCGGACCCGACGACGCGCGTGACGCCCTGCGCAAGGCGCTGGCCATGGGCGGTGACGCGGCGATCCATGTCAGCGACGAGGACATCGAGGGCAGCGACGCGTTCGGCACCTCACTGGTGCTGGCCAAGGCGATCGAGCGGCACGGCTTCGATCTCGTGCTGTGCGGGATGGCCTCGACGGACGGCACCATGGGCGTGCTGCCCGCGCTGCTGGCCGAGCGGCTCGGCGTTCCGGCCGTCACCCACCTCGAGGATCTGGCGATCGAGGACGGAACGGTGACCGGCCGCCGCGAGGGCGACGGGGCGACCGTACGGATCCAGGGCGCTCTGCCGGCCGTCGTCTCGGTGACCGACCGCTCCGGGGACGCCCGCTACCCCTCCTTCAAGGGGATCATGGCCGCGAAGAAGAAGCCGGTGGAGACCCTCGGCCTCGCCGACCTCGGCATCGAGGCCGCACAGGTCGGCCCGGCCGGGGCGCGGTCGGCCGTGGACACCGCGACCCGGCGCCCGCCGCGCACCAAGGGCGAGATCGTCGCCGACGACGGGACGGGCGGCGTCGGACTGGCCGCGTTCCTCACCACCAAGAAGTTCATCTGACCGCGCCCCGCCCCGAAAATGCCTGCCTGAAGGAGTTGCATCACCGTGGCCGAGATCCTCGTCCTCGTCGACCACGTCGACGGTGCCGTACGCAAGCCGACCCTCG
Organism: Streptomyces sp. NPDC050759; assembly: GCF_044456945.1. Classification (NCBI taxonomy): domain Bacteria; kingdom Bacillati; phylum Actinomycetota; class Actinomycetes; order Kitasatosporales; family Streptomycetaceae; genus Streptomyces; species Streptomyces sp. NPDC050759. The sequence goes on along the minus strand of NZ_JBITGI010000003.1, from coordinate 519,373 downwards.
AACTGCTCACCCTGGCCCGCCGCTTGGGCGATCCCTCGGCCGTCTTCCTCGGTCCGGGCGCGGACACCGCGACCGAGGTTCTCGGCCGGTACGGCGCCCAGAAGATCTATGTCGTGGACGCCCCGGAGGCCGACGAGTACCTCGTCACCCCGGCCGTGGACGCCCTCACCCAGATCGCCGAGCGCACCGGCCCGGCCGCGATCCTGCTGCCGTCGGGGCCGGACGGCAAGGAGATCGCCGCGCGAGTCGCTCTGCGGCTCGAGTCGGGTCTCATCACCGACGCCGTCGATGTCACCGCGGGACCGGACGGACCGGTCACCGAGCAGTCGGCGTTCGCCGCGACCTACCAGGTCACCGCGCACGTCACGCAAGGCGTACCGGTGATCACGGTCAAGCCGAACGCCGCAGCCCCCGAGGCCGCCCCCGCCGAACCCGTCGTCGAGAAGCAGGACGTCACCTTCGGCCCGGCCTCGCACGCCGTCCGGGTCCTGTCCCGCACACCCCGGGAGCGCGGCGACCGGCCCGAACTGACCGAGGCCGACCTCGTCGTCTCCGGCGGTCGCGGGGTGAACGGCGCCGAGAACTTCGCCCTCATCGAGCGGGTCGCCGACGCGCTCGGCGCTGCCGTCGGAGCGTCCCGGGCCGCCGTGGACGCGGGCTGGTACCCGCACAGCCACCAGGTCGGCCAGACCGGCACCCAGGTCTCCCCACAGCTCTACCTCGCCGCCGGCATCTCCGGCGCGATCCAGCACCGGGCGGGCATGCAGACGTCCAAGACCATCGTCGCCGTCAACAAGGACGCCGACGCCCCGATCTTCGAGCTCGCCGACCACGGCGTGGTCGGGGACCTCTTCGCGGTGCTGCCGCAGCTGGTGGACGAGATCGAGCGCCGCCGGAGCTGATCTTTCATCGGTCCGGCCTTCCCTTCGGCCATCCATACAACTAAAATCGCTAACTGATTGCATCCATTGAGCTTGCAGACCTGACCCGAAGGAGCGTCATGACGAAGATCTGGGTCAACTCCGGAGACTCCCATGTGATGGAACCCGCCGACGTGTGGACCGAGAGGCTGCCCGCCCGGCTCGGCGCCCGGGCCCCGCGCAGCGAGCGCGGCGAGAAGTACGAGATGCTCTACATCGACGGGGAGCGCATCGACCGCCAGCTCGGCGACTTCATGGACGCCATGCGTCCGCCGGGCGCCTGGGACCTGAAGGTCCGCCTCAAGGACCTCGACCAGGAGGGCGTGTGGTCCCAACTGGCCTTTCCCTCCATGGGGTTCTGGCTCGTGTCGATCACCGACCGGGAGCTCGCCCGGGAGACCGTACGGGCCTGGAACGACTGGGCCCACGAGGAGATCCTCAGCAAGAACAAGCGGGTCATCACCACCGCCTGCGTCTCGACGGCCGACATCGACGACGCGGTCGCCGAGGTGGAGCGGGTGGCGGAGCTGGGCTTCAAGGCGGTCTTCCTGCCGTGTTCCACCCGGGCCGGCGAGGAGTACGCCCTCGATCGCTGGGAGCCGCTGTGGACGGCGGTCGAGCGGGCCGGTCTGGTGCTCGGCTTCCACATCGGCACGGGCGGTGAGAACGTCGTCTTCCGCGGGCCCGGCGGTGCGGTCGTCAACTACATGGAGACGACCTACCCGGGCATGCGGGTGGTGTCCCACATGGTCGCGGGCGGCGCGCTGGACCGTCACCCGGACCTGAAGATCCTCATCGCGGAGGGCGGCGCGGGCTGGATGCCGGCCATCGGTGACCGCATGGACGAGGCCTACCGCCAGCACGGCATGTTCGTCCGGCCCAAGCTGAGCCGACTGCCCAGCGAGATCATCAGGCAGCAGGTGTACGCCTCCTTCCAGCACGACAAGAGCTCGGTGGAGATCGTCGAATCGACCGGCTACCGCAACGTGATGTGGGGCGACGACTATCCCCACCTGGAAGGCACCTACGGCCACACCCAGTCCACGCTGCACGACCTGTTCGACGGCGTGTCCGACGACATCCGCGACCGCGTCACGCGCGGCACCTTCAACGAGCTGTTCGGCCTGCCGGAGCAGACTCCCCAGGAGGCGGCCGTCTGAGCGGCGCCAACGGCGCGAGGCTTTTGGACGCATCTCCTGTGACCACTCCCCCGTACTCCTCGTATCCCGAGGACCTGGAACGGCCCGGGCTCGTCAGGACCGGGCGGTCGACCTTCGTCCGGCCCATCCGGCCGGAGGACGCCGACCGCCTGGTCGCGTTCGTCGGCACGCTGTCCCGGGCCACCCTGGCCTACCGCTCCCTCGGACCGGTGGTCCGCGCCCGCGACGACGTCATCCGGCGCGGCGCCCACGTGGACTACCTCAACGAGCTGGCGCTCGTCGCCCTGGCCGGTGACGAGATCGCCGGCCTGGTGCGCTACGTCCGCGACCCGGAGGAACCCGAACACGCCGAGGTCACGTTCACCATCCGGGACGACCACCAGAGCGAGGGGTTCGGCAGGCTGCTCCTGGAGCACATCGCCGCCGCCGCGCGCGCCCGGGGCATCCGGGTGCTGGAGGCCGACGTCCTCGCCGACAACACCCGGATGATCAACGTGTTCCTCGGCTCCGGCTACCGGACAGAGGCCGGTCCACCCGGCCAGATCATCCACTTCGAGATCGCCGTCGATCCACAGGCCCAGGCCGTGGCGCGGGCCGAGCGCCGCGAGCAGACGGCCGTACGGCGCTCGCTCAAGCCCCTGCTCGAACCGCGCTCGGTCGCCGTGATCGGCGCCAACCGCGACCCGCTGACGATCGGCCACGAGATCGTCGCCAACCTGCTGCGCGGCGGCTTCGCCGGCAGCGTGTTCCCCGTCAACCCGCGTGCCGACCGGATCGCCGGGGCGCGGGCCTACGCACACGTCCGGGACCTGCCCGAGCCGCCGGACCTGGCGCTGGTGGCCGTACGGGCCGAGGCCGTACCCGGTGTCGTACGCGAGTGCGCGGAGGCCGGCGTCAAGGCGGTGGTCGTCGTCTCGGCGGGCTTCGGAGAGACCGGAGCCGAAGGGCGGGCCGGCGAGCTGGAGCTGGCGCGTTTCGCGCGCGCCTCCGGAATGCGGCTGGTGGGCCCGAACTGTATGGGCGTGGTCAACACGACCCCCGCGGCGCGACTGGCCGCGACCTTCTCGCCCGCCCTGCCGACGCCCGGCCGGGTGGCCATGTCCAGCCAGTCCGGGCCGCTCGGGCTCGCGGTGCTCGACTTCGCCCGACGGCTGCGACTCGGCTTCTCCGGCTTCGTGTCGGTGGGCCACGCCGTCGACGTGTCCACGAACGACCTGCTCCAGTGGTGGGAGGAGGACCCGGGGACCTCGGTGATCCTGCTGCACGTCGAGACGTTCGGCAATCCGCGCCGGTTCGCCCGTGTCGCCCGCCGTATCGCGCCGCGCAAACCGATCGTCGCGGTCCACCCCGGCCATGCGGATTCGGCGGTGAGCTCGCTGTTCGCCCAGTCCGGCGTGATCCGCACCCGCAGCCTCCAGGAGCTGTTCGACGTCGCCCTGCTGCTCGCCCACCAGCCTCCCCCGCCCGGCAACCGGGTCGCCGTGATCACCAACGCAGGGGGCCCGGCCGCGCTGACGGTCGGCGCGTGCGAGGCGAGCGGTCTGTGCGTGCCCGAGCTCGGCGAGCGCACCCGGCAGACGCTGCGTACGGCCCTGGCGCCGCGCGCCGACGTCGCCAACCCGGTCGACCTCACCCCGATGGCCACCGCCGCCCACTACCGGCAGGCGCTGGACGCCGTCCTGGCCGACGACGACATCGACGCGGCCGTCGTCCTGTTCATGCCGCCGCTGGCGGACAAGCCCGACGAGGTGGCGTCCGCGATCCTCGACGCGGCCGCGGCCCGCCCCGACAAACCCGTGCTGGCCAGTTTCCTGGGCGGTGCCGGCGTCGCCGATCTTCTCCACCGGGGCGACCTGGTGGTCCCGACGTACACGTTCCCCGAGGCCGCGGCCACCTCGCTCGGACACGCGGCGGCCTACCAGACCTGGCGCAGCACCCCGGCGGGCGTCGTACCCGACCTCGCGGGAGTCGACGCCGAGCGGGCCCGGGCGCTGATCGCCTCCGGTGCCCCCGGGCCGCTCCCCGCGGCGGTCGCCACGGATCTGCTCGCCTCGTACGGAATCGCCGTCCGCGGGGGTGAACCGGGCCCCGGACCCGACGCGTTTCTCACCGTCCGAGCCGACCCGGTCTTCGGCCCGGTGGTCGCCTTCGGCCTCACCGGGGACTACGCCGACCTCATGGCGGACGTCGCCCACCGCGTCACCCCCCTCAGCGACCGTGACGCCCGCGAGATGGTCCGCTCGCTGCGGGCGACTCCCCTGCTGGAGAAGCAGGGTGTGGACTTCGCTGCCCTGGAGGAGACCGTCCTGAGGCTCTCGGCGATGGTCGAGGACCTCCCCGAGATCGAGGCGCTGGAACTGCGCCCCGTACGACTGCTGCCGGCCGGGGACGGAGTCGCCGTCGCACACGCGACGATCCGGCTGGCGGACAACACGACAGGAGGCGCTCCGGCATGAAGGTGGGCATCTACTTCGACCTGCGCAACCCCCCGCCATGGCAACGGAGTTGGTCACGGGTCTACGGCTTCGCCCTGGAGATGTGCGAGGAGGCGGACCGGCTCGGCCTCGACTCGGTCTGGTTCTCGGAACACCACGGTTTCGAGGACGGCTATCTCCCCCAGCCGCTCACCATGGCCGCCGCGGCCGCCGCCCGCACCCGCCATGTGCGTCTGGGCACCGCGGTCATCCCCGCACCGCTGCACGCGGCCCCCGAGATCGCCGAACAGGCCGCGCTCGTGGACATCATCAGCGACGGCCGCCTGGACCTCGGGCTCGGTACCGGTTACCGGGTGCCCGAGTACCGGCTGTACGGCGCCGACCTCACCAAGCGCTACTCCACGACCGATCAGCGGGTACGGGAGATCCGCGGCCTGTGGGCCGAGTCCCTGGTCACCCCGGGCCCGGTCCAGGATCCCCTGCCGATCTGGCTCGGCTACCAGGGCCCGCAGGGCGCCCGCCGGGCCGGCCGGCTCGGCACGGGGCTGCTGTCGCTCAACCCGGCACTGCTGACGCCGTACCGGGAGGGGCTCGCGGAGAGCGGTTACGACGTCTCGACTGCCCGTATGCAGGGCTCGTTCACCACGTTCGTCACCGAGGACCCCGACGGCGACTGGCCCGTGGTCCGCGAGCACCTGGCGTACCAGTGGGACAGCTACCGCCGGTACATGGTGGAGGGCACCGACCAGCCGCTCCCCCGTCCCATCGACCCCGAGAAGTGGCGGGAGACGGGGCTGAGCGCGACGGGCGTCGGCCAGTTCCTCTACGGCACCCCGCAGGACGTCGCCGACGCCATCAGGGCGTACGTGGCAGGGTTGCCGGTGGAGGGCGTGTTCCTGTGGGCCTCGCTGGCCGGGATGCCCGAGGAGATGGTGGCCCGGCAGGTCCAGCTGATCGCCGGGAAGCTGCGTCCGCTGCTTGCCGATGTCTGACACTCCGTTGCCCGAAAATAGGAGCCACACCATGTCCCCTGCGTCACCGACGGGCCCCTGGGCCGGGGCGGACTTCCAGGAGCCGCCCCGCACTCCCGGCGGGGTGGCCCTGTGCGGGGCGTGCCGCGCCGCCGGTTCCTGCCGGCTGGGAGTGGAGCACGAACGGCTCGACGAGGACGGGTCGGCGCTGTTCGAGCTGTCCTGCCCGCGCGACCAGGAGGGCGGGCCCGATGTCGCGCACGGCGGCTGGACCGCGGCCGTACTGGACGACTGCCTCGGCCATCTGCCGCTGCTGCACCGGGTGTTGAGCGTGACGGCGGAACTGACCGTGAGCTTCGTGAAGCCGGTGCCGGTGCAGCGGCCGCTGGAGGTCCGGGCCTGGGTGGAGAAGCGGGAGGGCCGGCGCTGGTACATCGCCGGCGAGATGGTGCTGCTGCCGACCCGGGCCGTGCTGGCCCGGGTCTCCGGGATCTGGGTGACCCGGGACCAGGGCCACTTCGCACGCCACCAGGAATGGCTGGTCGGCCAGGACGCCGAGGCTCAGTAGGAACAGCCGGCGGGCTGGGACGGCGGGGCTCAGAGGGGACAGTCGGCAGGCCACGACGACGAGACCGAGAAGGAACAGCCGACGGGCTGGGACGGCGAGACCCGGAAGGAACAGCCCGCAGACCGCCACGGCGAGACCGAGAAGGAACAGCCGGCGCGCTGGGACGGCGAGACCCAGAAGGAACAGCCCGCAGGCCCGGGCGCCGGGTCCCAGAAGGAACTTCGGCAGGCCCGGGCGCCGGGGCTCAGTAGGACCTGAGCCCCATGCTGCGGGCTATGCCGTTGCGCTGGATCTGACTCGTGCCCCCGGAGATCGTGGCCACGATCGACTCCCGGTAGCGGAAGCTCATCACGCTCTCGGTCGAGAAGCCGTGCCCCGCGCAGACCTGCATCCCGAGCCGGGCGGCCGCCACGTACGTCTCCGAGCCCTTCAGCTTCGCCATCGACCCCTCCCGTGTGCACGGCTTGCCCTGGGCGAGCAGCCAGGCCGCTCGATAGGCGAGCAGCCGGGCGGAGTCGATCTCGGTCTGCAGGTCGGCCATGGCGTGCGCGAGGGCCTGGAAGTTGCCGATCGGCCGGCCGAAGGCGTGCCGGTTGCGGGCGTAGTCGAGCATCTCGTCGAGCGTGGCCTGCGCGGCGCCCAGATAGCCCCCGCTGATGATCACCTTCTCCAGCTCGATATTGGAGAGCATCACCTTCCAGCCCTCGTCGCGCGGGCCGACGAGGTTCTCCTTCGGTACCAGCGCGTCGTTGAAGAAGACCTCGTTGGTGCCCAGGATGTGCCGGGCCAGTGTCGGCGTCCGGCGCACGTCGACGCCCTCGGTCGCGGGATCGACGAGCAGCAGGCTGATGCCGCCGTGCTTGGGCTCGCGGGGCCCGGTCCGCACATACGTGGCGATGGTCGTGTCGGGCAGGCCGCCGCCCGTGCACCACGCCTTCTGACCACGGACGAGGAAATTGTCCCCGTGATCCTCGGCGGTGGTGCGCAACGCCGCGGCATCGGATCCGCTGTCCGGCTCGCTGAGGCCGACGGCGAGCCGGTGCCGGCCCGTCATCACGTGCTCGCGGATGAAGTCGCGCTGCGCCTCGCTGCCCCACCGGAACACCGTGATGCCGGGAATGAGCACCCCGATGTAGCACATGGCCACGTCGAAGCTGGCCCGCCCGAGCTCCTCGGCGATCAGGATGAGCTCCAGCGGCCCGCCACCGTCGCCTCCCTCGTCCTCGGCGAACGGGAGGGAGAACCACCCGAGATCGGCCATGCCCCGGAACAGCTCGGGCGGTACGACGCTCTCCTCGTCCCACTGCTTGGCCTTCTCGGCCGGGCACACGTCGGCGACGAACTGCCGAGCCGTCGCACGCAACAGGTCCTGCTCGTCGGTCAGCCCGAAGTCCACGGCCACTCCTTGCCAGTACTAGGCTATTCATCTATCTAATTATTCTATGTTAGCGGATAGATGACAGCGGTAGTACTGCCAGATCACCGCCACCTGAGCGCCGGTTCCCGGCGGCCGCGCCGGAGGCCGGGGAAGCGGCAGGGTGGGGTCCGGCTGGGGGCTCAGGGCCGGAGGAGTACTTTGCCGGTCTGGCGGTGGCTTTCAAGGTAGGCGTGGGCCTGGGCGGCTTCTTGCAGGGGGTAGGCGCGGTCGATGATCGGGGTGATCTTCCCGGCCGCCAGCAGTTCCAGGCACAGTTGCTGGTCGCGCAGGGTGGCACCGCGCACGCCGGCGATCTTCACCTGCTGGCCGATGACGGCGAGTGCGTCCAGTTCGAGGCGGGAGCCCTGGTCGGTGGGTGTGCCCAGGACGATGACCGTGCCGCCGAGGCGTGTGCAGGCAAGGGAGAGCTGGAAGAAGTCGTTGCCGCCGACGCAGTCCCAGACGGCGTCGGCGCCCAATCCGTGGGTCAGCTCCCGTACCTGGGCCGGGAGTCGGGGGTCGGTGGAGTGCAGGATGTGGTCGTAGCCGAGCCTGCTGAGTGCTTCGTCGTGGTCGGGTTTGGTGGTGGTGCCGATGACGGTGGCCCCGCTCAGCTTGGCCAGTTGTGCGCAGGCGATGGCCATTCCGCCGCTGGCGCCGGTGATGACCACGGTGTCGCCGGGGCCGACGGGTGCTTGGCGCGCGCAGTTGAGCGGGGTGGTGTAGGTCCACATGGTGGCTGCGGCCGTCTCGTAGTCGACGCCGTCGGGGATGGGCAGGATGGCGTCCTGGCGGCGCGCGACGTACTGGGCGTATCCGCCGAAGACCTGGTGTCCGGGGTAGGCGGTGTCGATGCACAGGTTCTCGAGCCCACGGACGCACAGCGCGCAGTTGCGGCACGGCGGGTGCGGGAGCTGTACCGCCCGGTCGCCGGGGTGCCAGCGGGTGACGTTGTCGCCGGTGGCGACGATTTCACCGGCCGCGTCCCGGCCGAGCTGGAACGGCAGCGGCCAGGCCGGCCGTCCCGGCAGAGGCTGCGGCAGGTTGCCCGCCCGGTAGCGCAGGTCCCAGCTGTTGACGGCCGTGGCATGCACGCGCAGCAAGACGTCATCCGGGCCGACCTCAGGGATCGGTGCTTCTACGTACTTGAGCACCTCGGGCCCACCGTGTTCGAACAGGCGGACGGCCATCATGGTCTGTTCCACTCTCACGTTCCTTCAGATCGATACGCAATTCATCGCAGGCCCCACACAGCCACCCGGCCTGGCGGCTCACCAGGGACGGACACGGGACTGACCAGAAAGGGAACGGGGACCGAGTCCGCAGCCGGCAGCGGAACAGGCCCGCAAGTACGTCGTGAATCCGATGCCGTCCCCGCGCAGCCCGTGGGGAGGCCGGCGGTTTCCTCATGCAGCGCGTACTCGCTGACGAGGAAGCTGCACAGTCACCAGGCAACAGCCGCCTCATAAAACCCGTACCACTCCGCGGATGAAGCTTCCATGAAGCCGGACGCTCTCTGCTTCCGTGAAGCAGACGCGTACCAACCGCTGGGCGAGGCGGCGCTCCTGGACGGGATCGGTGAGAGCGGGTTGGTCGTCTTCGGGACCAGCGGCCTGTTCGGACGGCTCGGCATCGACGTGGCATGCCGTCGTGCGGTGCAGCAGACGGCGGCTGGCGACCTGCGCGAGCTCGTCACTGCCGCTCCGGGGTCCATCATCAGGGAAAGACCGAAGGCAGGCCGCCCCCCGGAACGTGATCCTGCGGTAGGCGCAAGGTGATCGTCGCTCCCTTGCCCAGGCCGGCGGATTCCGCGGTGATATCTCCGCCATGGGCTCGGGCGATGCCCCGGGCGATGGTCAGGCCGATGCCGCTGCCGCCGGCGGCAGCGGGTCGGCCGGGATGCTCAAGGCGTTCGAAGCGGTGGAAGATGCGCTCCCGGTCGTGTTCGGCGATGCCGATGCCGTCGTCCATGACGCGGACGATCACGTGGTGCGCGGGAGACGGTTCAGCGTGCACGGACAACGCCACATGTCCCTGCCGATCGCATGCGGCCAGTGCGTTGCCGAGCAGGTTCACCAGGATCTGGGTGATCCGGTCCGGGTCGCAGAAGGCGGCGACGGGTGCGCCTGTGTCTACGACGAGGGTCACCTTCTGGTCGTCGTACTGGGGGCGCAGTCGCTCGGCTGTGTTCCGAGCCAGCATGGCCACGTCGGTGGGCTTGCGGCGAAGATCGAAGGCGCCCTCCTCGGACCGGGACAGGCTGGAGAGGTCGCCGGCCAGGCGCTGCAGCCGGTCGAGGTCGTCGGCGAGGGAGGCGAACATCGCCTCATCGGGGACGAAGATGCCGTCGGCCATGCCTTCTATCTGTCCGCGAAGGATGGTGATGGGGGTGCGCATCTCGTGGGCGACCTCGGAGATCAGCCGCGCGCGGCGACGCTCGGAGTCGGCGAGGGCTGCCGCCAGCGTGTTGACGTCTTGGACCAGCGCTGCCAGGCCCGGCTCACTGGGCACGTCGAGGACGTCGTCGTATTGTCCCTCGGCGAGCCGTCGCGTGGCGGCGCGCACCCTGTCGAGGGGACGCAGCAGAAACCGGGAGAGGGCCACGGACGCCGGGAAGGCCGCGGCCCCTCCGAACAACAGGCCGACCTGCAGGACCACGTCGCCTTGGATGTCGGCGAACCCGAGCCACACCTCGATCAGCGCGCTGATCGCCGCCATGGCCGCCAGTGCAAGGAGGAGCACCATGACGTGCGAGAGCACCAGCCGGTTGCGGAGCGACAGACGCTCCTTGATTCGGCGCAGCCGCGCACGAGACCGGTGGTAGGCCGGAAAGCGGGAGGCAGGCATAGGTGGGTGTCCTTCCTGGCCGCTAGGCGGGGCGCCCCATGAACCGGTAGCCGATGGTGCGGACGGTCCCCACGAACCGGGGTGCGCCCGCGTCGTCGCCCAGGGCGCGCCGCAGAGTGCGGATGTGCACGTCCACGACGCGCTCGTCGCCGAAGAAGTCATCGCCCCACACCTGGGCCAGCAGACCGCGCCGGGTGAAGACCCGCCCGGGGGCACGGGCCATCGCGGACAACAGATCGAAGTCGAGAGCGGACAGCTCCACCGTCCGGTCGGCATCGACCAGCACGGTCCGTGTCTCTGGATCGACAGTCAGTCCGTCGAAGCGCAGCACGCCGTCCTCGTGGTCCGCCTCGGACCGGCTGTCGGTGCGCCGCAGGATGGCGCGTACGCGCAGTGCCAGTTCGCGGGGGCTGAACGGCTTGGTGACGTAGTCGTCGCTGCCGGTGGTGAAGCCGATCAGCCGGTCGACCTCCTCGTCCCGGGCGGTGAGCATGATCACCGGAATCCGGCTCGCCTCCCGGATGCGGCGCAGGACCTGGAATCCGTCCAGGCCCGGAAGCATCACGTCGAGCACCACGAGGTCCGGCCGGTCGCGGTTGACCGCCTGCAGGGCGGACGGTCCGTCCGCGGCTTCGACGACGTGGAACCCGTCCGCCTCCAGGTAGCCGCGCACGGTCATGCGGATCTTGGGCTCGTCATCGACGACCAGAACCCGCTGCGTACTCATCGTGCTCGCTTTCCATCGCCGGGGTGGGGAGAGGGAGGGGAAGGCCGTCCTCGCCGCGGGGACAGCGGCGGCATGGGGGCAGAGGTCCTCGAGTGCCGCCAGCGTACGGCGTCCGTCGTGGCCGGCGACACTCTGTGCGCCGGCCTCAGCCTGCGACCAGGACCAGCGTGGAGAAGGGGATCACGGTGTATCGGCTCCCTCACCGCACGCGTTCCATCCCGCGGGCCTTTCCCGTCAGCCGGAGCCGGCCTTTGCGCAGATCCCGGCGGCGCCCCTCCACCACGGCCGAGCCGGCCGTACGGTCGCGGTTCAGCGAGAGCCGGCGCGGCGTATACGCGCCTTCAGCTTCGGGAACTGCTCGAGGGCGTTGTCCCGCTCGAGAGCGATCCGCTGGCGTCGGTTGTAGATCTCGTCGACGGTCGGTTCGGGGTCGCCTGCCTGGAGAAGCGGCAGTTGACCCTTGAGGAAGGGCATCGTCTCGACGTTGTCGGCCGCGTAGAGGTGGCGGGTCGCCGGCCAGTCGCTGCCGAACATGATGTGGTCGGCGGGCACAAGGGAAGACAGCGGCTGCAACTGCGCGGCGGTGAACGCCTGTGCGTCGTCGAAGTACAGCCGCTTGATGTACTTGAGAGGGCCTTCCGGCAGCACCTCGTTGAAGGGCGGGAAGGCGGAGTGCCGGGTCGCGAGCCGGTAGGCCAGGAACGGCAGCGCCCCGCCGGAGTGCGTGAAGTGCCAGCGGATGTTCGGGTAGTCCCGCAGGACGCCGTTGTAGATGAGGCTCGTCATCGCACGGGTCGCGTCGAAGGTGTACTCGAAGACGTTGTTGCCGGCCGGGATGTCGGGGCCGAAGCAGAGCTTGGGAGCCGGGTTCACCTCCGGACCCGTGGGGTGGACGTAGACGTAGGCACCGCGGTCATTGAGGATCTCGTACAGCGGCGCGAGGGACGGATCCCCCAGGTAGGTGCCCTGGTAGTTGGTGAGCAGGCAGATGCCGTCGAGGTCCAGTTCGCCGAGCGCGCGGTCCACCTCGGCCACGGAGCCCTCGATGTCGGGCATCGGGGTGACCGCGAAGATTCCGAACCGGTCGCCGCGGGTCTGCACGAGCTCGCGGGCGTAGTCGTTGACCGCGCGGGCGGTGGCACGCCGGTCGTCGACCGGGCCGACGGTGACCTGGAGGTCGCCGAACGACAGGACGCTGGCCTGGATCCGGTACTGGTCCATGAAGGCCAGGTGCCGGTCGACCGACCAGGGACCGTACGCCCCGGTGATGGCGCCGAGGAGGCCGTAGCGCTTCAGGTAGTCGTTGTACACGTCCGGGGAGTAGTGCGCGTGGGTGTCGATACGCCAGTTGCCCTTCGGCAGCCCGGGGCCGGTCGCTGCCGCCTCCGGACTGGCCATGGCAGCAGGCACGGTGGCCGTAGCCGCCGTGACGAGCGCCGCGGCCGATGCCCCTTCGATCATCCTTCGACGCGAGATGTTCCGTCGCAGGTTCATTTCCGGTACTCCGCTTCGTTCTGTGTGCGAGTCAGGTCGTATGTGCGTGCGTCACGGTGCTGTCGCCAGGCCGGCAGGGGGTCCAGGCCATGGGGAGCGCAAAGCGGCCAAGTCGCTTCTCGGCCGGGCCGGTTGCCGCCCGCGAGCAAGGTCATGCAGCGCCTCGTCGCCGACCTCGTGCCCAGCGGGGTTCACGTGCCTGGCCGGTCCCAGCCCAAGGAACGCGCCGCACAGCAGGGTGATCCACGTTGTCCACCGGCGGGACGAGGAGTACGTGCATGACCGTCAGACAACAGGCGCCCCATAAAGCACCTACCGCTCAGCACATGAAGCTTCCATGAAGCCGATCGGCGGCCGTGCAGGGTGCGAGTGTCGCCCGGCTACTCCGGGGAGTCCTGCGGTGCGTCGGCAGGTCGCAGCGTGGTGAGCCATTGGGCCACAACGGCGTCGATGAAGGCGTCGGTGACCTGGCCGCGGTCGAGGAAGAGCCGGGCGAGGACCGGCCCGTAGAGGAGGGTGAACTCGTCCTCGCTGATCTGGACGCCCGCGGGCTCCAGCAGTCTGTTGAAGCCGGCGTGGCGGTCTTCGCCGATGCGGACGAGCGCCCGGGCGCTGTCGGGGTCGTGGTCGGCCTGGGCGGTGACGGCCAGGGCAGCGGTTCGCACGGCGGGCACGCTGACGCCGGCGCGCAGGCTCTTGAGCCAGGCGGTGGCCACCTCACCCACGTCGCTGCCCGGTTCGGGGTAGGTGCCGAGGTCGGGGCCTTCGAGGACGAGGTCGAAGAGCAGCGCGGCTCGGGTGGGCCAGTGCCGGTAGAGGGTCTGGCGGGTGACGTCCGACCGCTCGGCCAGCAGGGCGTAGGTCAGCCCGGCCGGTCCGACCTGAGGCAGCAGTTCCCTCGCGACGGCCAGAACGCGATTGCGGGTGCGCTGCACGCGCGGGTTGCCCGGGGTCGGCTGACGGCGGTGCAGGGGCTGCTTCATGCCGCCACCTTACCGGCACATCATACGGCGCGTGTGATTGACGTCACACGCCCGAATCATACGCTCTGTGTGATAGACCTGAGGAAGTAATCACACGCACTGGATGATTCTTGCGTGTCGGCGCATTCGAAAGGCAGACGGCCATGTCACCTCGCCATCTCACCGCACCCACCTTCGCCCGCACCCGCCTCGGCTCCGGCCCCGGCCTGCTCCTCGCCCACGGCGCCGGCAGCAGCCTGGCCGGCACCTACGGCCCCGTCCTGGAAGCCCTCGCCGCCCGCCACACGATCGTCGGCATCGACTACCCCGGCAGCGGCGACACCCCCCGCTCCACTACCCCGCTGTCCGTCGACGACCTCGCCGACCAACTCGTCGCCGCCGCCGACGCAGAGGGCCTCGACCGCTTCGCCGTGTCCGGCTACTCCCTCGGCGGCCCGGTCGCCATCCGCGCCGCCAGCCGCCACCCCGAGCGCGTCAGCGCACTCGTCCTGACCGCCGCCTTCCCGCACCGCGACAACCGGCTCGCTCTCGCCTCCTCGATCCAGAGCAAGATCGCCGCGTCCGGCGACCGTGAGCTGCTCGCCGAATTCCAGCTCGTGATGGCCCTCGGCACCCAGGCCCTGGAGTCGATGCCGGCCGAGCAACTGCAGCAGACCCTCGGCTACGTCGCCGCAGGTACGGTCGACGGCAGCTCCGAGCAGACCGACCTCGTCGGCCAGGTCGACGTCCGCGACGACCTCGCCGGCATCACGGTCCCCACCCTGGTCGTCTCGACCACCGACGACCGGCTCGTCTCCACCGCCCTGCACCGCCGGCTCGCCGAGACCATCCCCGGCGCCCAACTCGCGGAAATCGCCACCGGCCACCTGCCGATGCTGGAGCGGACCGAGGAGTGGCTGCAGCTCATCACCGACTTCCTCGACAAGCACGACGCCTGAACGCAGACCTCGGGCGGGGCCGCGGGACCTGATCCCTCACCCGGACCGATCACCACTCACCACACGCGAGTCCATGGAGGAATCATGCTCAGCTTCGGCCACCTCGACGAGTCCACCCACTTCCAGGACCAGCAGAAGGAGAAGGCAGGCCCGGTCACCATCATCAACACCTTTGTCGCCCCGGAAGGCAAGGAGGACGAGGTGGTGGCCGCCTGGACGGCCGACGCGGAGTACATGAAGAAGTCGGGGAGCCTCCTCTCGGTGCAGTTGTACCGGGGCATCGGCGGCAGCCGGCTTTTCACCAACGTCGCGGTCTGGCGATCCACCGAGCACCTCCGTGCCGCGCTCGGCACGCCGGAGTTCGCCTCGCACCTGGCGGGCTACCCGGCCGGCACCGTCGCCTACCCGCACCTGTACCAGAAGTTCGCTGTCGAGGGCATCTGCGAAGGGGAGTAAGACCGCTGACGGTCACACCGCCTCGACGGAGTCCGCCTGGCCACGGACGACATCCCGCAGCCGCTTCTTGTCGATCTTGCCGACCTTCGTCAGCGGCAACTCGTCCACGACCAGCAGGTCTTCGGGGAGTTTGTAGCGGGCCACCTGCATCGCGGTGAGGGCGGCACGGACCGATTCGAGACTCATCCGGGTTCCCGGCTCGACGACCACGACCGCGCACACCCGCTCCCCCAGTTCGGGGTCGGCCTTCGCGACGGCCGCGACGCGGGCGACACCGGGCAGACGGTAGATGAGGTTCTCGACCTCCTCGGCGGAGATCTTCTCGCCGCCCCGGTTGATGAGGTCCTTGTCCCGTCCTTCGACGACAAGATTGCCTGATGGGTGGAGCCGTGCAACGTCACCGGTGCGGTACCAGCCGTCGGGGGTGAACGCACGGGCGTTGTGCTCGGCAGCCCGGTAGTAGCCGCGTGGGGTGTACGGGCCGCGGGTGAGCAGGGCGCCCATCTCGCCGGGCGGGACCGGGTCGTCGGAGGCGTCAACGACGAGAATCTCGTCGTCCGGGCACATGGGGCGCCCCTGCGTCTCGATCTTGATGTCGTCGGGGTCGTCGGGGCGCGTGTAGTTCAGCAGCCCTTCCGCCATGCCGAACACCTGCTGGAGCGTGCCGCCGAGCACGGGTTCGGCACGGCGGGCGACCTCCGGCGCGAGGCGGGCGCCCCCCACCTGCAACAGCCGTAGCGCGGGCGGGGCGGGGTGGCGGCCGGAGGCCACCGCGTCGATCCAGCGCTGGACGACGGCCGGCACGGCGGCGGTGGCCGTCACGCCCTCGGCGGCCATCAGCGGCAGCACCTTGCCGGGTTCCGGAGTGCGGGCGAGGACGACCCGGCCGCCGTTCATGAGGGTGCCCAGGATGCCGGGGCAGGCCAGGGGGAAGTTGTGTCCGGCGGGCAGGGCCACGAGGTAGACGGAGTCGGAGTCGAAGCCGCAGACCTCGGCGCTGCGTCGCGCGTTGTACTCGTAGTCGTCATGGGTGCGGGTGATGAGCTTCGGCAGTCCGGTCGTGCCGCCGGAGAGCAGGAAGACGGCGATGTCGCCGCTGTCCGGGGCGATCCGGTCGAGCCGGGCCCGTGCGGCGACCGGGTCGTCGGCCGGTTCGGCCAGGGCGCGCAGGTCCGTGACGTCGGTGCCTGAGGTGCCGCCCGCGACGAGCAACAGCCGTACGCTCGGGGTGGCTTCGGCGACCTCCCGTCCCAAGGCCTGGTGGTCGAAGTCGCCGAGTCGGTCCGGTACGGCGATCGAGGTGACCTCGGCATGCGCGGCCAGGTAGCGCAGTTCGTGACCGCGGTGCGCGGGCATCGCCATCACGGGAGCGATTCCGGCCCGCAGACAGGCGAGGGTGAGTGTGACGAACTCCCAGCCGTTGGGCAGCTGGACGAGCATCGCGTCCCCGGGGCTGAGGCCACTGTCCAGCAGTCGGCATGCCAATCCATCTGCTCTGCCGACGAGTTGACGGTAAGTCAGACGGGTGTCTCCGTCCACGACGGCCACTGTGTCGCCGTAGGCCTCGGCCCATTCGTGAAGGTACGAGCCGAGCGGCCGCCCACGCCAGTACCCGGCCTCGCGGTAGCGGTCGGCCGCCTCCTTGGGCCAGGGCACGAATCCCTCACGCGTCATCGGATCCTCCTTGATCCCGGGGGTCACGCAGCAGCAGTACGGCGTCGAGCGCGACGACGTCGCCGTCGGGCAGGACGCGCAAAGGGTTGATCTCGCACTCGGTCACTGCGTTGTCCGCGGCGAGGGAGGCGAGGGCGAGCAGCACGTGGGTGAGTCGCGCGCGGTCGACCGGGGTGGCGCCGCGCGCGCCGAGGAACAACTGGTGGGTGGCGAGCTCGTCGAGCATCGCGTGGGCCTCGTTCGCGGACAGGGGCGCGAGGCGCAGGGAGACGTCGCCGAGGATTTCGGCGGCCGTTCCCCCGGCGCCCAGAGCCAGCACGGGGCCGAAGACCGGGTCGCGGCGTACGCCGACGATGAGATCGGGGCCCGCGGGGGCCATCTCTTCGACCAGCAGCGCAGGGCTTGCGGGCATGCGGGCGAGGGCGTCGTCGAGCTCCTCGTGCGTGCGGATGCCGACCTGGACCCCGCCGACCTCCGTCTTGTGCAGGATCTCCGCGTCGAGGATCTTCACGACGACCGGCCCGCCGAGCTCGTCGAGAGCCGCGTGCGCCGCGGTGGGGTCGGCGCAGACGCGTCGTACGGGCGTACGGATGCCCAAATCCGCGAGGACACCCTTGGCGGTGTGCTCGTCGACCGGGCCCAGCGGGGGCAGGGCGGGGGCATCGGAGGCGGTGAGGACGGCGTCCCGTCGGGTGCGGGCAGCCGCGTCCTCGACGAGCGCGCGCACCATCGCCGAGCCTGAGGCGGGCGTGGCCGCGCAGGGAATGCCGGCTTCGCCGAGTTCACGGCGGGTCCGCCGCGCCTGCTCCACGGGTCCGCCGACGACGGCGACGAGCGGGGTGGCCGTCCGGGCGGCGGTCAGCGCGGCCGGGAGGTCCACCGCCGTGGGTTCCAGCAGCCCGTACACGGCGGTGACGTCGATGCCGGGGTCCTCCGAGACCCGCTCCACCACCTGCGTGAGCACAGGCGAAGGGCGGCCGGTGTCGACGGGGTTGTTGAGATAGGTGAGGGCCGGGAGCAGCTCGCACAGCTCCTTCACCGTCCGTTCGACCAGCGGGGGAACCTGGATGCCGTGGGAGCGCAGGTCGTCCGTGAGCAGCAGTCCGGGTCCGGCCTGTGCGGTGACCAGGCCGATGCCCGGACGTGGGTTGGCCGGGAGGCGTACGCGGCTGAGCGCGGTGACGGCGTCGACGAGGTCGCGTTCGTCGTCGACGAGGACGGCTCCGGCCTGGCGCAGGGCCGTCCTGGTCACGCGCCAGGAGGTTGCCAGGGCGCCGGTGTGGGAGCGGGCGAAGTCTCCGATGTCGCTGCGGCCCACGACCAGGGCCACGACGGGGACCCGATCGGTCAGGCGTCGTACCGCCTCGGTGAGGCGTCGGCCTTCCGCGGCGGTCTCCACGTGCAGGGCGACGGCCCGTACGCCGTCGTCCTCGGCGAGGTGGTTCAGGACGTCGCCCTGGGTGACGTCCAGGCTGTTGCCAAGGCCGACCCCGAGGCGCAGCCCGACGCCGGCCTCGGCCAGGGCGAAGGCCAGCGCGTGGTTCACGCCGCCGCTCGCGGCCACGACCGCCACCGGACCCGGTTCCAGGTCGGACGCGCCGGGGACGAAACTGGCCGTGAGCCGTCGGTGGGGGGCGAGGAAGCCCGAGGTGTTCGGTCCGAGGACCCGGATGCCGGTGTCCCGCACCACCTCGGCCAACGCCTGCTGGTGCAGCGCACCGTCACCCCCGGCTTCCGCGAACCCGCCGGCGCACACGAGTGCAGCACGGGCACCTACGGCTGCCGCCTCGCGCAGGGCGTCGGCGGTTACGGCGGCCGGGATGCAGGAGACGACCAGGTCGGGTGCGATGCCGTGGCTTGCGGCGGCCTCGCCGACCGTGGGGAAGAAACCCCGGTCGGGGTCCGGGCGGCCGGAGTTGACCTTCATCACCGGCCCCGGGAAGGAAGCCAGGGAGTCGGCCATCGCCGCGCCGAGTTTCCCGGGCGTGGCCGACGCGCCGAGCACGGCAATGGCTCGGGGTGCGAACAGCGCGTCCAGGGCGCTCACTTGCTGCCTCCGACGAGGTCGGCCCGGCCGGAGAGGACGAGCGTGGTCGCGGTGTCGTCGTCGTACGCGCCGGTGATCGCGGCGGGCAGGCTGTGCACGAGCCGGGCCTCCTCCGCGACCAGTACGCGGGTCAGTGCCGTACCGCCGCGTACGCCGATGAGCAGGACGCCCGCCTCTGCCGTCTCACGCACCTGATCAAGGGCGAGCGGCAGCCCCTCCTCGGTGTCCGGGGCATCGATCCACACGCCCGCCCCGAACGACTGACCGCTGAAGGGG
Source organism: Streptomyces sp. NPDC050759 (assembly GCF_044456945.1). Lineage (NCBI taxonomy): Bacteria > Bacillati > Actinomycetota > Actinomycetes > Kitasatosporales > Streptomycetaceae > Streptomyces > Streptomyces sp. NPDC050759. Next base: position 500,460 of record NZ_JBITGI010000003.1, on the reverse strand, counting down.
ACCATCGGGATGCCGGTGCCGTCGGTCCCGGTCAGGAGGTCGTCGTCGGCCGTCACCCGGCGCGAGGGAAGGCGGTACGGCCCGACCCGGAAAGGCGTCTGCAGGGGCCCCGCCTCGTGGTGTCGCAGCCACCATCCGTCGACGCGGTCCACGTAGGAGGCGTCACGCAGGGCGAGTTTGCCGCGCGGGATGCTGCGGGTGAGGAAGTGGAAGGCCAACTGTGTCGGGTCGTCGAGGTGAAGGACGTAGCGGCCGAAGTGCTCCCACCACGACAGGCTGGGCCGCGCAGAGTTCTGGATCCTCTCGACCTTGGGGCGGCGGCGCTCCTCGTAGAGGTCGAGTGCGTCCGGCACGCTGTCCGGTGCCTCCCTCAGGGCCTCGGCCAGCGCGACCGCGTCCTCCATGGCCATCTTGGTGCCGGATCCGACGGAGAAGTGCGCGGTGTGCGCGGCGTCGCCGAGCAGCACCCACTTGCCCCGCCGCCACGAACTGGCCCCGCGGGTGGCGAAGTTGGCCCAGCGGGAGTTGTTGCCGACCAGCGGGTGCCCGTCGATCTGCTCACGGAACAGGTCTTCCAGGTATGCCTTGGTCCTCTCGTCGCTCGTGCCCGGCGGGGCCGACGGATCGAAGGCGTCGAGACCGGCCCTGGCCCAGGAGTCGGCGTCGGTCTCGACGATGAAGGTGCTCAGCGAGTCGCTGATCGGATAGGCGTGGGCGGCGAAGACGCCGTGAGGGCCGTCCTGGTGGACGAAGGTGAGCCCGTCGAACAGGTAAGTGGTGCCGAACCAGATGAACTTGGCGCTCGCCACCTCGGCGGTCGGTCCGAAGTCGTCGGCGAACAGGGTGCGGAAGCGGCTGTTGGCGCCGTCGCACACCACGACCAGGTCGAAGTCGTCCAGTTCGGCGGGATTGCGGACCTCGTGCTGGAAGCGCATCTGAACGCCCTCGGCCCGGGCCCGTTCCTGCAGCAGGCTCAGCAGCGTCTTGCGTACGACAGCCGCCATGCCCATGCCGCCGACGCGCTCCCGTGCTCCGTGCACGCGGACCTCGATGTCGTCCCAGTGCCGGCCGTGCTTCTCCAGTGCCTCGCTGAGGACCGGATCGGCGGCGTCGATAGCGTCGAGGGTGGCGTCGGAGAAGACCACTCCGAAGCCGAACGTGTCGTCGGGTCGGTTGCGTTCGAAGACCACGACCTCGGCCTCGGGCCGGCTGCGCTTGAGCAGGGTGGCGGAGAAGAGTCCTCCGGGACCTGCGCCGATGCAGGCAACTTTCATGGCTTTTCCTTCGCGCTCACAGCCACGCGGGCAGTGTCGGCAGGGATCCCCCACCGGTCGGGTACAGGGGGCCGGGCACGGGCCGCCCGGTCGTATAGGCGGCCAGGCTGGGCAGGTCACTGCTCACCACGACCGGCTCGACGCCGGCCGAGTCGCCGAGAAGCCAGGTGTGGGCACCGTCCTCGGACCGCAGCCGGACGGAGGGACAGTCCGGTCGCCCCCGGAAGGAGACGGTCACGTCGTCGACGAGGGCCGCGCACATGTCGTGCGGCACGTCGTCGAAGCTGGTGCCGGCGTCCAGGTCGACGGCGTGGACCCATACCTCGCGCGCCCGCATCCAGGGGACCTGAGAGGCGGGTACTTTACGCCCCCGCGCGGTGCGGACGGTCGCCGCCCAGCAGTCGTCGGGCAGCGCGGCGAGTTCCTTGGCGAGACGGCTGTCGGCCGCGAGCAGCTCCGTACGGAGCTCCTCGGCGGGACGCCGGGCGCCGTCCTCGATCTCACGCGCCCGCTGGTCGCCACTTGCGTACATGGGCGTCTCGACACCTGTCCGCGCCCAAGTCAGCAGGTTGACCAGAGCGTCGGCGTTGCGGGCGACATGGGCGACGACGTGGGCCCGGCTCCAGTCCGGCAGGTACGAAGGCTTGGTGAATCCCGGGTCGGTGAGCCGGTGCACGGCGGCTTCGAAGGCCGCCGTGCCCTTGGCCGCCCACTCCAGCATCGCCGCAGGGCGTGCGCTCACCGAGTCTCCCGGCGGCAGGTGTTGCGGGTCTCGCCGATACCCTCGATCCGGGTGACGAGGAGTGATCCGTCCTGCAGATAGCGGGCGGGCTTGCGGGCGTGGCCGACCCCGCCCGGGGTGCCGGTGGCGATGACGTCGCCGGGCACGACGGTGATGATCTCGGAGAGGTACGCGACGAGTGCGGCCGGGTCGAAGACGAGGTCGCCGGTGTCGGCCTTCTGGACCGTGTCGCCGTCGACCTCGCAGGTCAGGCTCAGGCCCTGGGCGGAGACCGCGGGGTCGTCGGCGGTCACCAGCCACGGCCCGATGGGGGTTGTGGCCTCGAAGGTCTTGCCCTGGTCCCACTGGGTGGTGCGGTACTGCCAGTCGCGGGCGGTGACATCGTTGAGCACGGTGTACCCGGCGATCGCGGCCCGCGCCTGCTCCGTGTCGGCGTGCCGGACCTCGGCTCCGATGACGACGCCGAGTTCGGCCTCCCAGTCCATCTGCGTGGAGGCGGCGGGCAGGGTCACGTCGTCGTACGCACCGACCAGCGCTCGCGAGAACTTGGAGAACAGCGTGGGGTGCGAGGGGAGTTCGCGGCCCATCTCCAGAATGTGGGTGCGGTAGTTGAGACCGACGCACACGACCTTCTCCGGCGCGACGACGAGGGGGGCGTAGTCCAGGGCGCCTTCGTACGTCTCACCGTCGGCGGCCGCGGCGCGCGTCGCCCAGTCGCCGTGGCGCAGGAAGGCCACCAGGTCGCTCTCGCCGAGGTCCACCGCCTTGTCGTCGTCGACGCGGACGGCGCGCGTGGTGCCGTTGACCCGGATGGTGGCGAGCTTCACTTGTGTTCTCCTCGGGAGGTACGGGCGAGGCCGAGGGCCTCGTAGACGGGCTCGTCGCTGAAACGGAACAGGTCGACCTGGGTGCGGGCGGACAGTGAGACCTCGCACCAGGACGGGACGACGAACAGGTCGCCCTTGGCGATCTCGAAGACCTTGTCGCCGACGTGGGCGACCGCCTCGCCCTCGAACACCTGCCAGATCGCGGAGCCGACCGTGCGTACCGGGGCGGTCTGCGTGCCGGCCCGCAGTCGGCGCATCTCGGTGCGCATCGTGACCAGGGCGTCCCTGCCGGTGGTGGGGTTGGAGAAGCGCACTCCGGCGTGCCCGGGCTCGAGCACGCCGGGTACGCCCTCCTGTTCCAGTTCCAGCTGAGCGGTCAGGGCGGCGTCGGTGTGCTCCCAGCGGTAGGCGTTCAGCGGGGAGTTGGGCTGGTCGGGCCGGCCGATGGGGCGCAGCCCGGGGTGGCCCCACAGTCGCTCGCCGCGTGAGCGCTCCGGAGTCTCACGGGTGGAGAGCTCGTCGGGGCCGAACTCGAAGAAACCGGCGTCCAGTTGGGAGACGAGGGGGATGTCGAGGCCGTCGAGCCAGGCCATCGGCTGGTCGGTGACGTTCTGGTGCTCGTGGAAGGCCCAGCTCGGTGTGAGCAGCAGGTCGCCCCGCCGCATCGCCACCGCGTCCCCGTCGACGTTGGTCCACACGCCTTCGCCTTCGACGACGAACCGGAAGGCTCCCTGGCTGTGCCGGTGCGAGGGGGCGACCTCGCGCGGACCCAGGTACTGGATCGCGGTCCACAGCGTGGGAGTGGCGTAAGGGAGGCCGGGGAAGCCGGGGTTGGACAGGGCCATGGCACGGCGCTCGCCGCCACGCCCCACCGGTACGAGCTCTCCGGAGCGCTGTGCGATGGGCAGCAGCTCCGCCCACCGCCACAGGTGCGGAACCGCGGCGGGCTGCGGCGACATCGGCATGAGGCCGTCCACCTGGGTCCACAGCGGGATCAGGCCCGCGTCCTCGAAGTCCGCGTACAGCTCTTCGAGTAGCTTGCGCTCGGTCTGTTCGCTGGTGGTGTCGGTCACGGAAACCTCCACGTCGTGTGTTCGGCGACCGCCGTAAGAAGCGCGCGTCTTTCGGCGCTGTTTCCTGACGCTACGCCGATGTTTCCTGTCACCGGAATCGCCGAGGGGTAGGATTCCGCTATGGAGAATTCAGCGGCTCGTGCGGTCGGCCCCTCGTATCCGGTGAGCGCCGCCGGCAACGCCCTGCGCGTCGTCCGGCTGCTGCACGAGCTCGACGAGCTGCGGGTGATGGACGTCGCCGACCGGCTCGGCGTCGCGCGCTCGACCGCGCACCGGATCCTCGCGATGCTCGTCTTCGAGGGCTTCGCCGTGCAGGACCGCCACAAGGTGTACCGGCCGGGGCCTGCTCTGCAGGCGATCAGGGGAAGCCAGGCCGCCCCTCCCCCGGACCTGATCACCATCGCCCACCCTCACTTGCAACGACTGGCGGACGCGGTCCGGGAGACGACCCACCTGATGGTGCTGGAGGGCAATGGCAGCCGCTTCCTCGACGGAGTCGAGGGCTCCCAGGCGCTGCGCGTCAGTTACCGCACCGGAACACTCCTGCCCGCGCATGTGACCTCGGGCGGCAAGGCCCTGCTCGCGGCACTGCCGACGGACCGGCTCCGGGCCCTGTACCCCAACGGACTTCCCGAGGACCGGGCCAGGACTCCCAAGGACTTCGAGAGCCTGGTGAACGAGCTGGTGTCCGTGCGCCGCCACGGCTACGCCATCAATCTCCAGGAGAGCGAGCGCGGAGTGCACGCCGTCGGCGCGTGTGTGCGCGACCGCACGGACGCCGCCGTAGCTGCCGTGGTCGTGGCGGCTCCCTCCGTTCGCTGCACCCGCGCAAGGCTCGCTGAACTGTCAGAGCCTCTGCTCGCGACAGCGCGGGACATCGGTCAGGGTCTGTGAACGGCGGCGCACGCCACCGTCAAGCCGCGCGGTGGCGTGCGCCGTGGTGTCTTCGAGGTACGACCTGCTGTGCGTACGTCGTCGAGGCTCCTCACAGTCGCAGAACGCGCTCGGCGTTGCCGTGCGCGATGCTCGCGAGGTCGGCCGGCGCGTACGGTGCGGAGCGCAGGAATCCCACCGCCTCAGCGCTGGACTCGAACGGGTAGTCGATGGAGAACAGCACCCGGTCGACACCCACGGCGTGGACGGCGCCCAGCAGTGCGGCATGCGACATGACTCCACTGGTGGTGACGTACACGTTGTTCCGCAGGTAGTACGAGGGCAGGTGTTGAACCCTGTGCTCGGCGGGCACCTGGTCGTAGCGGCTGTCGAGCCGGGCCATCTGGAACGGCAGCAGCTCGCCCATGTGGCCCAGCATCACCGACGCGCGTGGGAACTCGTCGAACACTCCGCCGTAGATCAGCCGGAGCGCATGGGCACCTGTCGTCGCGGTCCAGCCCCAGGACGGCCCGACCAGCACGGGATACCCGTCGAAGACATGCCAGTTGTCGGCCGGAACGACGGCCGGATGCAGATAGAGCGTCACGCCAAGGCGCTCCAGCTCGGCCCATACCGGCCTGAACTGCGGCTCGTCGAGGTAGTGCCCACGCACATGGTCGTTGTACAGCACGCCCTTGAGCCCGAGTTCCTCCACCGCCCGGCGCAGCTCCACGACCGCGGCCTTGGGGTCCTGCAGCGGAAGAACCGCGAAACCCGCGAACCTTTTCGGATGACCGGCGACCGCCTTGGCCAGATAGTCGTTGACCCTCCGCGCGACGGCCACCGCCTCTGCCGGATCCTCGATCACTTCCAGGCCCGGCGTGGAATAGGAGAGGACCTGGACGTCGACGCCGTTGGCATCCATGTCCGCCAGGCGCAGGTCGGTCAGATCGTCCAGGCGCCGGAACCACTCCTGCTTGATCGCCTCCGGCACGTCCATGCGCTGACGGATCGCTGCCTCCTGGCGGATGGCTCCGGGAATGGAGAACGCCTCTTCCACGGCCACGATGCGCATCTTCTTCTCCTTCTTGGTGCTCCGATGGTCCTTCGATCCGCCGGCCGCCGTGGAGACACGGTTGCCAGGCGCGGCCTCGGCTGCCAACGCGGGCGACCCCGGGACCAGAGCGCCGGCCACGACGGCTCCTGCGGCAGCGGCGGTCGCGGCGATGAATCTTCGCCGGGTGGCCTCGGCAGCAGGCTTGGGGCGAGGCTCGGCGGGCGGAGTCACGGCGTGGAAGGGACGGTCGTCGGGCATGTCCACTCTCCCTCGAGGGCGCGGTTGATGGCCGGGGTCCTGCCATGGCTGGTGCGCTCCGCGAGGGTGCGCGTGGTTGGCGAGTGGTCCGACGGCATGGGCGTCGGTGCAGTGCCGAGAGCCGGCTGACGCCATGCCTTGAGCGGGCCGCGGCTCGAACGGCGTTCCAGCTCTTGAACTGGAGCCAAGTTAGTTCCGGGGTAGCTACCAGTCAATACCAGTGAAATGAGCCGCACCGGTACGATGTTCTCTCATGACTCTCAGTCAAGAAGGCGGTCGGGTTTCGCCGGCAGAGCATCGGGATTGAGCTCGGCAAGCATCCGGAGCAGCAGGGTGTGCACGACTGCCCGCTCGCCGGGGGCGAGGACGGCGAGCGCTTCCTCGTCGAGACGTTCCACCACACCCCGCGCCCGCTCGGCGAGTTTCGCCCCGCTGTCGGTGATCGTCAGCTGTACGGTTCTGCGGCTCGAAGGGTGTTCGCGGCGAGCGAGAAGGCCGTGGTCGACCAGCGCGTTGACAGCGGCACCCATGGACTGGGGAGTGAAGCCGGTCCGACGCGCGATCTCCGCCGCGGAAATGCCCGGGGTCCAGACGACGTGCTGCAGCGCGTTGTGCTGGGCGGCCGTGAGGTTGAGCGAGCGCAACGCTCTCTCGAGACGCGTCCCCATCACGTGCACCACCTGCCACGCCAGGTAGCCCATGCGCGTCGAGGGATGTGCGGCGGGACGGCCCATCAGAAACTCCAAAAGTAAGGTGCCTGATACTTCTATGGTACAAATAGAAGGTACCTTATAAGGTACCTTACAAGCAGAGCTGGAGAGGGCCCCTCCCATGTCCACGCCACCGACCACTTCCGCCGAGCCGCACCCAGCGCACCATCACCACGCGATGGACACCGCTCCGACGCCGCAGGGCGCCACCGGGATGAAGGGAGTTCTGCTCCCCGTCGCGATCGTGCTGGCCATCGGCTCGATCTTCGTCAGCGTGTTCCTGGCCGCATTTCACGCACCGCGGCCTCACGACCTGCCGGTCGCCGTGGTCGGGTCGACCCAACGGCTCGAACAGATCACCGGAGGGCTGGAACTCGGACTGCCCGGGGGATTCGAGGTGAAGCGCTACTCCGACGCGGACACGGCCCGCCATGCGCTGCAGGACCGAAAGGTGTACGCCGCCTATGTCACCGGCCCCGGGAAGTCCGCCGAGCTGCTGTATGCCGGAGCCAACGGCCCTTCGGTGACCTCGACGGTCACCGGTGCCTTCTCCGGTGTCGCCAAGGCGAGCGGAGACCGGCTGATAGTGCGGGACGTCGTGCCGGCCTCGGCGGGCGACACCCGCGGCATGTCGGTGTTCTACGCCGGGTTCGGCGTCGTACTGGCCGGATTCCTGTTCGGCATGATGACCTACCAGATGGCTCCGCGACTGGAGTACCGGTGGAGGTTGGTCAGCCTGGCCTCCTTCAGCATCCTCGCCGGCATCCTCGTGGCGGCGATGGCCGGCAGCCTGGGCTTCTCGGCACTGCCGGGTCCCTTCCTGGGCATCGCCGGGGTCATCGCACTGATGGCCGCGGCCATCGGCAGCGCGACCATGATGTTCATGCGCCTCTTCGGCCGCGCCGGGATGTCACTGGCCGCCGTGGTCCTGCTGACCTTCGGCAACAGCACGAGCGGTGGCACGCTGCCCACCGCCTACCTGCCGGGCTGGCTGCATCCGCTCTCGGAGATCCTCCCGGTGGGAGTCGGCGTACGAGCTGTCCAAGGCCTGTCGCACTTCAACAACGACGGTCTCACCGCGGGCATCGTCGTCCTGGCGGCGTGGATCCTCGTCGCCGCCGTGGTGCTCTTCGTGCTCGATGCCCGCGGGCCCCGTCGCGCGGCCGTCGGCTGACCAGTCAGCCTGCGCGCCACGCGGCGGAGTCCCAACTCCATTGACCGGTGACACGCTCGGGAACAGCGCACCTCGCTCTCGTAGACTGCGCCCGTGACCGACGCCCCGTTTCCCACTACCGGATACCTCGCCTGGCAGTTCTCCCAGATCATCGCCGGACGACTGGAGCGGGCACTGCGCGCGGAGGACCTCACCTTGGCGCAGCACAACGCTTTGCAGCAGGTCCTCTGGACGCCGGGGGTGTCCGCCGCGGAGATCGCGCGCCGCTCCGGCATCACGGCTCAGTCCATGGGAGCCGCGGTGAGCCAGCTCGTCGAGCGAGGACTGCTGCGACGGGAGCCCCATCCGACCAGCCGCCGCAGTATGCGCCTGTTCGCGACCACCGACGGCGGCGAGGCGGCCGCTCGTGCCACGACGATCGCGAGGCGGATCGAACGGGAGACGACCTCGCCGCTCTCCCCGGATGACAAAGACGCCATTCACCGTCTGCTCCACCGTCTGGTCGAGGAACTGAACCCCGATGCCCTCGCCATCGACGCGCGATCGCTGAACCACCCCTGACCGTCCAGCGGCCGCCACTTCCGGGGGCGAGAGGACGCAAAGCCATGAGCCGTGCCGAGAGCCGTCCGCCGTCGTACGGTTCCACCCGCGGTCGTCCCCGCAGCAAGGCCGTGGAACAGGCCATCCTGGAAGCGGTGTTGACGCTTCTCGAGGACGGCGTACCCCTGGCCGATCTCTCCGTCGAGAGCATCGCCCGCACCGCCGGCGTCGGCAAGGCGGCCGTCTACCGCCGCTGGAGCGACAAGGAGGATCTCTTTGTCGACGTCATCCGCGCCGCTGAGCCCGCCGAGCGAGAACTCCGCGGTACGTCGATGCGGGACGACCTGGTCGTTCTGCTGGAGTCACTGCGCCAACGCAGCCTGGCCGGCCGCTCGTCGGCGGTCCTGCACACCGCGCACGCCCAGATGAGAAGCAGCCCGAAGATATGGGCCGCCTACCACTCCGGCGTGATCGCCCCCCGGCGCGACCTCGGACTGGAGATCCTCCGGCGAGGCCAGCTGAACGGGGAGCTGCGTACGGGCATCGACCTGGAACTGACCATCGACATGTTCGTCGGCCCTCTGCTCATCCGCACGTTCGTACGCCACGACCCCGACCTCCCGGACGGACTGCCCGAACAGATCGTCGACACCGTCCTCCGCGGCCTACGGCCTGTCAGTTCCCCGCGTAGCTGAACACGTGGGCGCTGGGGCGCTCAGCCTCGCGCGGCGAACGCGGTGGCCGCTTCCTCGAAGGACGCGGGTACACGGCCGAGCAGCATCCGCAGGACGTTGCTGTTGCCGCGCAGGCCGTGGCGGTCATAGTCCTGCCACATGGCGCGCATGTCCGAGGCCCGGGACGCGGAGTCGGCCACTCCCGGCGGGAGCGGTGCGTGCGCCCAGTCCACCGTCCTCGCCTCCAGATCCACTCCTCGTGCCCGCCCGGCGAAGCGCACCGCCTCCGCCAACGTCAGGGCGGGCCCCGCGAGTTCGTAGGTCGCCGAGTCGTGCCCTTGCTCGGACAGCACTTTGACACCGGCTTCCCCGAGGTCACGCAGGTCGATGAACGAGAACTCGTTGTCGACGTCGAACGGCACCTCGACGGGGCCGGCCGGAGCCCTCCCCCACGTCGACAGGACGATCTGCGCGAACATCGAGGGCTGGAGGATCGTCCAGTTCAGCGACGAGGCCCGCACGGCGGCCTCGGCGTTCGCCTTGCGCAAGTGGTGGCGCAGCCCGGGGGTGTGGGGGTGGAGGACCGACAGGTACACGAACCGGCGCGCGCCCACGTGCTCGGCCGCCTCGAGCGCCCTGATCGCGAGCACGTCTTCCTCCGGGTGGAACGCCGGCGGAATCATGAACACGAAGTCGGCGTTCTCCAGCGCCTGACGGACGGTGTCCGGCTTCTCCAGGTCGGCCTCGACGATGTCGTCCACGCCCAGGGCGGCCACGCGGTCCCGCCCTGCCGGACCGTGCACCACGGCCCGGACCCGGAATGGCGCTCGCAGCACGGCCTCCAGCACGTATGTACCGCAGAGCCCGGCCGCTCCGATCACCGCGATCAGGGGCGGCTCCTGGCTGCGTACGGCTTGTGATTCGGACACTTCCGGCTTCCTCTCGCTGTTCTGAGGCGACTCCGCGGAGTCGCCACGCGCGCGTGCGTCGGGTCAGGGGTTGATCACGGTCATCCACATGGGGTCGTCGACGCGTTGCTGTATCGCGTCCATGGCCTTGAGCGCTTCGGTGAGCGGGAACCGATGGGTGATGAGCTCGTCGGCGGTGAGGGTGCCCGCCGCGAGCAGACGCAGGACATCCGTCGCGTCCTGGCGGGTGTAGGCGCGCGTGGCGACGAAGCGCCAGCAATTCATCATCAGGGCGATGGCCGGCAGCGCCAGCGGGGTGGCGTTGCCGCCCATGTGCACGAGTGTGCCGCCGGTGGCCAGGCCGGCCATGGTCTGGCCGAGGGCGGGTCCCTCCGGGATGAAGTCGATGACGGCATGGGCTCCCTCGGGTGCCAGCTCGCGCAGCCGACGGGTGAGAGAGCCGTCGGTCGACCAGTTCTCAGGAAGTTCGCCGAGTGCGACGACACTGGCCGGTATGCCGCCGGAGAGCCCGGCGACGCGGTGGAGACGGTCGGTGTCGCGACCGACGAGGATCAGACGGGCGACTCCGAAGTGCTCCGCGAGTTTGACCGTCGCGGTTCCCATGGTGCCGGTCGCGGCGGTGACCACGAGGGTGGCCCGTTCCGGAAGGTCGGCGCACTTGAGTGCGCGCACGGCGTTGGCGAGATCCTGGATCTTGGCCGCGACGTCGAAGCCGACGGAGTCCGGCAGGGAATCGATCAGCCAGTGCGGGACACGGACGTACTCCGCGAGTCCGCCGTCGTGGTACTGCTCGTACAGGGGCATCGGGGCATCGCCGAAGGCGGCGTGGCCGATCATGGCCTGCTGGGCGCACATCATGTCCCGGTCGGTACGGCAGTAGTCGCACTCACGGCAGTTCAGCAGGGGGTGCACCCGCACCCGGTCGCCGACCGCGTGGCCCGTGACGTCGCGGCCGACGGCGGAGATGACGCCTGCGGCCTCGTGGCCGAGTGTGGTGGGCAGGTGCTTGAGCGCCCCCATGCGCAGCAGGCGCACGATGCCCGGTGCCAGGCCGGCGGAGGCGACCTTCACGACCACGTCGAGCGGACCCGGCTCGGGGACGGGCACCTCGTCCAGGACGAGTGCTTCGGCGCCCTGGTGCGCTCGTAGGGCGAGCATCGTGGCCATCAGCGGACCTCCACGGTGAGGCTCGGGAGCCGTTCGGGCGTGTACGCATCCGCCGTACGCGCGGTCTCGGCGACCTGGGGCAGTTCCTGGTGCGAGAGGAGGCTGACGTAGTCACCGGGCTCGGTCACGACGCTGGTGTGGGAGATGCCGAGCGGGATGCGCACGAAGTCGCCCGGCCCGAGGTCGACGATGCCCCGCTGGGTGACCAGCGTGCGGTGACCATGGGCCTGGTACTGGATCTCGTCGGCGTCGAGGATGCGCCGGTAGCGGCGCTCGCCGCCGGGGGTGGTGGTGACCATGCCGAGGCGGATGCGATCGGTGCTGTACAGCCAGGTGACGTCCTGGCCGGGATCGGCTCGCAGGACCGCCATCCGGCGGTCCTCCTGGTGCACCTGCTCGAGCAGGAGCTGTTCGTCGACCGCGAAGACGGTGATGTCGTGGCCGGCCGCGGCCATGCACTGAGTGATCGCCTCGTTTGCCTCGCCGGGCTGCCAGCCGGGGAACGGCGGGATGATGGCTGCTGACTCCCGCTGAGTCGGCGCCAGTTCGGTGACCGGTGCGGGGATGTAGAACAGCAGGTGGCTGTCCTCACGGCCGTAGTTGTCGTGGGCGACGCCACGCGGGATACGGGAGAACTCGCCGGGCTGGAACTCGATCGCGCCGAGCTCGGACATCAGCGTCCGCTCGCCGCCGATCTGGTAGGAGATCTCGTCGACGTCGCAGTTGCGGTGGTAGAACGGCTGCCGGCCGTCCATTTTCTGCCACTCGACGCGGATCTCGTCGTTCTCATAGACGCCGCGCGGCGGGGCGAATGCCTCCGGCTCATACTGCTGCGGGTAGTGCACCACGGTCAGCGGCGGGTGCTCCCCCCACAGCTTGACGGGCACCTTCGGGGGATGCGGCGGCGAGAGCAGCAGGTGCTCGTCGCGGACGATGCTGCGCAACGGACGGTCGGAGCCCAGAACCATGACGTCTTCAACGACACTCACAGGGACCTCCTTGTCTTTGGGTACGTGTCCTTGGGTGGTCACCTCTTTCGGCCCCAGTACATCTCGATGCCCTTCCATTCCATCAGCTGAGGGCTGTCGACCTTGTCCCCGAACGCCTCGCGGATCTGCTCTCCTGAGTAGTAGGGAATGTCGTCCACGGGGACGTGCGCGAAGAGTTTGTCGAACCACTGCCGAAGGTGGACGTCGGAGTTGATACGGGAGGTGAACGTCGCTCCCTTCAGGACCGCTTCGGCCAGCACGATGCGCCGGCCGGGCTTCATCACCCGCAGCAGGTCCGCGGCCGTCTCGTCCCAGTCGTCACAGTGCTGTGTCGCCTGCAGCACGGCTACGCAGTCGTATGCCTCGTCGTCCACGCCGTCCGTGTACGACCAGCGCCAGCAGCCGATCTGACCGTTCCGGCCGGGGACCTTGCCCAGGACGGCGTTCCGTCCGTCCTTGATGATCTCCACGGTGTCGATGACGCCGTCCGGCCCCACAATGGCCTGCATGTCCTCGACCCATCCGGCGGGCGCGATGCCCTCACCGATGAGCAGAACCCGGTCTCCGGCACGGAGTTCGAGCAGACCGTAGACGATCTCGGAGATCGGCCGGGCCAGCTCCTGCCAGATGTACGGCAGACCACCGGCGATGGCCATCGCCATTTCCCATTTCACCCGCTGGTCGACATCGTTGATCTCCGGGCCGAAACGCTCCTCGTCCCACGGCTGAATGTATTTCCAGGGGTCTCCGCCGCCGAAGTCGTCCTTGGCTTGTGTACTCATGTCGTCATGTCCTCCGTAGCCTGCCGGAATTGTGGGGTTGAGAGCGCGTCAATCACGCGCAGATGTTGACGAGGGCGCCGATGCCTTCGATCTCGATGCGCACCTCGGTGCCGGACCTCAGGAAGAGTCCCTGCTTGTGGCCGACGCCGGCCGGGGTTTGGACTGCGAGGTGCGCGCGTCCTGACGCAGCTCCCCGTCGACCCAGGTGCGCAGGCGCAGGTCGTCGGGGTCGGTGAATTCATCGAGGGTGGCCAGGGCGGGCCCCATGAGGGTGAAGGTGTCGAAGCTCTTGGCTGCGGTGACATCGGCAGCCCGGCCGGGGATACGGCCCTTCGGCACGTCACGGGCGCTGACGTCGTTGACGATCGTGAAGCCGGCGACGAACGCGTACGCCTCCGCCTCGGAGACGTCGGTCGCACGTCGGCCGATGACGACCGCGAGCTCGCCTTCGTAGTCGACCGCGTCGGGGGCTGCCTTCGGGAAGCGGATCCGCTCGCCCGTGCCGATGACCGAGGACGGAGCCTGCAGGAAGACGACCGGCTCCTGTGCCACGCCGTTGTAGTCCACCTCCGTGCGGTGGTCGGCGTACGCGTAGCCCACCGCCCAGACCTTCGAGGGCCGGGGGACGGGAGCGAGGAGCTGGGCCTGCCTCGTAGGCATACGGTCGCGGACCGCGGCCTTGGCCAGGGCGCGGAGGTCGAGGCCGCTCTGCAGAGCCGTCCCGAGGTCGGTCGTGCCGACGTCGAGGAAGGCGATGGTCCGGCCGTCGTGCGCCAGTCTGCCGATGCCCTTGGCGGTGCTGACGAGCCTGGTCACAGGGCCACCGCCCGATTGTCGAGGTGTAGCAGCTCGCGCTCGGGGTCACCGGCACGGTAGCGGGCGGCGAAGCGGTCGGGGTCCAGTTCCAGCCCGGAGGGATTCGCGGCGAAGACGGGCCCGGACATGAAGGCCACCTCCTCCTCGAACGTGGCGAAGTTGGGGCACGAGAACTCGACGATGTTCCGGTCCGGGTCGCGGTAGTAGAAGCTGGTGGCCTGGCCGTGGTTGGCCGCGCGGGTCGGGCGCACGCCGATCGAGGCCATGTGTTCGTGCTGGGAGATGAGGTCTCCCAGGGTGCTGACGCCGAACTGGAAGTGGTGCAGACCGGGTCCGGAGGTCTCCGTCTCGCTCAGGCTTTCGACGCCGAACAGGGCGAACACCTGGCTGTGCGGGGCGTCCGCGATGCGGAAGAAGCCCAGCCGGACGTCGACCGCCCGCTCGGGCATGCCGACGGGGCGCGGCGGGGCGTCCGGGTCGGGGGTCCGCTCGTAGAACGGGCCGTGTCCGAGGACGTGGGCGTAGAAGACGGCCATGTCGTCGTAGCGCGCGGTCTTGAGCACGAGCTCGGAGAGCTGCAGCGCGACGGCTTGCGTCCCGGCGGCCTCTGTCCCGGCCTCGGTCTGGGGAGTCGTCGTCATCGTGAGGGCCTCCTTGCCCGTCGAACGGTGAGGTGCAGCGGCCTTGAGGAGCGGCGCGCGATGTGCCACTTGCCGCCGGTGCGGCGGAATGGGCGGGTGGTGATGTCTCGCGGGAGTCGCCATGGCCATCCCCGCCTCTTGAACCAGAGACGAGCGTAGCACCGCACATGACCTGTCAAAAGTCTTGTGTTTTGCCAGGTCTTCCACACAACGGCATGCGCGTGCAATTCTGACCCCGGTTCAAGAGATGGGGCCATGAGCGGTCCGACCCTTGCTCAGGAAGGCAGATCTTCTATGTCCGACCAGCACGAAAGAGCCGGATCTCGGCGCGTCCTGGTCGTGGGGGCGGGGCCCGTGGGCCTCGCCCTCGCGACCGAGTTGGGGTGGCGAGGCGTACCGGTCACCGTGATCGATCAGGGTGACGGCCGCGTGCCCTTTCCAGCAGGTGAGGCGATCTTTTCCCGCACCATGGAACACCTGCGCCGCTGGGGTTGCGCGGAAGAGGCCCGCACGGAGTCGGCGCCCGCTCCCGACTACCCGCACCGCACGGTGTTCGCCACCTCCGCCACGGGGCACGTCCTGACCGACTTCGACTACGGGGTCACCAACCGGTCCTCAGGTGTGTACACGCCGCTGACGCCGGAGGGTCCCGCCTTCCTGTCCAAGTTCTCCTTCGTGCCGTTGCTCGCCCGAACGGCTGATGAACTGCCGGGAGTCGAGATCAGGTACGGCACCCGCCTGGAGACGATGGAGCAGGATTCCGACGGTGTCCTGGCCGTGGTGCGCGACGTGGCGAGCGGCGCCACCGAGACGCTGGCCGGCGCCTACCTGGTGGCCTGCGACGGAGGCCGCAGCGGCATCCGTCGCGCGCTCGGCATCGAGTTCGAGGGCATGTTCGCGCAGGGTCACAACTTCGCCGTGCATTTTCGTGCGCCACAGCTGCTGGACCTGCTGCGGGAGCGGCTGGGCGGCCCCGCGGTGCAGATCCACACCCTGTCGTCGGCGCGCAGGCCGTACATCACGGTCGTCAACGGCGTGGACGAATGGCGGCTCTCGGTCTACCTGGACGAGGAGCCCGACCCCGCTGACGCGGTCGCCTGGATACGCGAGGCCGCCGGTGCGCCGATCGACGTGGAGATCCTCGCAGCGCAGCCCTGGAGCGGACACTGCGTCGTGGCCCGCACCTACCGTGACGGTCGGGTGTTCCTCGCGGGCGACGCGGCGCATCTGTTGTGGCCCAAGGGGGGCTTCGGCGCCAACACCGGGATCGGTGACGCCGTGGACCTCGGCTGGAAGCTCGCCGCGACCCTCCAGGGATGGGGAGGCCCGGCGCTCCTGGACAGCTACGAACAGGAGCGGCGGCCGATCGCCGTCCGCAACGTCACGGAAGCCTCCAGCAACTGGAGGGCCGACGCGCGGCTCGTCCCCGATCCCGTGCTCGACCGCATGGACGCGGAAGGCGAACGGCTCCGTCGTGAGGTGGGAGAGGAGATCCGCCGGTCCCGGGCCAAGGAGTTCCGCTGTACGGGCGTCCAGCTCGGCTACCGCTACAGCGGCTCCCCGATCTGCGTGCCGGACGGCAGTCCGGAGCCGCCCGACGAGCCGGACGAATACGTGCCGTCGACGTGGCCCGGCTGCCGCGCGCCGCACGTCTGGCTGCCCGACGGCAGCTCGGTGCTCGACCACTTCGGGCGCGGGTTCACGCTCGTGGTCTCGGGTTTCGCCGACCCGACGCCGCTGGTGCGGGCAGCGCGCCGGTGTGGTGTGCCGATGACCGTGCTGCGCCTGGCCGACCCGGCCGCCGCGGAGCTGTACGAGCGGCCGCTCGTGCTCGTCCGCCCGGACGGCCACGTCGGCTGGAGAGGTCGGCAGGCTCCCGCGGATCCCGTCGCCGTACTCGACACGCTGCGCGGGGCGACGCTCTCGCCTTCGGACGGGAAAGCCGCCGGTGCGGAGCAGGCGGTATCAGCGGGAGTCGGGACTCACCTCGTCTGAGGTACCGCTCTCAGCGCTTCCGCCCCTTGGGCCCCGCGCACCTGGCCAGGACGGACTCCATCAGAAAGCGGATCATCTCGTGGGCCGGCCTGTTCTGGTCGTTGGGCACGTTCGCCCCTTCGAACACGGCGATCGCGACATCGCGGACGAGCGCGGCATCGATGCCAGGGGCGCTGTCGAGGCCGCGCTCGGCCATGAGCTCGTCGACCAGTCCCACGATCCAGTTCAGGAAGGTGTTGTGGGCCTCGCGGACTTCCTCCGAGTGAGGAAGCCGGTCGTGCATGGCCTGGTGCAGCGGCCGTGAATAGCGCATGTCGGACAGCCCGCGCACCAGGCGGCTCAGGGGGTCGGCGCCGGCCTGCTCCTCGTTCAGGATGCGGATCTCGCGACTGAGCATGCGGTTCATGACGGCGGCGAAGATGTGGTCCTTGGAGTCGAAGTACCAATAGACGTTGCCCCGGGCCACGCCGGCGGCGGAACTGATGTCCGCCATCGTGGTCTTGGCGTAGCCCTTCGCCAGAAAGAGCTCGGTGGCCGCGGCTAGCAGATCACCCGTGCGCTCCTCGCGGGGGATCTGTTGGCGGTTCCGCGGCATCCTGACTCCTCCTGTGAGTTCACCACATCTCACGTGAGTCTAGACACCCGGCAGGCCGCGCCCTGCTCAGAAGGAACTGTGACCACCGGCCCTCAGCGAGGAGTCCCCGGGCATCCTTTGCCGAGGAGGAGGCGGCGGATGTGCCGGCACGGCGATGGCGGACATCAGCGCGGCAGCACGTGTCGGCCGACCGCGACCTGCTCACCGAACCGGCCCGGACCTCGCGGACATGCGCACTTTCCGCCTGCTGCATCGGGCGTTGAACGAGTGGCCCGACCGCTCATCGGCCGTGCGGGTGCACCCCGCTCACGAGCTGATCCGGTTCCTGCAGGCAGCGGTTGTCGCGCGGTCGGCATGATCGCATGCGGCCGCCGCTCGTCGGTTCAGTCCACGGTGGGCCGGGCCAGGCCGTGGTCGTAGGCGAAGATCACGGCCTGGATGCGGTCGCGGGCTCCGATCTTGGTCAGGACACGGCCGACATGCGTCTTGACCGTGGACTCGGACAGAACGAACCGCGCGGCGATCTCCCCGTTGGTCCAGCCCTTGCCGACGGCCACGAGGATCTCGCGCTCGCGGTCGGTCAGGGAGATGAGCCTCGGGTCCTCGGAGGGACCAGCTCTGTGGGAGGGGACGTACTGGGCGAACTCGTCAAGAAGGCGGCGGGTGAGCGCGGGTGCGATGACGGCGTCGCCGACGGCGACCGCGCGGATGCCCGCGAGAAGTTCTTCGGGGCGGGCGTCCTTGAGGAGGAAGCCGCTGGCGCCGGCGCGGATGGCGGCGTGGACGTACTCGTCGAGGTCGAAGGTGGTGAGCACGAGGATGCGCGAGCGACCGCCCGCGGCGACGATGCGGCGGGTGGCCTCGATGCCGTCCATGCCGGGCATGCGGACGTCCATGAGGACGACGTCGGGGCGCAGTTCAGCCGTCTTGCGGACGGCCTCGGCGCCGTGGGCGGCCTCACCGACGACGTCGGTCTCGGGGACGGAGTCCAGGAGCAGGTGGAATCCGTAACGTTGCAGCGGCTGGTCGTCCACGATGAGCACGGTGGTCATCGGTCACCGCCGCTTCCAGGCGTGAGGTCGAGGACGGCCTCGACGCTCCATCCTCCGCCGCCCGCCGGTCCCGCGCTGACGGTGCCGCCGTACAAGGCCGCTCTCTCCCGCATGCCCACCAGGCCGTGTCCTTCCTCGTTCGGCGGTTCGGATGATGTGGCCGGGCCGGTGTCCAGGACCCGGATGGTCAGCCGGCTGTCCTCGACGAGGATCGCCAGGTGTACCCGGGTGCCGGAGTCGGCGTGCTTCAGGACGTTGGTGAGGGCTTCCTGGACGATGCGGTACACCGTCAGCTGCACCCCGCTGTCCAGGGTGTCCACGTCGCCGGAGGTCCGGTAGACGACCTCCATTCCTGCGGCGCGCACCTTGGCGCACAACGCTTCGAGGTCCGCGATGCCGGGCTGCGGGCTGAGCTCGGGCCTGTCCGGCGGACCGTCCGCGGTCTCGCGCAGCACGCCGAGCACGCGCCGCAGCTCGCCGAGTGCCTGTCTGCCGGTGTCGCCGATGAGCTCCAGGGCCTCCTTGCCTCGTGCGGGTGCGACGTCCGTGGCGTAGGCGCCCGCGTCGGCGAGCGTGATGATGACGGACAGGTTGTGGCCGACGATGTCGTGCATCTCGCGGGCGACACGGGTGCGTTCGGTGGCCGTGGCCAGCCTGCTGCGCTGGTCGCGCTCGATTTCCAGCCGGGCGGCCCGATCCCGCAGTCCTGCGAGCTGGGCCCGGCGGATCCGGACCATCAGGCCGAGTGCGAGCGCCGCGGTCGCCGTGCTCAGCAGGAAGAACAGCGAGTCCCCGACGGACACCACCGACGACACGCGGACCGCGACCAGCACCATGGCGCCCGCCATGGCCGCACAGACCCACGGCAACTGCCGCAGCCTCCCGTGCAGGGCCAGGCTGTACAGGGCGACGAAGAGAGCGACATCCGCGCGCAGCGCCGCGCCCAGGGACCATTGGAGGACGAACACCGCGGTGATGGCGGCGAAGGCCGCTGCGGGCCTGCGCCGCCGCCACAGCAGGGGCAGTACCAGGCCGGCCTGCAGGGCCAGCATTCCGGCGACGGGCAGGTGGGTGAAGGCGAGCCGGAACCGGCGCGGGCTGTCCCCGTCGTCCGCACCGCCGTGGATCAGGTCGGGCAGGCAGAACATCAGGAAGACCAGGACGACGACCGCGGTGTCCAGTACCCACGGATGTGTCCGGTCGGCATGCCGCAGCCGCTGGCCGCCCCGGGACAGTCGGGCGACCAGCGGTCCCATCCCGCTGATGTCATCGGTGGTCACGGACGTCACCGGTCCATGGTGCGGCCGTCAGACGTCACTGCGTACGAGCCGGTACGCCGCGCCGCCCAGCGCCAGCGCCGTCCAGCACAGGAACACCAGCAGTCCGGCGCCCGGCGACAGGGTCGTGGAGTCGTGGGTCAGGGCGAACATCGCCTGGCCCGCGTTGGACGGCAGGTAGGGGCTGATGTCGTCCTGCCAGGAGCTCGGCAGCAGGGAGATCAGTCCGGGAATCAGCATCAGGGCGGCCACCAGGACCGAGATCCCGCCGGCCACCGACCGCAGCAGTGCGCCCAGGGCGGCGCCGATCACCCCGACCAGGCCGAGGTAGAGCCCCGCGCCCAGCAGACTCCGCAGGACACCCGCGTGCGAGAGGCTCATGGCCGCGGGCGTGCCCGAGACGATTCCGCTCCCGATCAGGAAGGTGACGAACGCACCCAGCGTCCCCACCACCAGCGCGACCAGCCCGAACACGGTCGCCTTGGACCACAGCACGGGCAGCCGGCGGGGCACCGCCGCCAGCGTGGAGCGGATCATGCCGGTCGAGTACTCCCCCGCCGTGACCAGCACGCCGAGCACGCCCAGGGCCAGCTGGGCGAAGTTCGTACCGAAGAGGGACAGGCTCACGGTCGTCGAATCGGCGAAGTCCCGGTCCAGGTTGCCGGAGTCGATCCCCGACTTGTAGCGGCTCGCGGCGATCAGGCCGAAGGCCACCACGAACAGCAGGCCAAGGCCCAAGGTGATCCAGGTCGAGCGCAGGGACCACAGCTTGGCCCACTCCGAGGCCAGCACGCGCCGTCCGGTCACCCGGTAGTCGGGGCGGGCAGGGGTGGTCCGGGGTTCCTCGGCGGTTGCGGTGAGGGTGCTCATGCGGACCTCCCGAGGGTCTCGATGCCGGTCGTGGAGCCTTGGTACTCCACGGCATCCCTGGTCAGATCCATGAACGCCTCCTCCAGCGACACGGTCCGCGCGCTCAACCCGAACAGGGCGATCCCGTGCTCGGCCGCCTTCAGCCCGATCTCGCGGGCGCTCAGCCCGGTCACCTGGAGCTCCTCGGAGCCGATCCGGCCGGTGACCTCGACGCCCGGCCCGGCCAGAACGTCCCGCAGCCGCGCCGGATCCTGCGTCACCACCTGCACCGTGTCCCCGCCCGCCTCACGGATCAGGTCCGCGACGGTCGTGTCGGCCAACAGCCGGCCCCGCCCTACGACGATCAGGTGGTCCGCGACCAGGGCCATCTCGCTCATCAGGTGCGAGGACACGAACACCGTCCGCCCCTCGTCGGCGAGCCCCTTGAGCAGGTTGCGGATCCAGAGCACCCCCTCCGGGTCCAGCCCGTTGACCGGCTCGTCCAGCATCACCGTCTGCGGATCGCCCAGCAGCGCCGCGGCGATGCCCAGCCGCTGGCCCATGCCGAGGGAGAAGGCACCGGCCCGCTTCTTCGCCACGCTGGCCAGTCCGGCGAGGTCGATGACCTCGTCGACCCGGCGGCCCGGAATGCCATGGGTCAGCGCGAGGGCCCTCAGGTGGTTGTACGCCGAGCGGCCGGGGTGGATCGACTTCGCCTCCAGGAGCGCGCCGACCTCCTGGAGTGGCGCCCGGTGCGAGGCGTAACGGTGGCCGTTCACGGTGACGGAGCCGCTCGTCGGGGCATCAAGGCCGACGATCATGCGCATGGTCGTGGACTTGCCCGCGCCGTTGGGCCCCAGAAAGCCCGTCACCGTGCCCGGCTTCACGACGAAGTCCAGTCCGTCGACGGCTGTCTTCTCGCCGTATTTCTTGGTCAGCTGCCGTGCGTCGATCATCCGCGTTCTTTCTGTCCGGCTCCGGCGTCCGTCACTTCGACGCCGCACCGGCAACGCTAGGTGCCGGATCATCCCGACCCGGTGGTACCGGGAGGCTGATCTGCGCCGTACGAGTGGTACCGCGGTACTACGCGGCTACCTGCGGTGCTTCCGCAGTTCGTCGGCTCAGCCGTGCTCGCGGCACGCATCCGGCCGCCGCGGAGGACGACACACAGCCGGGGCGCCGGTTGCTCCGATGCGCCCCGGCATCGGCCCGGCGCCGGGACCCGGTCCCAAGACGGCGCAGCGTCTGGGACCCGGATGCCGGGCGGCCGATGGCCTGCCTTGTGAGGGGCACGTATGGCGGACCGGACTCGGCCCGAAACGTCCGTCGCAGCCCGTGAGTTGAATCAGTCCGACTTCTCGCCGCTCTCGGCCAGGATCTGCTTACGGACGCTGGCAAGGGCTCCCGCCATGGCCCCCTGCGGCCTGCCGAAGGTCGAGGCGGAGAACCGGGCGGGGCCGGTCTTGGCGGTGAAGGAGTGCGCGTAGGCGAATTCCCGCAGCCCCTCCTCTCCCTGCTTGCGCCCGTAACCACTGTCGCCGCGACCGCCGAACGGCACCGCGGGGTTCATGGAGAACACCAGGGCATCGTTGATGCTGGTCATTCCCACGCGGAGGCGACGGGCGATGGCCTCGCCGCGGTCGCGGCTGAAGACGGCGCTGCCCAGTCCGTACCGGCCGGCGTTGATATGAGCGACGGCCTCATCCGCGTCGGCGACCTTGATGATCGCCAGCGTCGGCCCGAACGTCTCCTCCGTCGCCGCGAGGGCGTCGGGGGCCACGCCGACCAGGATGGTGGGCGCGACATAGCGTTCACCCACTGCGTCGAGACCACCGACGGTGGCTGTTGCGCCGCGGTCCAAAGCGTCCTTGATGTGTTCCCGGATGATCGAGGTCTGGCTCGGCAGCGGAACCGGCCCGATCTCCGCGTCCTCGTCGCTGCCGACGCGTACCTGCCCGGCAAGCTCGCTGATCTTCCGGACGAACTCGTCGTGCACCGACTCGACGACGTAGGCCACTTCGAGACTGATGCAACCGTGCCCGGTGTTCTGCATGGCGCCCCACACGACGTGAGCGGCGGCCTCGTCCAGGTCGGCGTCCTCGGCGACGATGACGCCGTCCTTGCCTCCGAGTTCCAGCAGAACGGGGGTCAAGGTCTGAGCGCATTGGGCGGCCACCGCCTTACCCGTGGCGACGCTGCCCGTGAACGCCAGTTTGTCGAGGCCCGCCTCGATGAGCGCCTGCCCCGTGGCCCCGTATCCGTTCAGGCTCTGCAGGACGGCCGACAGCTCCGGAACGGCACGCTGCCAGGTTCGGACGAGCCATTCGGCGACGCCGGGCGTGATCTGGCTGGGCTTGAGGACCACGGCGTTCCCGGCCGCGAGCGCGTCGACGAGGATGGCCGCGGGAGTGAGCAAGGGGAAGTTCCACGGGCCGATGACGCCGACCACGCCGTAGGGCTGGTATTCGACCCACGCACGCTGGTTGGGCGTGGTGGGGCTACCCGGAACCTCGCGACGCTCCAGGACACGCGCGGCGTTGTCAGCGGCGTACTGCACGTGCTCGAGCGTGCCGAGCACCTCTACGCGGGCGTCGTCGAGGGGCTTGCCGTTCTCGGCGTGAATGAGTGCGGCGCCCTCCTCACCACTCAGAGCTATCTGCCGCCGCCACGCGCGCAGTCGCTCCGCGCGGCCCTCGAAGCCGAGGTCCCACCAGGCCCCGGTGACCGAGCGCGCGGCGGCGACGGCTGCGGCTGCCTCTTCCTTGCCGGCCACGGGGTAGCGCGCGAACTCGGCTCCGGTGGCCTGGTCGATGGTGACGATCTCGGTCGCGTCGTATCCGATGACGCCGTCACGTGTGATCGTCGGGCTGTTGTCGGTCATGGGTCTTCCCCTGTCTTTCTTACGTCCGCCCGCGTGAGGTGCACCCATGGCTGAGGGCAGGTGGCGGACGAGGTCTTCGGCACAGTGGCCGCTGGACTGCAGTCGGCGCGGGCCGACGGCAGTGGGGCATCGGTGGCCGCATATCCGGATGCGCTCTCGGCGGGGTGATGTTGCGCAGCCGTCGGAGGGCGACCCGCGGCCCGGTCGGGGGCAGCGCCGAGGAGACGCCCGCTTCTACACCTGCGCGTTGCGGTAGCGAGCCGCGGGGGTGGGCTGGTTGCCGCCGGTGAGCAGAGCGGACTCCGCGGCCAGCAGGGCGTCAAGGGCGGCGGCCTGGTCCTCCAGACCAGGGGCGCACACTGTCTCCCCCAGGCGCAGGCCGGCCAGGCTGGCCGAGGCGACGTCCTGCGGGGTCATCGCCCAGGGGATGTCGCGGCCGACGCCTTCGTTCCACTCCGTGGCCACGACGCCGGGCAGCAGCACTTGCGTACGGATGGGTGTGTCGGCCAGCTCACCTGCGAGGGTCCGGGTGAAGGCGACGGTTGCGGCCTTCGCCGCCGCGTAGAGAGTGCGTCGGGGTGCGCGTGGGTCGTCGAGGCCCCCGCTGAAGGCCAGCAGCGAGGCCACCGTGATGATCGCGCCTTCTCCGGCGGCGAGCATTCCGGGAAGCGCGGCGCGGACCAGCTGAACGGGGGCCACGGCGTTGAGGGTGAGCAGTCGGTCGACGTCGGCGGGGTCGACATCGACGAGCGGGGCGTAGCCGCCGGCGCCCGCGTTGCTGACCAGCAGGCGCACGTCCCCCGCGGCGAGGCGACCCACGACAGCGGAGATGCCCTCGTGGGTGCCGAGATCAGCGGGCAGCACCTCCACGGCGGCACCCCGGACGCGGAGTTCCTCCGCGAAGCGGCCGAGTCGGTCCGCGCGGCGCGCCACCAGGACGAGGTCGTGGTCGTCCGCGAGCAGACGGGCGTATTCGGCGCCGATGCCGGAGGAAGCGCCGGTGATGAGAGCGATCGTGCGAGTCATACGTCGAGCATGTCTCAAGCGTTAGCCTAGTGTCAAACGCTTGATAGTTATGAAGTGTCGTACCCTTGGCAGGTGATACGTGATGACGAGGAGCCTGTGGGGCTCGGCGCGCTCGACCGGGTGACCTGGGCATTGCGCCGCGCGGACCTGGCGGTGCTGACACTCAAGGAACAGCGGCTACGCCCGCTGGGCATGGCCGCCGCTCACTACACCCTGCTGATATCGGTGCACAGCGAACCAGGGCTGGCCGGCGCCGAGTTGGCCCGCCGCCTCAACGTGACCCCCCAGGCCGTCGCCTCCCTCGTGGCACGCTTGGAGGGCCGCGGGCAGCTGGAGAGGCGCGAGCACCCGCGCCACCGGCACGTGCAGGAGCTGCACCTCACCGACGCCGGACGGGAAGCGCTGCGCGCGGCCGACCAGGTGATCGCCGACATCGAGCGCCACGTCACCGAGGGGCTGGGACCGGAAGAAAGCGCGCAGCTGCTGACGCTGCTCGACCATGTGAGCAAGACGGTACGCAACGCCTGAACCCGTCGGTCGACACGCCACACTTGTGCGTCCGGGGACTGCCCCGGCGCACGCCGACTCCTCCCGCATGGTCTCGGCGCATCGCACGCCGGCTGCGATGGGGCACACCCCACGGCGACGCCGCTCAGCCGGCGACGAAAGCACCGACCACTCGCTGGAAGGACGGCCCTGCCTCCTGAAGCGGGTGCGTGCCGAAGATCCCAGGGATCCCCACCGCCGCCAGCAAGTGGGCAGCGGATCTCTGCCCATCCCTTCGCTTCCCCTCGGGCACTGCCCCGTCTCTTCTCACAGCGCCGCCGCCGGTGCAGCCGGGGGTCGGGTCACGGGACGAGGACGATCTTCCCCGTCGTGTGCCCGGTCATGATCTGCCGATGCGCTGCGGCGGCTTCGCGCAGCGGATGGCTGGCGGCGATCAGGACCCGCAGCCGCCCGGCCCCCGCGGCTTCGGTGAGCTGCAGGCGCGCGGCGGCGCGGATTTCTGTGCCGGGGTCCGCGCCGGGCCCGCCGCCCAGGAGCTTGATGCCGGCTCGGGCCCCGCGTTCGAACCCCGCAACACTCGCGATGCGGGACCGGTCCGCCACCAGCTCCACCGAGACGTCCACCGCCTCGTCGGTGCCCACCAGGTCGGCCGCCGCATGGACGCCCTGCGGCGCTGCCGCACGCACCCGGTCCGCCAGACCCGGCCCGTACGCGATCGGAATCGCCCCCAGGTCGCGCAGCACGTCGTGCTTGGCCGGGCTCGCCGTCCCCAGCACCCTCGCGCCGCGCTCGACAGCCAGCTGCACGGCCATCAGGCCGACGCCACCCGCGGCGCCGTGGATCAGCACGGCATCGTTCTCACGCAGGCCGATCGCTTCGAGGACGTGCACCGCGGTGACGCCCGTGACCATCAGTCCTCCCGCCTGCTCCCAGGAGAGAGCAGCGGGCTTGGGCACCACCGACGACGCCGGGACGATGAGTTCGGCCGCGTACGCGCCGGGCGCGCGGTATGCGATCACCTCGTCGCCGATCCGGATCGGGCCCGCGGGGCCGGTCGCGTCGGCACCGACAGCGGTCACCACACCGGCCGCTTCGGCGCCGAGCCGCATCGGCAGATTCGCCGGATCGGTTCCGAAGGCACCGCTGTACATCTTGTGGTCGAAGGGGTTGACGCCGACGGCGCGGACCTCGATGCGCACCTGACCCGGCCCTGGCTCCCCTACGGCGACATCGATCACCGACAGCACCTCAGGACCACCGTAGGCACGCGCTACTACTGCTTCGCTCATGTCACAGGACAACACGGCGCCGGAAAGGTCGATTCCCCTTCTGGGGCACTTTTTTGAACGGAGCGCTCCGCTCCGATAAGTTGGGTGACAGAGCACCCGAACGTGGAAGGACCCATGAACGCCACGACCAAGCCCACGGCCCTGGTGACCGGCGGCAGCAGGGGAATCGGAGCTGCCACCTCGCGTGCATTGGCAGCTCGCGGCTACCGCGTCGCCGTCAACTACTTCTCTCACCGCGAGGCGGCCGACCAGGTGGTCCAGCTCATCGAGGCCGACGGCGGCGAAGCCTTCGCCGTGCAGGCCGACGTGTACGACCCCATCCAGGCGGCCGAACTGCTGGAGAGCTCCGCGGTCGACGGGTGCTTGGACGTCCTCGTCTGCAACGCCGGCGCTCGCTTCACGCCCACTTTGGTGCAGACCCTCGCCTGGGACGACTTCAGGACGAAGGTGACGAGCGAACTCGCATCCGTCTATACGCTCACCCAGCGGGCACTGGAACTCATGGGCGCCCGAGGGCAGGGCCGGATCGTGTACGTCTCCAGCGCCGTGGCCGATGGTCCGCCGGCCCCGGGCATGACCGCCCACGGCACCGCCAAGGCCGCCCTGAACACCTTCGCCCGCTTCGTCGCCCACGAGGCCGGTCCACTCGGCGTCAACGTCAATGTCGTGGCACCCGGTTACGTCCGCACCGAGAGCAGCGCACACATGCCGCAGGACTTCCAGCGGCTGCTGGCGGAGAACACACCCCTGGGGCGGGTCGCGGAACCGGAGGACGTGGCCCGGGCGATCGTGATGCTCCTCGGTGAGGAAGCCGCCTTCTTGACCGGCGAGGTGCTCACCGTCGACGGTGGGTACGGCCTGGCACGCCGGTAGAGGAAAATACCTGCCCATGGGTGACACGCAGACCGGCAGACCGCGCGGCCGCCGACGGGAGGCGGACCGCAACGACGACCGCCTCATGCAGGCTGCGCGCGAAGTCTTCGCCGAGCTCGGCTGGGACGCGCCCGTCTCGGAGATCGCCCGCCGGGCAGGCATCGGCATGGGCAGCCTCTACCGCCGCTACCCCAGCAAGGAGATGCTGGCTCAACGGATGCGCATCGTGGGGATGGAGCAGCTCGTCACCCAGGCCCGCACCGCCCTCGCCGAAGAACCCGAACCATGGGCGGCCTTCGCCCGCTTCCTGCGGGACGCGCTCTCGGCCCAGGGGGCGGGCGGCCCGCTCCTCCCCCTGATCGGCGGCCGGCTGCCGGCCACCGACGACATCGTGGCATCCGCCGCCCGACTCCGGGCCGCCCTCGACGACCTGGTGGACGGCGCTCACCGCGCAGGCGTGCTGCGCGCCGACTTCACCTCCGCCGACGTTCCCTTGCTGCTCGAACACCTCACCGCACGGATCCCCGTCACCGACGAACGCGCCACCACGCTCCACCTGCGGTACCTCGACCTGATCCTCGCCGGACTGCGCACATCGACCACCGACGGGCCCACCGCGTTGCAGAGCCCGGCTCCGGACTGGGCGGAACTCAGCGAGCTCTGGAACGCGCCCAAGAAGTGAACGCGCCGCTCGCGCCGGACCGGCGCCCCAGGTCATGCTGTCGCATCCCGCGTCCGCTGATACGGGGCAGCAGTCCACGACGCCAGGAAGCGCAGTCCGACGGCCAGTCTCGCACCGCTCGGTCTGCGCGAGGAGGGTAAGGATTCCTCCCCTGGATAAGCCATTCTCAGGATGGAATTCTCCCCTTTGGGGGCTCGCACGAGGATGGCAGGGTCAACCCGCGGCCGGCAACCGGGGCCGGCCCACGGAGAACACGAACCCAAAACAGGGGCAATTACTTGCCCAGCGCCACGAAAGGCCAGGCGCCATGGTCGAAACCGTTTCGTTCAGGAACAAGGAAGTGGAGATTGCGGGACATCTCCATCTGCCAGAAAACTTCAGCGAAGACAAGAAATATCCGGCACTCGTCGGAATTCATCCGGCCGGCGGCGTAAAGGAACAGACCATCGGCCACTACGCCAAGAGGCTCGCCGAGCACGGATTCGTCACCGTCGTCTACGACTCTTCCTACCAAGGAGCGAGTGGTGGTGAACCCCGTCTCCTGGAAGACCCGACCACCCGGGTGGAAGACGCTCGCTGTGCAGCCGATTTCCTCACCACGCTTCCGTTCGTCGACTCCGACCGCATGGGGGTCTTCGGCATTTGCGCCGGCGGCGGCTACGCGATCAGCGTGGCCCAGACCGAACGTCGCTTCAAGGCAGTCGCTACCGTCAGCGCAGCTCCGATGGGTGAGGGTTCCAGGGGCTTCCTGGGGCATCTGTCCCCGGTGGCCGAGCAGATCGGCACGCTGGAAATGGTCGCCCAGCAGCGCACGGCGGAAGCAGGAGGAGCACAGCCTCTGTACGCCCCGTTCGTCCCGGAAACGCTGGAGGAGATCAACGAAAGCACGCCGGACCTCCTGCGCGAAGGATACGACTACTACAGGACACCGCGAGGTCAGCACCCCAATGCGAAGGGTCGTTTCCTGCTGACCAGCATGGACAAGATGTTCGCCTTCTCGGCGTTCGACCAAATCCCTGAACTGCTCACCCAGCCGCTGCTCCTCATCGCAGGGAGCAAGGCGGACACAAAGGTGTTCAGCGACCAGGCCTACGAGCTTTCCAAGGGACCGAAGGAGTTGTTCATCGTAGACGGCGCGACTCATATCGCACTGTACGACGTGCCTGAGTACGTGGATCAGGCGATCCCCAAGATGGCGGAGTTCTTCGCCATCCTCTAATGGTCCACAGATTTTTCGAGGAGCCCGATCGACATGTCCCATCCGGACCGCACCACAATCGCCATTGCCTTTCATTCGGGCTACGGCCACACAGCTGTCGTCGCCGAAGCCGTGGCGCGTGGCGCGGCGGGAGCCGGCGCCGAGGTCGTTTCAATCTCCGTGGACACCATCACCGACGAGCAGTGGGCGCACCTGGATGCCGCGGACGCGATCATCTTCGGTGCCGCCACATACATGGGCACCGCCTCCGCGGCCTTCCACGAGTTCGCCGAGGCCAGCAGCAAGCGCTGGTTCTCCCATGCCTGGGCGGACAAGCTTGCCGCGGGCTTCACGAATTCCGGTGCCAAGAGCGGCGACAAGTCGTCCACCCTTGGCTACTTCGCCACCTTGGCCGCCCAGCACGGCATGCACTGGATCAGCCTGGGTCTGATGCCGGGCTGGGATTCCACCACGGGCAGCGAGGACGACATCAACCGGCTGGGTTTCTTCATGGGTGCCGGCGCCCAGAGCCCGACCGACGCAGGTCCGGAAGCGGTCCACAAGTCGGACCTCGCCACCGCCGAGCACCTGGGTGCGCGCGTCGCGCGCCAGGCCGCGGTCTTCCGCGCCGGGCGGGCCGCTCTCGCTGCCTGATCACCAGGTCTTCCTTCCGTATCCGAACCAGTCCCCCTGCAAGGAGCAACCATGTCCGACTCCCCGAGCCTCGCCCTCATCCGCCGACTGTACGAGTCCGGAATGGCCCCGGAGGTCACCGACGAGGTCATGGCCTCCGACCTCGTGTGGGACATCACCCCCGGCTTCCCGAACAGCGGCGTGTACCACGGTTGGGCCAGCGCGGCGCAGGACTTCTTCGGCAGGACGATGCCGAACTACGAGTCGTTCGGAGCGGTGCCCGAGGAGTTCTACGCGGACGACGAAGGCCATGTCTTCGTGTTCGGGCACTACCACGCCGAGACGAAGACCGGGAACAAGGCCGACGTCCGCTTCATCCACCTGTGGACCGTCCGCGACGGCAAGGCCGTGAGCATGCGGCAGGCCGCTGACAGCCACGTCCTCCAGGAAGCCCTCAAGGGCTGAGCGCCCCCCACCCGTCAGGAGTCACCCATGGCGAAGATCCTCTTCGTGATCACCGCGTCCGACCACTGGACGCTGGCCGACGGAACCCGGCAGTCGGCCGGCTTCTGGGCCGAGGAAGCAGTCGGCCCGTACCAGGTCTTCAAGGATGCTGGATACGAGATCGCGGCCGCGACCCCCGGCGGCGTGCCGCCCACCGCTGATGCGCTCAGCCTCACCGCGGAGTTCAACGGCGGCGAGGAAGGCGCCCAGCGCATGCGGACCGCCCTGAGCGAGGCGACCGAGCTGGCCAAGCCGATGCGCATCGAGGACGTGACCATAGACGACTACGTGGCCGTGTTCTACCCCGGCGGCTGGGGCCCGATGGAGGACCTGCCGGACAACGCCGCCTCCGGCAGGCTCCTCACCGATTGGCTCGCCTCGGGCAAGTTGGTGTCGCTGGTGTGCCACGGCCCCGCGGCGCTGCTGGCCACGATCGGCCCGGACGGGACGTCCCCGTTCGCCGGCTACCGCCTGACCGGCCTCTCCAACGCCGAGGAGAAGCTCAACGGTCTCGCGGACCGCGCGAAGTGGCTGTTGCAGGACCGCCTCGTGGGCGAACTCGGCGCGGACTACCGCGAGACCGAGCCGTTCGCCCCGCACGTGGAGGTGGACCGCACCCTGTACACCGGCCAGAACCCGGGCTCGGCCGTCCCCCTGGCTCAGGAACTGGTCAAGGCACTGCGCTGACAACTCAGCTGCACGCGGAAGAGGACTCGGCGGCCCCCGGAACGCATTCCGGACCGCCGACCCCTCTTCGCTCGGCAGCCCGACGTAGGCAGGATCGCTCCCCCTCACAACGCCGGGCTTCTGTGCGAGGCTGCACATCATGAACCGCAACCCCCATCTGAACGAGCTGGGTGAGTTCCTCAAGGCCCGCCGTGCCGAGCTCAGCCCCTCCGAGGTCGGACTTCGCGCAGGGCAACGGCGGCGTGTGAGCGGTCTACGTCGTGAGGAAGTGGCGCTTCTCGCCGCGATCAGCACTGAGTACTACACGCGCATCGAACAGGGCCGCCTCCAGGCATCGGGCCCGCTGCTCGACGAGATCGCCCAGGTGCTCCGCCTGAACGACGACCAGCGCACCTACCTCTTCGACCTCGCGGCGAAAGAGCGGGGGCGTCCATCCGCGTCGGACGAGCGCCAACAGGTGGACACACAGCTGCAGCGCATGCTGGACGATCTCACCGCCTCCCCGGCCTTCGTCATCGGCCGGCGGACCGACATCCTGGGGTGGAACCAGCTCGCCGCCGCCCTGTGGACCGATTTCGGACACTATCCGGAACAGGAGCGCGTGTTTGTCCGGCTGCTGTTCACCGAACCCTGGATGCGCGAGTTGTACGCGGACTGGGAAGAGGTCACGCGGCTGGCCATCGCTCAGTTGCGCATGGAGAGCGCACGCTACCCCGACGACGAGCGCCTCACCGCACTGGTCGAGGAACTCTCCGCCCGCGACGAACAGTTCCGGCAATGGTGGACCGAACACGACGTCGCGGCGCGGGGCAAGGGCACCAAGAAGCTTCATCACCCGGTGGTGGGCGAGCTGACCCTCGACTGGAACACGCTCACCTGCGGCACGGACCCCGATCAGCACATCATCGTGTGGAACGCCGAACCCGGATCCCCGTCCCACGACGGACTGCGCCTCCTGGCCTCCTGGGCCGCGGACCGGAAACGGACGGCGTCCGACACCGTCACCTGAGCCCTCGCCCACGTGCGCCTGATAGGGCCTTTGTCACGAGCATGGAGGGATGAATTCGTCCCCCCTATCACCGCATCCCCGCCAAGAACCTTCCCCTTTTCCGGCCGTGCCCGAGGCGGAAATGTCGAACACCTCAACGACCGCATGCCGAGCAATGAGGTAATTCGATGAAGGCTGTAGGTTTCACGGAATTCGGCGGGCCGGAGGTGCTTCAGATCCTGGAGCTGCCCACGCCCGAGGCCGGTCCGGACGAGGTACGCATCCGGGTGCACGCCGCGACGGTCAACGCGGTCGACGCCCTCCAGCGCAGCGGACCCGCCCGGTCGCCGGACGCCCAGCCGCCGTTCGTTCCCGGCATGGAAGCCGCAGGGGTCGTGGACCAGATCGGCACGGGTGCGGGCACGGATCTGAGCGTCGGCGACCGTGTGATGGCGATCGTGCTCCAAGACGGCGTGCACGGCGCCTATGCCGAGCAGGTCGTGGTCCCGGTGGAGTCGGTCGTCCGCGCCCCCCTCGGCGCGACCGACGCGCAGGCCGCGTCGCTGCCCATGAACGGCCTCACCGCACGCCTGGCCCTGGACACGCTCGGCCTGGCACCCGGCCAGACCCTCGCGATCACCGGAGCGGCCGGCGCGGTCGGCGGCTACGCCGTCCAGCTGGCCAAGGCGGACGGGCTGCGCGTGGTGGCCGACGCCTCGGACCAGGACGAGACCCTGATCAAGGAACTCGGTGCCGACGTCGTACTCCGTCGCGGCGCCGAGTACCCGGACCGGGTACGCGCGGAGGTCCCGGAGGGCGTCGACGGACTCGTCGACGCCGCGTCACTCGGCGCCCTCTGCGCTCGGGCGGTCCGCGACGGCGGCCGGGTGGTGACACTGCGCGGCTACGACGGCCCCGGCGAGCGAGACGTCGTGTTCGAGCCGATCGTCGTGTTCAGCTACGTGAAGGAGCATGCCAAGCTCGACCGGCTCCGGCAGCAAGCGGAGGAAGGCCGCATCACCCTCCGGATCGCGAAGACCTTCCCAGCGGAACATGCCGCCGAAGCGCACCGGCTCCTCGCCGCGGGCGGTGTGCGGGGTCGGCTGATCCTGACGTTCTGATCCGAGGGGCGTGCGGGCACAGGGGCGGCGGACGAGGGGGGTAAGAATTCCTCCCCTGGATAAGCCATTCCCAGGATGGAATTCTCCCCTTTGCGGGTTCGCACGAGGATGGCAGGATCGATGCGCGACCGGCAACTGGTGCTCGAAGAACACCGCCTTAGCCTTCGGCGCGGCCCATGGGGCCCGGCCTGAATCCCAGAAACACACGCTAGGAGCATCCCCCCATGTCCGAACGGAAGAAGTTCGCGCCGCCGGCGATCCAGGAATTCGCCCCCAAGCTCGCGGAGGTGACCGACACGGTCCTGTTCGGCGACATCTGGGAGCGGCCGGGTCTGTCCCCGCGCGATCGCAGCCTGGTCACGGTCACCGCTCTCGCCGCCCTGTACCGGAACGACCAGCTCGGCTTCCACCTCGGCAAGGCGCTGGAGAACGGCGTGACCAAGGACGAGCTGATCGAGGCCATCACCCATCTGG
This sequence comes from Streptomyces sp. NPDC050759, assembly GCF_044456945.1. NCBI lineage: Bacteria > Bacillati > Actinomycetota > Actinomycetes > Kitasatosporales > Streptomycetaceae > Streptomyces > Streptomyces sp. NPDC050759. Next base: position 467,303 of record NZ_JBITGI010000003.1, on the reverse strand, counting down.
CCTTCTACGCCGGATGGCCCAACGCCATGACCGCGATGAACCAGCTCAAGGAGATCGTGGACAAGGCCGACCAGTCTGGCTGAGGCTCCTCCGCGGAAGCAACCTCCCACCATGAGACTTCCTGCCGAGTGGTTCCCGGGTGAGGAGCACTGGCACAGCGCCGCACCCGACCGGTGCATGACTCACCTCGCTCCCTGCGAGACGGACGACGCCGACACCACGACAGACACCACGAGTTGAGAAGGCATCATGCGAGCGACCATCATTCACGCGCCGGGGGACATCCGGGTGGAGAACGCCCCGGAACCGAAGATCACGGCATCGACGGACGCGGTGATCCGTACCGTCGCCACCTGTGTGTGCGGCTCCGATCTGTGGAGTTACCGCGGTGTCCTGCCGGTCGCCGAGGCTCAGCCGATCGGCCACGAGTACGTCGGTGTCGTCGAGGGGGTCGGCAGCGACGTCTCGAGCGTCACGCCGGGCCAGTTCGTCATCGGTTCCTTCGTCGCCTCCGACAACACCTGTCCGATCTGCCAGGCCGGCTACCACACCTCCTGCCGGCACGCGCAGTGGGTGAACGGCGCCCAGGCCGAGTACGTTCGCGTCCCTCTCGCCGACGGCACCCTGGTCGCCGTCCCGGAGCAGCCGGCCGAGGCGTTGATCCCGAGTCTGCTGGCCCTGTCCGACGTCATGGGAACCGGCTGGTACGCCGCCAAGGCAGCTGAGGTCAAGCCCGGTTCGACGGCCGTGGTCGTCGGTGACGGCGCCGTGGGCCTGTCCGGTGTCATCGCCGCGAAGGAACTGGGCGCTGAGCGCATCATCGCCATGAGTCGACACGAGTCCCGACAGAAGCTGGCCCTGGAGTTCGGCGCCACCGACATCGTCACCGAGCGGGGCGAGGAAGGCGTCGCCCGCGTCAAGGAACTGACGAACGGCATCGGCGCCGACTCGGTCCTCGAGTGCGTCGGCACCCAGGAGTCGCTGCACCAGGCGCTTCAGTCCACCCGCCCCGGCGGCAACGTCGGTTTCGTCGGCTTCCCGCACGGCTCGCGGATCGACGGCCAGGAGCTCTTCTTCTCCCACGTCGGCCTGCGCGGTGGCCCCGCCCCCGTGCGCGCCTACCTTCCCGACCTGATCGACCGCGTCCTCAGCGGCCGTATCAACCCGGGCAGGGTCTTCGACCTCACCCTGTCGCTGGACGAGGTCGCCGAAGGCTACAAGGCCATGGACGAACGCCGTGCCATCAAGACGCTGCTGCGTCCGTGACCTGAAGCGACCGGATCCAGGGAGATGGGAGCATCACCGATGACGACTTGGACGAGCGACGAGCTCAACCTCATCGCGCAGGCCGACGAGTTGGAGATCGCGCCACTGAGGCGTGACGGCACTCCGCGCAGGCCGGTGCCGATCTGGGTCGTCCGCGACGGTGACGACCTGTACGTCCGCTCGTTCCGAGGAACGGACGGCGGCTGGTGGCGCACGGCCCGCGCGAGCCACGAGGGGCACATCCGCTCCGGAGGCGTCGACAAGAACGTCACCTTCGTCGAGGTGGCGGACTCCGAGATCAACGACCGCATCGACACCGCGTACCGCACGAAGTACGGCCGCTTCGGCGACGCGTACGTCAACCCCCTCGTGACCGCGCGCTCGACAACCCTGCGGCTGACCCCCCGATGAACACGACGATCCCGGTGGAAGCAGCTTCGCCTCCATCGGCATCCGTCCCCTGCCAGGAGTAGCGCCATGCTCGGTCTCGAACTCGTCGTCGCCCTGGGCGCCGCCGTGCTGGTGGGCAACGTCCTGGGCCGGCGCTTCCACGTCGCGTCGCCCGTCGTGCTGCTCGTCGTGGGCGCTCTGCTCGGTTTCGTCCCGGCCGTCCGCCAGACCCAACTCCCGCCCGAAGTGGTGTTGTTGCTCTTCCTGCCCGTGCTGTTGTACTGGGAGAGCCTGACCACGTCCATGCGGGAGATCCGTACGAACCTGCGCGGCATCGTCCTGCTCAGCACGGTCCTGGTGATCCTCACCGCGGGGGCCGTGGCGGTCGCCGGGCACACGCTCGGGCTCGACTGGGGACCGGCGTGGGCGCTGGGCGCGGCCGTGGCTCCCACCGACGCCACAGCGGTCGGCGCCCTGGCCGGCTCCCTGCCGCGCCGTCAGATCACCGTGCTCCGAGCGGAAAGCCTCGTCAACGACGGCACGGCACTGGTCATTTTCGGCCTGGCGGTCGGTATCACCGTCGGCGAGGAGCACCTCACCCTGCCGCACGTCGGAGCGCTGTTCCTGCTGGCATACGGGGGCGGGGCTGCGGTCGGTGTGGCGGTCGCCTGGGTCAACATGAACCTGCGGCGCCGTCTTGACGATCCCCTCCTGGGCAACCTCGTCATGATCCTGGCGCCGTTCACGGCGTATCTGCTCGCGGAACTGATTCACGCCTCCGGTGTCCTCGCGGTCGTCGTGAGCGGGCTGATCATGGCCCAGGTGGCTCCCAGCCTCATCCGCGCCGAACATCGCCGACAGGCACTGGCCTTCTGGCCGCTGGCCACCTTCATCATCAACAGCGCGCTGTTCGTCCTCGTCGGCGTGGAACTCCAGTACGCGTTGCGCCACTTGAGCCGGTCGGAACTCCAGGACGCCCTGATCGCGGTCGGCGTGGTCAGCGGGGTCCTGGTCGCGGTCCGGATCGCGTTCCTGTTCTCCTCCGCCTACCTGATCCGCGCCATCGATCGGCGTCCCCAGCAGCGACAGCGGAGAATGACTCACCGGGCCCGTGTCGTCAGCGGTTTCGCGGGCTTCCGTGGCGCGGTGTCGCTCGCCGTGGCCCTCTCGGTGCCGGAGACGCTCGACTCGGGCGCGCCGTTCCCCGACCGCAACTTCATCGTCTTCGTCACCTCCGGCGTCATCGTGGTGACCCTCGTGGTGCAGGGACTGCTGCTGCCCGGCGTGGTGCGCTGGGCCCGGCTGCCGCGCGACACGTCCGTCGACGAGGAAGAGGTGCTCGCCGAGACGAAGGCGACTGAGGAAGCCATCGAGGCACTGCCCCAACTCGCCGCCGAACAGGGCACCACCCCGAAAGTCGTGGAATGGCTGCGCCAGGAGTACGAGGCCCACCTGGCAACCGTACGGGCCAAAGGCACGGGCACCGACGGCGATCCCGCCCTGCTCCACAACCGCCACTACACCGACCTCCGCCTCGCCCTGATCGCCCACAGACGCGCAACCGTCGTCCGCCTGCGCGACGAGCGAAAGATCGACGACACCGTGCTGCGCCGGCTCCAGGCCACCCTGGACAACGAAGAGGTGCGCCTGGCCGGACGCGAGCAGGTGGAGTGAACGGAGTCGGACCCCCGCTCTTGCCCCAAGTCCCCTAGGAGAAGAGATCGTCCTGCCATGTCCTCCGGTCTCATCGACGTACACGCCCACCTCCTGCCCGACTTCTACGTCCAGCAGGCCGCAGCGGCGGGCCACGCCCACCCCGATGGCATGGGCGGCTGGCCGTCGTGGTCCGCGAAAGCGCACCTGGACCTGATGGATCGCAACGGCATCGAGACCGCGATGCTGTCCATGTCCTCCCCCGGCGTGCACTTCGGCGACGACAAGGCGGCACGACTCCTCGCCCGGCGCGTCAACGAGTACACCGCCGAACTGACCCGAGCCCACCCCGGCCGCTTCGGCAACTTCGTGTCGCTCCCCCTGCCGGACGTGGACGCCTCGTTGGAGGAGATCGCCTTCGCCTACGACGAACTCGACGCCGACGGCGTGGCTTTGCTGACCCACACGCAGGGTGTCTACCTGGGCGACCAGCGCCTCGAACCGGTCTTCGCGGAACTCGACCGCCGCCGGGCCGTGGTCTTCCTGCACCCCACCTCACCGGTGGGCTGGGAACAGTCCGCACTCGGTCGACCGCGGCCGATGGTCGAGTACATCTTCGACACGGCCCGCACCGTCACGGACCTGGTGATGGCGGGCGTCGTGACGCGCTGTCCCCGCATCCAGGTGATCGTTCCGCACTGCGGTGGCGCGGTACCCGTCCTGGCCGACCGCATCAACGAGTTCACGAGACTGTTCGTGCCCTCGGAGAACACGCCCGCCAAGGACGCGGTGCAGCAACTACGAGGCCTGTACTACGACATGGCGGGCACCGCCTTCCCACGCCAGGTCCCAGCGCTGCTGCAGCTCGTCGATCCGGACCGCGTGCTGTTCGGCAGCGACTACTGCTGGACCCCTCCCCCACTGGCCGACGCCCACATCGCGGCGATCGACGCGGTCGAGTCACCGGTGGAGGGAACCACCTGGCGGTCCCTGACGACGGCCAACGCCCAGCGCCTGTTCGCGGGGACGGCGCGGTAGACGGCGAGCGTCCAGTATGGGCATCAACAAGGAGGAAAAATGCACACGCGAACGCTCGGGCAAGACCTCCGGGTATCCGCCATCGGCCTCGGTGCCATGGGAATGTCCCAGAGTTACGGCCCGAACCCCGGCGATCGAGACGACATGATCGCCGTACTCCGTGGCGCCGTCGACCGCGGGGTCACGTTCTTCGACACCGCTGAGGTGTACGGCCCCTACGTCAACGAGGAGCTCGTCGGCGAGGCCCTCGCTCCGGTGCGTGACCAAGTGGTGATCGCCACGAAGTTCGGATTCCGCATCGAGAACGGCGCCTCAGTCGGACTCGACAGCCGACCCGAGCAGATCCGTGCCGTCGCCACGGCCTCCCTCAAGCGGCTCAGGCTCGAGAGGATCGACCTGTTCTACCAGCACCGCGTAGACCCAGAGGTGCCGATCGAAGACGTCGCCGGCACCGTCGCCGAGCTGGTGCAGGAGGGCAAGGTCCGCTCCTTCGGGCTCTCGGAGGCCGGCGCGGAGACCATCCGCCGTGCTCACTCGGTCCACCCGGTGACGGCGGTGCAGAGCGAGTACTCGCTGTGGACCCGGGATCCCGAGCCGCAGGTCCTGCCGACGTGCGCGGCCCTCGGGATCGGGTTCGTACCCTTCAGCCCGCTCGGCAAGGGGTTCCTGACCGGAGCAGTGGACGCGTCGACATCCTTCGCGGACGGCGACGTCCGCACAACGATTCCACGGTTCACGGCCGAGAACCGGGCGGCGAACCAGGCTCTCGTCGAGCACATCTCAGCGCTCGCACAGGCCAAGGACGCCACACCGGGACAGGTCGCGCTCGCCTGGCTGCTCGCGCGGCATCCGTCGATCGTCCCGATTCCCGGAACGCGGCGCATCGCGCGTATCGAGGAGAACATCGGCGCCACCCAACTGCCGCTCTCCGCGGACGAACTGGCGGACCTCAACGAACTGGCCGGCCGGGTCGGGGTGCAGGGAGACCGCTACAACGAGCACCACATGTCGCTGGTCGACAAATGATCCTCGTGAAGTCCAGCCCTCCTATACCTGGTCAGGGACGGAAGGTGCGGCGGTAGGTGTCCGGTGGGACGCCGACGCTGCGGTGGAAGTGGCGGCGCAGGGTGGTTGCGGTGCCCATGCCGGTGGCCGCCGCGATGGTGTCCACGGTGGCGTCGGTGGTCTCCAGCAGTTCCTGGGCGTGGCGAATGCGCTGGATGTGGAGCCATTGCAGCGGCGTGGTGCCGGTGAGGTGCTTGAAGTGGCGGCCGAGGTGGCGTGAGCTCATGCGGGCCTGGCGGGCCAGGTCCTCCACGGTCATTGGCTGGTCCAGCCGCTCCAGCGCCCAGGGGAAGAGCTCGCCCAGGGGGTGGTTGCCTTCGGCGGGGAGGGGGGTGGCGATGAACTGGGCCTGGCCGCCGTCGCGGTGGGGCGGGATGACCAGGCGTCGGGCGATCTTGTTGGCGCTCGCCGAGCCGTGGTCGAGACGGACCAGGTGCAGGCACAGGTCCATGGCGGCGGCCTTGCCCGCGGAGGTGAGGACATCGCCGTTGTCGACGTAGAGGACGTCCGGATCGACGGTGGCCGCCGGGTGGCGCCGGGCCAGTTTCCCTGTGTGGGCCCAGTGGGTGGTGGCGCGCCTGCCGTCGAGCAGTCCTGCCGCGCCCAGGACGAAGGCGCCGGTGCACAGTGAGGCCACGCGGGCACCGGCCGCGTGGGCCGCACGCACCGCATCGACCAGCTCGGCGGGCGGGTCGCGGTCGGTGTCCGCCCAGCCAGGGACGATCACTGTGTCCGCGTGCGCGAGGTGGTCGAGTCCGTGGTCGGGTTCCAGGCGGAAGCGGCCGAGGTGCACCGGCCCGCTCCCGCAGAGGGAGAAGTCGTACCAGGGGTCCACGATGTGGGTCAGGTCGCCTCCGAAGACCTCGACGGCCACGGCCAGTTCGTAGTGGAGCATGCCGTCGGTGACGGCCAGCGCAACAGCGGTCATGTCCGGAACTGTACGGGGCATGTCGTTTCCGACACTCTCGTGGAGGGCCGCCGGAGAGACAGGATGTGCGTGTCAGGCCGCAGCGGATGAATCTCGCAGCGGGCGTTCGAGCACACGGGGAGCGGTCTCATGGGGTCAGGTCAGCTGGTGGCGGTGTTCGGCGCATACGGTCACACCGGGCGGTTCGTGGTCGCGGAGCTGGCCGCGCGTGGGTTCGTCCCGGTGCTGTCCGGGCGCAATGCGCAGACCCTGGAGGAGCTGGCCGGCGAGTACGGTCTTGAGGCCCGGGTGGCGTCGGTCGACGATCCGGCCTCCCTTGACCGGGCCCTGGCGGGAACGGCGGCGGTCATCAACTGCGCCGGCCCCTTCGCCTCGACCGTCGGCCCCGTGATCGAGGCCGCGCTCCGCGCGAAGATCCCCTACCTGGACGTGGCCGCCGAACTCGAGGCCAACCTCGACACCTTCGCCCACTACCGGGAGCGGGCCCGGGACGCGGGAGCGGTGATCGTCCCGGCCATGGCCTTCTTCGGCGGCCTCGGCGACCTGCTGACCACCGCGGCGATGGACGACTGGACCGAGGCCGACGAGGCACACATCGCCTATGCGCTCAGCGACTGGCACCCCACCGCCGGTACCCGGCTCTCGGGCACGGTCTCCCGCGAGAGACGCGGCACCCACCGCCTGCGCTACACCGGCGGACAGTGGGAACGCCGTACCGACGCCGCACCCGTCCTGGAATGGACCTTCCCGGAACCAGTGGGCCCCCGGACGGTGATCGGGGAGTTCACGATGGCGGATGTCGTCACCGTCCCCCAGCACCTCTCCATCCCCGACGTAACCACCTACATGACCGCCGAGGCGGCTCGGGACGTCACCGCCCCCCACACGCCGGCCCCGACGGCCACCGACGAGAGCGGGCGCTCGGACCAGACCTTCCTCGTCGATGTCGTCGTCCGCTCCGGCGGAGCCGAACGCCGGGCCACGGCCCGCGGCCAGGACATCTACGCCGTCACCGCGCCCCTCGTCACCGAGGCCCTCGAGCGCGTCCTGACCGGCCGCACCAAGACGGTCGGCGTCGCCTCCGCCGGCGAGATCTTCGACGCCCCCGACTTCCTGCACGCGCTCGCCCCGCACATCACACTCGACCTGGTTCTGGTCTGAACCCGGTCTTGATGTGTCAGCGGGCGAGGGAGACGGCGAAGGGCTTGAAGCCGTGCCGGCGCAGGATGTGGGGCACGACAAGGATCATGGCCTCGGTGGCGCGAGCCGTGGTGATGCCGCCGAGGTCCTCGATCCGTTCGGGCTGCCAGCCCAGGTCGCCGAGCAGGCCGGTGACGGTTCTCTTCGCGTGTTCGTCGTCGCCCGAGAGATAGGCGGTCGGTGGGGCGGCCAGGGTTTCCGGAGCGGTCATGACCATGAAAAGCATGGTATTGAGGGTCTTGACCACATGGGTGTCGGGGAGCGCGGCCTGAAGCTTCTCGCCGAGGCTGCTGCCGGGATAACACAGGTCGCCGGGCAGGCCGTCGCCGTCGTCGCGGGTGGCGTTGGAGACGTCGATGAGGATCTTGCCCGCGAGGTCGGCGCGCAGGCCGGTGAGGCGGTCCAGGGAGCTGTCGCCGGGCGTCGCGTTGATCACGATGTCCGCGGTGCGGGCAGTGGTGCGCTGGTCGGCGAAGGCGATCCGCGGGGCGAGCCCGGCGGGGCGGGCGGCGGTGTCTTCGGGTCTGCGGCCACCGAGGGTGACCTGGTGTCCGGCTGCGGAGAGCTTGCCTGCGAGGTTCGTGCCGACGCGGCCGGCGCCCAGGATGCCGATGCTGGTCATGCGGTGATGCTCCTTGCGTATCGGGGCGGTATATCGGGGCGGATCGGGGTGCGGTGGAGCGGAGACGTCGGTCAGGCGATCGGCGAGAGGACCTTGAGGGCGGCGCCGTGGATACCGGGGGCGGCGGCCAGGAAGTCGCGGCTGCCGGTGTTCCAGGGTTCGCCCGTCAGGTCGGTGACCGTGCCTCCGGCCTCGGAGACCAGCAGGGCGCCGGCGACCAGGCCGGAGCGGACGTCGGAGAACTGCCAGAACGCGTCCATGCGTCCGGCGGCGACGTGGATGAGCTGCATCGTGGCGGGCACGGACACCCGCACGACCAGGCCGTTGACGAGCATCGCGGTGACGGAGTCACCGATCCGCCGGAAGGTGCGCTCGTCCTCGCCGGGCTTGGCCTGGCCGGTGCCGATGAGCGCCGCGCCCAGGTCGGTCTTGGCGGACACCTTCAGGGGCCGGTCGTTGAGCCGGGCACCGCCGCCGGCGACCGCGGTGTAGGTGTCGCCGGTCAGCGGCAGGTGGACGACGGTGAGTACCGGCTGGTTGTCGCGGACCAGGGTGGCGGTGACGGCCCAGTCGTCCATGCCGTGGACGTGGTTGATATTGCCCTCGGCGGGGTCGACGACCCACCACTCCCCGGGCGGGAGCGCGCCGCCGGCCAGCTCGTCCTCGGCCCACTGCGACCCCGGCCGGGCCTGCAGCAGCGGCTCCCGCAGCACGTCGAGCACCGCGTCGTCGTTGGCGTGGATCTCGCCCACGACCTCCTCCAGACTCACGCCCCGGGCGTGCGAGGTGTGGCGGTCGCGCAGCGTGACGCCGCCGGCCTTCACCGCGGCGGTCACGTCGGACAGGAGCGTCGTACCGGCGTCGAAAGGCATGGCTGTGCTCATGGCGGGCTCCCTGGTTTCGGTCGAAGCGGGGCGGTTGTCTCGCCCCCGCACTTCGAAGGTAGGCCGCACGGTCATTAACAACCAGTGCATGCTTGTCACTTGTAGAGTTACTCTCATGCAACTGGATCTGAACCTGCTCACAGCCCTGGACGCCCTGCTGGAAGAGGGCAGCGTCGCCGGCGCGGCAGCACGCCTCCACGTCACCGCACCGGCGATGAGCCGCTCCCTGGGCCGCATCCGCAAGGCCACCGGTGACCAGATCCTGGTCCGCACCGGCCGCAGCATGGTCCCCACCACCCGCGCGCTGGCCATGCGCGCCGAGGTCCACGCCCTCGTGCAGCAGGCCCACCGGCTTCTGTCCGCGCAGCAGGAACTCGACCTGGCGACTCTGGACCGGGTGTTCACCGTGCGCTGGCACGACGCCCTGACGGCCGCCTGCGGCACTGCCTTGACCAGGGCCGTCCGCCATCAGGCCCCCGGCGTCCGGCTGCGCCTGTCCGCGGAACCCGGGACGGACGACGCCGAGCTGCGCCGGGGTGAGGTCGACCTCGAATCAAGCGCCGGCGTTCCGACGCTCCCCGACATCCGCCACCGCCTCGTCGGCAAGGACCGGCTGGTCGTCGCCGCCCGCCCCGGCCACCCGCTCACCGCGGGCCCGCTGAGCCTTGAGCGTTACGCGGCCGCCGAACACCTCACCGTTTCGCGGCGCGGAAGCCTGCGTGACCCGATCGACGACGCCCTGACCACACGCGGCCTCGAACGACGTGTCGTCGCCGTCGGGCCCACCGCCGCCTTCGCCCTGCAACTCGCCCTCGACACCGACCTGATCGTCACCCTCCCCGACGCGGTCACCCGCACGGCCCGGGAACAACTCGGTCTGGCCACACTGCCGCCGCCACTCCCGCTGCCCGACGTACCCCTGTACCTGCTCTGGCACCAGCGCTACGACAACGACCGCGCCCACACCTGGCTACGAGACCTGGCCACCGAAACCGTCCGGGCACTGTTCACACCACCGACCGCCTCTCACACAGCCCCATGATCCGCAGCCCCGCCCGGCACCCCGTTCACGCGAAATGCGGCGAAGCTCCGCGTCCCCAAACCGTCACAACGGGCTGAGCATCAGAAGTCCCAGTCCAGTTCATCCTCGTCGACTGCGACAGGCAGGTAACCGTCCACCGCCTCGCCGGTCTCCAGAGCCGTGGCCGTCGCATCCAGGAGGGCCGGGAGTGACGCCCACATGGGGTGGCGCGAAAAGAGGCATCCCATTTCATGATCGGCATTGCCGATCCTTCCGCGCCGGCGGTAGGGGCGCTGGTCGATGATGAGGTAGTCCCCCGCACCGTCGAAGGCGAAGGGGATCCAATGCGCATGCCACCACGGCCCGTACTCCCCGTCCGGGTCGCCTTCCTCCGCTCCCGCCGGCTCATCTCCGTAGATCTTCATGCGTGTCTGCCAGGCACTGGTGATGCTCTGCACCTCGAGCAAGGACCAGAACGGCGGCAGCAGGTCGTAGTGGCCCATGCCGTTGTGCCGCAGCAAGGACTCCACCAAGGGCTCGGGAAACGGCTGCCCGATGGCCTGTTCGGCCACGGCAATCGCCGATCGCTCCGCCGGGGGGCCAAGAGCGGCAAAGGTACGAGGCGTGTGCCGGGCGAGCCAAACCTCGATACGGGTCCACGACTCGGATATCGACGAAGTCATCCTGAGATGCTGCCACTTCGACGCACCGCTGCACGGGAGGATCCAGGCCACGACCGGCCCGAACTCTGCTGCCCGGCCTTTCCGTGCCCGGCGCGAAGCTCCCGACCGTATCGGCGAGGGTGATATCACCCGTGGTGAGGGCCCGTCTCAACAAAGGAACCAAGCAGTCATGCAGTCACTCCCCCGCAGCGCGGTACGTCTTCTCCCCGGCCCGTTCCTGGACGCGCAGGCCACCGCCCTGGACTACCTGCTGTCCCTCGACCCCGACCGGCTCCTCGCGCCCCTGCGGCGCGAGGCCAACCTGCCGCCGGTCGCCGAGTCCTACGGCAACTGGGAGAACTCCGGTCTCGACGGCCACACCGTCGGGCACGCGCTGTCGGGTGCCGCCCTCATGAGCGCGGTGACGGACGATCCCCGGCCAAGGGCCATGGTCGACCGTCTGGTCGAGGGCGTCGTCGAGTGCCAGGACGCCCTGGGCACCGGCTACGTCGGGGGCATCCCGGACGGCGTGCGGTTGTGGCAGCGGGTGGCCGCGGGGCAGGTGGAGCGGGACTCGTTCGAGCTCGGTGGTGCCTGGGTGCCGTGGTACAACCTGCACAAGCTGTTCGCCGGCCTGCTGGACGCCCACCGCCACGCCGGTTCGGAACCCGCGCTGACCGCCGTGCGACGGCTGGCCGACTGGTGGGACCAGGTGGCGGCGGGGATGGACGACGACACCCACGAAGCCATGCTCCGCACGGAGTTCGGTGGGATGTGCGAGGCGCTGGCGGACCTCGCCGACATCACCGGCACGGACCGCTACGCCGCCCTGGCCCGGCGCTTCCTCGACCGGTCCCTGCTCGGCCCGTTGCGCGAGCACCGCGACATCCTCGACGGGATGCACGCCAACACCCAGATCGCCAAGGTCGTCGGATACCAACGGCTGGGCGAGGTCGGCGGCGACCCCGGCCTGCGGGACGCCGCCCGGTTCTTCTGGCAGACCATCACCCGGCACCGGACCTTCTCCTTCGGCGGCAACTCCGTGAGCGAGCACCTGCATCCCCGCGACGACTTCAGCTCCGCGCTGAAGTCGCCGGAGGGCCCGGAGACCTGCAACACCTACAACATGCTCAAGCTGAGCCGCGCGCTGTTCCTCGAAGAGCCCGATGCCGAGGTGCTCGACCACTACGAGCGTGCGACGGTCAATCACATCCTGTCGTCCCTGCACCCCAAGGGCGGGCTGGTGTACTTCACGCCCGTGCGACCGGGCCACTACCGCACGGTGTCGACACCCCAGAACTGCTTCTGGTGCTGCGTCGGCACCGGGCTGGAAAACCACGCGAAATACGGCGAGTTGGTGTACACCGCGGAGGGCGACGACCTGTTCGTCAACCTCTTCATCGCCTCCCGACTGAGCCTGCCCGACCAGAACCTGATAGTCGAGCAGACCGGGACAGCCCCCTACGACGACGAGGTGAGACTTCTGGTGCGCGGGGCTCCCCCGACCCCTGTGGCGATCCACGTACGCGTCCCCGGCTGGCACGAGGGGACACCCCGGGTCCGTATCAACGGCGCACCGCCCGAGGAGGGACCCGCCCCGCTCACGACGCGCCGCGGGGCAGACGGACAGCCCCTGACCTATGTGCGTCTGATGCGGAGGTGGCGCGAAGGGGACACGATCACCGTGCGCCTTCGCCCGCGCGTCAGCGCCGAGCTGCTCCCCGACGGCTCCCCGTGGGTGTCGTTCCGCTACGGGCCCACCGTCCTCGCGGCCGAGGGCGACCGGAACGACCTGGTCGGGCACTTCGCCGACGACTCCAGGATGGGTCACGTCGCCGGCGGCCCGTTGCGTCCCCTGGAACACCTGCCCGTCGTGCTCGCCCCGAGCACCTCCGATGCGGCGGCCGGTGTACGCCGACTCGCCGCGGACAGGCTGGTGTTCGCCCTGGATCACGTGGACGCGCGACCGGGTGAGTCCGTCACCCTCGTACCGTTCGCCGGCATCCACGACTCCCGCTACCACCTCTACTTCCCGTTGGCGGCACCTGAGCGGCTCCACGAGCGGCGGGCGGAGCTGCGCGCGGCCGACCACGTGACGCTCGCGCTGCACGACCGAACCGTTGACGCCGTTGCCGCCGGCCGGCAACAGCCCGAAAGCGACCACCGGTTCGAGGGACAGGACACATGGTCGGGGCTCACCGACGGGCTGACGTGGCGGGCCGCCACGGGATGGTGGTCGTACCGCCTGGCAGACCCGGACGGCACCGCCACCGGCGTGCAGGTCACCCACCTCCCGGACCCCACTGCCGGATCGACCCGTGTGCTGGTCGACGGACACGTGCTGGACACCCTCACGCCCTCGTCGAAGCTCGGGGACAAGGAAATCTCCCAGGTACTCCCGCTGGACGCACAACGTCGTGCCGGGACCGCCGAGATCCGGTTCGAAGCGGTCGGCCCGGCAACCACCATCCGGCTGCGCGAAGTACGCCTGGTGCGCTGAGTGGCACAGCCGCCCCCAGCCCCGCTTTCGGCCGACCGCGCAGGTGGGCGTGGTCAGCCTCGGAACGGTGCCGGTCGTGGGGGCGCTCGCCGGCGCCGTCGATCCGCACGCCGCGGCCCAGCTAGTAGCTGTCGTAGCTGGGCTTACCGTTCGCCCGGTAGATGCCGACGACGGTGCCGCCCTTCGTCGTCGAGACGCTGACCGGCTCCAGCGCAGTGGGGATCGCTCCGTCGGCGAACAGCCGCTTGCCGGTGCCGATGATCACTGGGTGGATGGTCAGCCGGTACTCGTCGACGAGGTCGTGCCGCATGAGGGTCTGTGCGAGGTCGCCGCTCCCGACCACGTTGATGTTGCCACCGTCGGACGCCTTCAGCTCGCGTACGGCATCGACGATGTCGCCCTCCAGCAGCGTGGAGTTCTGCCACTCGACGGACGTCAGGGTCCGAGACGCCACGTACTTGTGCATGCCGTTCATCCGATCGGTGAACGGGTTGTCGGGATCGGCGGTCGGCCAGTACGACGCGAAGATCTCGTACGTCTTGCGGCCGAGCAGCATCGCGTCGGAGTGCTCGTACCAACCGGCGATGGCCGCGCCGACCTCGTCGTCGGACACCGGCTTCTGCCAGCCGCCGTGCTCGAAGCCGCTCTCGGCGTCCTCGTCCGGACCGCCCGGCGCCTGCATGACGCCGTCCAGGCTCAGGAACGTGCAAACGGTGATCTTGCGCATGGTGCGCTCCCTTCGTCGAGGGGTAGACGGCACGACCGCCGGAAACTCATCGGCGGAACGTGACCGACGCCCGGCTGCCGGATCGTCTCGAGCAGGGGCTCGGCTGGTGCGGGGCCCTTGGAATCGATCATCCAGGGAAACCGGGAGGCGCTCTACCGGCGGACCGCCGAGATCAGTCCACCCGGCCGCTCCTCGCGCTGCGGCGGGGTGCTGATCGGGCGGCCGTAGGCGGCGCGCTCGCGCAGGGTGTGGCTGTCGGCCTCCCAGCCGTGCCCGGCCAACCGGCCCACCGGGTCGTCGGGCATCTCCGAGACCCACAGGGACACCGCCGATCCCGGCGCGGCGTCCCCGCCGAAGCGCTCGATCACGCCGCGCGCGCCCCATGTCAGCCCCATTCGACTGCCTGGCGCCGACTGCGCGCCGATCCGGGCGAGCAGCAACTCCACCGCGTCCTCGGGCAGATGGATCAGCAGTCCCTCGGCGATCCACGCGGTCGGCACGGCCGGGTCGTGTCCTGCGGCGGCCAGCGCCCTTGGCCAGTCCTCACGCAGATCCACCGCTACGGTGATCCGCTCGCAGCGTGCGACGGCCCGCTCCTGGCGCAGCACCGAAGCCTTGAAGTCCAGTGGCGCGGCGGTGTCGACCTCGAACAGCCGGGTGCCCTCGGGCCAGTCCGTCCGGAAGGCCCGGCTGTCCATGCCGGCGCCGAGCAGCACGCCCTGCCGGACCCCGGACGCGGAGGCCTGCCGCCACAGGTCGTCCAGGAACTTGGTCCTGATGACGAGGGAGAACGACACAGCCGGCCGACGGCGTTGCGCGGCCTCGTCCTCGGGCAGCGGCGAGGACGGCCACAGGCCACCGGCGGTGGCGAAGGCCTGTGTCGGTGGGTCGCGGAGCAGCGCCTTCTCCCAGGGGGCCTGATGAGCCGACCTGGAATCCTGACGACACCGCGGACGATCGCAATGGTGCAGGCCATCCTCGCAGTGATGAGTTTCGGCACCCGTACCCGTCACACCTACGACGGGACACGACGAGGCGTAGGGGTGACGTGATGAGTGCGGACACGCGGCTGGAGGAGCCGGACGTGAGCGGGCTGGGCGAGGTCGACGAGCCGGCGTTCTCGGGGCTGGTCGAGCAGCACCGGCGGGAGCTGCACGTGCACTGTTACCGGATGCTCGGGTCGTTCGAGGACGCCGAGGACACCGTGCAGGAAACGTTCCTCCGTGCCTGGCGACGACGGGAGACCTTCGAGGGGCGGTCGACGTTCCGGGCCTGGCTGTACCGGATCGCCACCAACGCCTGCCTGGACCTGCTCGCCAAGTGCCGCCCGGAGCCTGCGACCGGCGGAGAGGTGCTGTGGCTGCAGCCCTACCCGGACCGGCTGCTCGACGAGCTGCCCGCGGGTGGCGGGGACGAACCGGAGGCCGTCGCCGTCGCTCGGGAGACGATCGAGCTGGCGTACCTGGTCGCGGTCCAGCACCTCGCGCCACGCCCGCGGGCCGTGCTGATCCTGCGGGACGTGCTCGGCTGGCCGGCCAAGGACGTCGCGGAGTTCCTGGGGGACTCCGTCAACTCCGTGAACAGCGCACTGCAGCGGGCCCGCGCGGGCATGCGGGAGCACCTGCCCGCCGAACGGCAGGACTGGACCAGCGGCGAGGAGGACCCGGGGACGCGCGAGCTGGTGCGCCGCTTCACCGACGCGAGCGTCGCCAAGGACGTCGACGCTCTCGCTGCCATGCTGCGGGACGACGTCCGCTGCTCGATGCCGCCCACCCCGGGCCTGTACGTGGGTCGCGACACGGTGGTGAACAACTGGGTCGAGGACGGCTTCGCGGACCTGGGGCGCCTGCGCTGCGTCCTCACATCGGTGAACCGGCAGCCCGCCCTCGCCTTCTACCTCTGGCGGGAGCACGACGGCGCGTACCTGCCGCTGACGATCGACGTCCTGCGCATCACCGGCGGGGCGATCACCGAGATCGTCATCTTCCACAACGACCAGTTCCCACGGCTCGGGCTGCCGGAGCGCCTGCCGGCGGACGACACGGAGTAGTCCCGGTGTGGACGCTCGCGCTGCCCGGTGGCGCGCCTGTCGCAGTGGTCGAGGCAGGGTGGGGCTGGCTCCGCGGCACCGGTCACATGCCCGTCAGCACGCACCCCGTGCGCCCGTTACCGAATGACGGAGGAACGAGATGAACGGCGTGAATGACAGAGGGGTCGGCGCAGGCCCGGCATCGGGCCGGACCAGCCACACCTACCGACTCCGCGGGCTCGCCGGCACCGGCTTCCTCGCCACGCTCGCGGCGATGGTGGCCACCACCCTCGCCGCGGCGCTTGCCCTGGCCGTCGGCGTCGACTTCGAGGTACCCGATGGTGGCGAGGCGATCCCGTTGTCCGGGTTCGCCATCGTGACCGGCCTCTTCTCGGTGGTGGGCATCGTCATTGCGGTCGCTCTTCTCCGTTGGAGTGCTTGCCCCGCCGAGCGATTCGTGTGGACGGCAGTGTCGCTGACCGCGCTCTCCTTGGTCCCGCCTCTCCTCTCCGGGGCCAACACCGCCACCACCACCGCCCTCCTCGGGCTGCACCTCGTCCCTGCGACGGTGATGATCCCCACCCTGGCACGGAGCCTCCGCACGCGGACCGGTTGACGAGGGACCGCCAGGAACTCCGTGCCAGGGTGCTGTTCGCGGCCGACGCGCGGTGCCGTCCTGGTGTGTCCCTCGCCGGCGGAACGCTCCCGCGCTGTTTGAATCGCTGCATGACCAAGCGCGATGACGCACTTCTCTTCGGTAACCGATTCCTGACCGCGCCCGCTCCCTCGGAGACCTTCCCCGAGGAAGGTATGGCTGCGACGGACGCCATGAGGCTCGTGGATGTGGATCTCGCCATGGAGGGCGACCCGCAGCGCAACCTCGCCACCTTTGTCACCACGTGGATGGAGCCGGAGGCCCAACGGCTGATCGCCGAGAACCTCCACCGCAATTTCATCGACCATGCGGAGTACCCCATTTCCGCCGAGATCGAGCAGCGCTGCGTGCGCATGCTCGCCGACCTCTTCCACGCGCCGGGCCGGACGACCGGATGCCGGACCCAGGGCTCGTCCGAGGCGATCATGCTCGGCGCGCTGTCGCTGAAGTGGAAGTGGCGCGAGCGCCGCCAGGCGGCGAACCTGTCGACCGACCGCCCCAACCTGGTCTTCGGCGGAGACGTCCACGTCGTGTGGGAGAAGTTCTGCCGCTACTTCGACGTCGAGCCGCGCATCGTGCCGCTTGCCGAGGGCAAGTACACGATCGGCCCCGAGGACGTGGAGCCCCACCTCGACGAGAACACCATCGGCGTCGTCGCCGTCCTCGGCACCACCTTCACCGGCCACAAGGACGATGTCGTCGGGATCGACAAGCTCCTGCGGGACGTACGCGACAAGCGGGACCTCGACATCCCGATCCACGTCGACGGCGCCAGCGGCGCATTCGTGTGGCCCTTCCTCTACCCGGACTCGAAGTGGGACTTCCGGCTCGAGCAGGTCCGTTCGATCAACGTGTCGGGACACAAGTACGGCCTGGTCTACCCCGGCATCGGATGGCTGGTCTTCCGCGAGGAGGCCGACCTGGCCAAGGACCTCGTGTTCTACGAGAACTACTTGGGCAAGACCGACGCGACGTTCACGCTGAACTTCTCCACCGGTGCCTCGATGGTGCTCGCGCAGTACTACAACTTCGTGCGGCTCGGTCGCCAGGGCTACACCTACGTCATGCAGATCATGCAGGAGAACGCCCGCGCATTGGCGGACAACCTGCGCGGCAGCGGCCGCTTCGAAGTGATCGGGAGCGACCTCGAGCAGCTGCCGCTCGTCGCTTTCCGTCTCGCCGGCAAGCACGCCTACGACGAGTCCGACATCGCCTGGCAGCTCTCGGCCGAGCGGGGCTGGATGGTGCCGGCCTACACGCTCCCGCCCAACGCGGAGCGGGTGAAGATCCTGCGCGCCCTGGTCAAGGAGACTCTGAGCCGCGAGCAGGTCGAGCGGCTGAGCCAGGACATCGCCGACGCGTGTCGCACGTTGGACGACAAGGGTGCGGCCCACGGGATCGAGCGGGCCCAGGTCAAGCGCGGCACCGGCTACTGACGCACGGCCGCGTTGATGTCCCCGCCCAGGACGAGCCCGCGACTCCCGCACCCCCCGTGCGCACACAGCTTGGACGACTTCGTTTCATCCGGCGCGGCAGGCCGATGAGTTTGCCGGTTGCCTGAGGTCTCCCCTGTGACCCGCCCGTCCCGTCGGCGGATCAGGATGCGGCGAGTCCCGGTGTCAAGAGGAGAGGTGGAGGCCAGGATGAACAATCCGATTCGGCTTTACATGTCGATGTCGCTCGACGGCTATATCGCCGGCCCGGACGATCGGCCAGGGCAGGAGCTCGGACGCGACGGAGGACGGCTGTTCAACTGGCTCGACGACCGGGAGTCCGACGGTCCCAGCGGCCAGGTCTACCGCGAAGCGCTGGCGACCGGCGCGCTGATCTCCGGCCGACGGACCTTCGAACTCGCCGGGCGCTGGCAGGGCGACCACCACGACGGCGTACCGATCTTCGTCCTCACCCACCAGGTGGACGACGGGGACGTGCCACCCGGCCACGCGCGTTTCGTCACCGACGTCGAGGACTGCGCCCGTCAGGCTCGCGCAGCCGCAGGGGACAGGCCGGTCATGGTCCATGGTGCGGAGGCGGCCCAAGCGCTCCTCCGAGCCGGGCAGATGGACGAGATGGAGATCCACCTCGTGCAGGTCCTCCTCGGGGAAGGCCGACGACTTTTCGATCACCTCGGTCGTGATCACATCGAACTCGACCTCGTCCGACGGCTCGAGGACCGAGACGTCACGCACCTCCGCTACCGAGTGCGCCGACCCGGGGAAGCCGCATGAAGACGCTCTTCGTCGCCTACCGCGTCACCGATCTGGATCGCTCGCTCGGTTTCTACACCGCCTTGGGCTACGTGGAGCTGGGCAGGGTCGAGGTAGGCGACGGGGGCCGCCTCGTGATCCTGCAGTTCCCCGGCGAACCGGCGGCCTCACTCGAACTGGTCCACCGTCCCGCCGACGGAAGCGTCGACGTGGGCAGCGGAGTCGACCACCTCGCGATCCAGGCGGATACCCTGACCGTCACCCTGAAGGCGCTCGCCGAAGCCGGCCTGGAGCCGGGGCCCGTCCAGTATCCGGGCGGCCCTGACGGCCCGAAGACGTCGTGGCTCACGGACCCGGACGGTTACCGGATCGAGCTGGTGGAATGGCCGTCCGGACATCCCGACGGCATCACCGCAGCAGACTTCTCCTGAGACGGCCTCGTCGTCGGGGCCGGCACCGTCCACCGGACGCAAGTGCTGCTCGCGACCGACGCCGAAGCCGCCGACTGGCTCGCCGCCACCGGGTCATGGGCAACCTGCGGGGCCGTCACCCGCACGGTCAGCCGCCGAAGCCCTTTCACCAGATGCCACCGGGGACGCGCCGGCGGTGCTGCCGCCGGGGCCGTCCCTGTCAGGCGACCAACTCGGCGATGCTCCGGGCTGTCAGCCACAGGCCGAGGAGCAGGGCGGACGTGACGATCAGCTGCTCCTGATGCTGCGCGAGCCAGTCCCGCAGGGCGCTCAACCGGGCGTTCGCGACCGCGGGTGCCCAGACGACGTACATCTCCATGACGATCAGGCTGAGGGTGGCCAGCAGGCAGTAGCCGGCCAGTGCGAGCCAGTCGGTGAGGGTGGAGAGGTTCGCGTCGACGGCGGTCGCGGCGCCGGCGCCGACCAGTGCCCAGGGCTGCAGCAGCCATGCCAGGCCGGCTGCCGTGGCCGGGGAGGCGTTGTCGATCCGGGCGGTCCAGCGTGGCGGTCCGTGCGGGCGGGGCGGCCGGAGGTGCCGGTGTGCGCCGTACAGCACCAATGCAACGCCGATGGCTAGTTTCACACCGATGTCGGCGGTCGAGGGCGCGCTGTGACGGGCCGGGGGCTGACCGCCGGTCAGCAGAACCACGCAGGCGATCACCGCGATCAGGTTGGCCAGCCACGACAGCAGGAACGCCAGGCCCTGGCGAACACCGTGCCGTGAGGAGAGCAGCAGGATGAAGGCGCTGTTGTGCAAAGGACCCAAGGTGACGGCCGTAGCGATCACAACCAGGTCGAGGACCATCGGATCAGCCGCTCCTGGGTATCAGGGCCGTGTGCCACCTGTGGATGGGCGGACCGGTCGGCAGCTCGAGGCGGTGCCGCTGCGGTGCCGCATCCCGACTGTGCAGGCGGAGGTCCGGCTGGTCAAGCAGGCCACGCCCGCACGGCGGCACTGGCTACCGACGGGCTCCCTGTCGAGCATGGCCTGAGAAGCAGGGGCCGTCCGCCGCTGTGAGCGCCGGCCGAGCACTTCCTTGCCTTGGTCGACATCGCACCGACCCTCGTCGGCTGACGCGGACTCACCGCCCGACCCGGCCTGTCAGGCGCTCGGGCCGGTGCGTACGAAGAGGCAGAACGGGTGGCCCGCCGGGTCGAACAGGACGCGTACATCGTCCTGAGGCTGTAAGTCTGGCACCGTCGCCCCCAGGGCGAGAGCATGCTCGACGGCTGATGACAGATCGTTCACCTCGATGTCCAGATGCGTCATCATCTGCTGCTCGGACCGGGTGGAAGGCCACCGCGGGCGGGTGAAGAGTGGTTCTGTCTGGAACGACAGCCCGGCACTGCCATCGGGTGGAGCGATCTCCACCCAGCCGGGTTCCACCTTCCGCATCGGCCATCCGAGCAGGCCCTGATAGAACTGCGCCAACTCGTGGGCGTCCGGTGCGTCGAGAGTGGTCGCGGCCAGCCTGAAACGCGGTTGTGGCTTCATGCAGTGCTGCTGCCCCCTTGCGCTGCTGCAAGGCCGACCATCACTCCGGTGAACACTCTCGCGGAGCAGTGCGCGACGCTGCACGTGCAGTTCGGGGCTCCTGTGCGGTCGCCGCGTAGACATTGCGAGCCGAAGAAGATGGCGTCGAAGAGCCCTTCCTTGCTGCCGAAGCAGGCGCCGTCAGCGAGGCGGGGTGGACGTGAGGCCGTCCGGAGTGGCGCGGTCGGCCTTGGCCGCGTCGGCGAGGGCCGCGGCGGCGGCTTCCGCGGCCTGAGCCGCGTCGTCGGCGGCCCGCTCAGCGCTGTCGTCCGAGGGTTTCTCGCGGGTGGCCGGGGACTGGGGCAGCACCTCGGTGAAGGCACGGGACACGCCCTGGAGGGCGGAGGTGATCTCGCTGGGGATCACCCAGAAGTTGTTACCCGAGCCTTGCGCCAGTTGCGGCAGTGTCTGGAGGTACTGGTAGGCCAGAAGTTTGGGGTCGGGGTCGTTGCGATGCACGGCCTGGAAGACCTCGTCGATGGCCCGGGACTGGCCCTCGGCCTGGAGGATCGCGGCCGTACGGTTACCCTCCGCGCGCAGGACGGCGGCCTGCTTGTCGCCTTCGGCGGTGAGGATCTGCGATTGGCGTTGTCCCTCGGCCCCGAGGATCGCGGCCCGCTTGTCCCGCTCGGCCCGCATCTGCTTCTGCATCGCGTCCTTGATGGACTGCGGCGGGTCGATGGCCTTGATCTCCACCCGGTTGACCCTCAGCCCCCACTTGCCCGTGGCCTCGTCCAGTACGCCGCGGAGCTGGCTGTTGATCGTGTCCCGTGAGGTGAGCGTCTTTTCCAGGTCCATGGATCCCACGACATTGCGCAAGGTGGTCACGGTGAGCTGTTCGACCGCCTGAAGGAAATTGGCGATCTCATAGAAAGCCGCTCGCGGGTCGGTGACCTGGAAGTACAGGACGGTGTCGATCTCGACGACGAGATTGTCCTCGGTGATGACCGGTTGCGGCTTGAAGGAGACGACCTGTTCCCGCAGATCGATCACGGGATGAACCCGGTCGATGTACGGGATGACGAGGCTGAGGCCCGGACTCAGGGTCCGGTGGTAGCGCCCGAGTCGCTCGACATTACGAGCACGCGCCTGGGGCACGATACGGACCGCCCGCATCACGGTGAAAACCGCGATCAGCGCGAAGATCAGGCCGGCAATGAGGAACGCCGAGGTTTCCATGGTTTCAGTCCCGGGGGTAGACGAGCGCGGTGGCGCCGCTGATCTCCATGACGTCGACGGTCTTTCCAGGCGGGATCACCAACGTCTCGTCGTAGGCGCGGGCCGTCCATTCCTCGCCGTCGATACGGACCCTGCCGCCGAGGCCCGTCACCTCCGAGAGGACATAGGCAGGCCTGCCGACCAGAGCGTCGATGCCGAACCGCTCCACTTGCGGCCGGAGCACATGGCGCAGTGCGATAGGACGCACGAACACCACGGTGCCCGTGGCGACGAGGGCGAACACCAGGAACTGGAAGGGCAAAGGCAGCCCGACCGCGGCGGATCCCGCCGTGACCAGCGCGGACACACTCAGCATTCCGAGCGCAGCGGTCAGGGTGACGATCTCCGCCACCGCCAACACGGCCGCGACGACCAACCAGATCAGCCATGGATCCATTGCGTGCCTCTTCTCACCGGTGCGGGTGCAGGTGCGGAAGAGCCTGACTCTCACCATTGGACCCCCACACCGGTCAGCGGCGATATCCCTGGGGACGGCAAACCCGGCCCATCCGGCAGTCCCGAGGCTCGGGTGATCAAGGGAGCCAGCGGCTGAGCCTGATGCGACGGGGCCGGAACGCTTCTCGTGCTGTTCGCGACGCGCGCTGCTCACCGCGGTGTCGTCCGTCGGCGGGGTGCGGTTCGGTGGGCGAGCTGCCCTCCTCGCTCCCCGCGCCCGGGCTGCCGGACGTGCCCTTCACCCTGGACACCCTCACCACCGTCGCGCCCTACGCGCTCGCCATGGCGCTGGTCGGCCTGATGGAGTCACACCTGCGCCATAAAGATGAGGATCGCGAGCGCATTGACGAAGCGCACCACGACGCTGCGCGGCACGAACCGCATCAGTTTCGCCACCCCGAGTGCGCCGAGGACGAGATCGCCTCGGGGAATCAGGGCGAGGGCGACCACCAGCCCGGCCAGTACCTCGGTGCGCAGCACCTTCGGATCGGACAGCCAGGTAGGACGCCGGAGGCCGCGCAGCCAGGCGGCAGGGGACGGTGTGATGGGGGACAGGACGAGAAGTACCTGCGGTGTTCGGGTACACCCGGCATCACGGCGGGCGTGCGGGGAGGCATGGGAGGCCGGGGCCGGAAGACCACCGAGTCCGCGAGCGGCGGACCGAAGTCAGGGGGCGGCGGTGAAGCGATCCGCCACCGGATCGTGCGCCGTGCGGCGATGAAGGGTCACGGCGGGCAGGCAGCGGCGCCGGGCATCAGGGGCACACGCACGCGCTCTCCTGCGGGTATCGGTCTTCGCCGGAGGCATCATCGGCCCGGCGCGAGTGACGGCCACGCGATGGCGTCCCGCACCATGAAAACGGCACGAAAGGCAGCCAAGTCCAACATCGAGGCAACTCTACCCTGACGTTAGGGTAGAGATCGGTGGCCGTGCGCGGCCATGGCGAGAGACGAGAAAGGCACCCCCGTGAGCGGCGAGCACATGCAGATCGGCGAGGTCGCCACACGAACCGAGCTCTCGCTGCGCACCATCCGGCACTACGAGGACACCGGCCTCGTCACCCCCTCCGCCCGCTCCCAAGGCGGCTTCCGCCTCTACACCGAGTCCGACGTCGCCCGCCTGATGGTCGTCCGCCGTATGAAGCCTCTCGGATTCACCCTCGACGAGATGCGCGCCCTGCTGGAGGCCACCGACCGCCTCGACACGGGCGAGGAACTGCCGCCCGAGGAGCACGAGGAACTGCTGGACCGGATTCGCGGCTTCGAGCAGGCCGCCCAGCAGCGGGTCGAGGATCTGCGCACCCAGTTGGCGCAGGCGGAGGAGTTCGCGGCCACGCTGGCCGAGCGCCTCACGTGGACGCCTGCATCCTGACGTGTGCGTGGGTGTGGGGCGCCGTTGCCGTGAGCGGGGCGGAGCACTCGAACGCGGTCTTGGTACGTCGACCGGCCGCTGGCCGAGGCGGCCACCGCCACCGGCACCGGCACCGGCACCGGCACCGGGGTGATCCGCCCCACGTCGGCGGAGCGCCGACGAGCGTGTCCGCCTGCTGCAGCGGTTCCCCAAGCATCTCTCGGACGAGGAGGGGATCACTGATGTCGCCGACACCGACCCTTCTCCTGCCGGACCGGAACGGACCGGGCCGGGCTCAGGCGGTGAGCTTGGTGTCGATGATGAAGCTGGTCTCGACGGCCTGGCCGGGGAAGGTCAGTTCACAGACGCCGAGGACTGTGCTGACCGGGCGGTGGTCGCCGAAGTACCTCAGGTTGCCTTCCGCGGTCGCCCGAGCGTTCTGGCGCAGGTTCACCACGTACAGGGTCTGCGAGATGATCTGGTTCCGGGTGGCACCGTAGTGGTTCAGGATCTTGTCGAAGTTGGCGTAGGTCTGCCTGAGCTGGGCGGCGAAGTCGTCCGCATGGAGGAAGTTGCCGGCGTCGTCGAGCGAGAGCTGTCCGGAGACGTGGATCAGGTCATCGGACCTGATCGCCTGCGAGTAACCGAAGTCGCTCTCGGCCGGCACGTGGTGGTTGAAGACGTCGACGGTGGTCATGCTGCCTGCCTCCCTGACGTGAGAGCACGCGGGTTCGCTGCTGCCGAACCAAGACGCGCTCGCTCTCTTGTGGTTACTCGGGAACTGTAGGAGAGTGCTCATTGACCTGGAAGAACGCACTTTTCAGTGACTGGGGAACCAGATGGTGACCAAGCAGTTCACGGGCTCGCCCGAAGACGCGGACCTGAGGCGCGCGGACTCTCTGGCGCGAGAGATCTTCTCGGACGTCGCCAACAAGTGGGCGTTCCTGATCATCGAGGCTCTCGGAGAGCGCACCCTGCGCTTCAGCGAGTTGCGCAACGAGGTCGAGGGCGTCAGCCACAAGATGCTCACCCAGAACCTGCGCATGCTGGAACGCTACGGCCTGGTCGAGCGGGAGGTGCACCCCACTGTGCCGCCGCGGGTCGAGTACACCCTCACCGAGCCGGGCCAAGCCCTGCGAGCCACAGTCGACGGCATGTGCGGCTGGACCCACCAGTACCTCGGCCACATCGAGGCCGCCCGCCGCCGCTTCGACGTCTGACGGGTGCACAGCAGACACAGGCAGTACCGAGACGCCGGTGGTCGGGCTGGGTCCGGTCGTCTCCATCGCGACGGCGCCGTGGGCGACGATGCGCCAGCCGGCGGAAACGCCCGCCGGATTCGAGGGCCGGCGGTGATGGGAGCCCACGACGACGCCCGTGGCCAGGTTGTCGGCGGCGACTACGATCACGGCCATGATGAGGGCCCGCCCAGCGGCATCCGCTTCAGCGTCTTGGGCCAGGCAGTGGATCACCCCGGGAGACCCTCCGGTAACGTGAGGGTATGAGCCATCCGCACCCAGAACTCAAAGCCGCCCCGCCACTGCCCGACGGCGGACTGAGGGTGACCGCCCTGGGCGGTCTGGGCGAAATCGGCCGGAACATGACCGTCTTCGAGCATGCCGGCAAGCTACTGATCGTGGACTGCGGGGTGCTGTTCCCGGAGGAGAACCAGCCGGGCGTGGATGTGATCCTGCCCGATTTCACCTCGATCCGGGATCGCCTCGACGACATCGTGGCTGTCGTGCTCACTCACGGCCACGAGGACCACATCGGGGGCGTGCCGTATCTGCTGCGCGAACGGAGGGACATCCCGGTCGTCGGCTCGAAGCTCACTCTGGCCTTCCTGGAGGCCAAGCTCAAGGAGCACGGCATCCGCCCCCGCGCGGTGCGCGTGCGGGAGGGTGACCGGCGCGGCTTCGGTCCCTTCGACTGCGAGTTCGTGGCCGTCAACCACTCCATCCCGGACGGCCTCGCCGTGGCCCTGCGGACCCGGGCCGGCATGGTGCTGCACACCGGTGACTTCAAGATGGACCAGTTCCCCCTGGACGACCGCATCACCGACCTGCGCGCCTTCGCCCGCCTCGGCGAGGAGGGCGTGGACCTGTTCCTCACTGACTCCACCAACGCGGAGGTCCCCGGCTTCACGACCTCCGAACGGGAACTGAACCCCGCGATCGAGCAGGTCCTGCGGACGGCCCCGCGGCGGGTCATCGTCTCCAGTTTCGCCAGCCATGTGCACCGCATCCAGCAGGTCCTGGACGCAGCCCACCAGCACGGTCGCAAGGTGGCCTTCGTGGGCCGTTCGATGGTCCGCAACATGGGCATCGCCCGCGATCTCGGCTATCTCAAGGTTCCGTCCGGTCTGGTCGTGAACGCCAAGGAACTGGAGAAGCTGCCGGACCACCGGATCACCCTGGTGTGCACGGGGTCCCAGGGTGAGCCGATGGCCGCCCTGTCGCGGATGGCCAACCGTGACCACGCGATCCGTATCGGCAAGGGCGACACCGTCCTGCTCGCCAGCTCCCTCATCCCCGGCAACGAGAACGCCATCTACCGGGTGATCAACGGCCTGACCCGATGGGGCGCCAACGTCGTGCACAAGGGCAACGCCAAGGTGCACGTCTCCGGCCACGCCAGCGCCGGGGAACTCGTCTACTGCTACAACATCGTCCGGCCCCGCAACGTCATGCCCGTGCATGGCGAGTTCCGTCACCTGCGGGCCAACGCCGATCTCGCCATCCGGACCGGCGTGGATCCCGAGCGGGTGGTGATCGCCGAGGACGGTGTCGTCGTCGATCTCGTCGACGGCCGCGCCTCCATCGTCGGCAAGGTGCCCGCGGGCAACGTCTACGTGGACGGCATGGAAGTCGGCGGCGCCACCGAAGCGTCCCTCAAGGACCGGGTCACCCTTGCCCAGGAGGGTGTCATCACGGTCGTGGCCCTCGTCGACGCCGACACCGGTGCGCTGGCCGAGGCCCCCGACTTCCTGGCCCGCGGTTTCGTCCACGACGAGAGCACCTTCGAGCCGGTGATCCCCGTCATCGAGAAGACGCTGGCCACCGCCGCCCAGGAGGGCGTCGGCGACGCCCACCAGCTCGAACAGCTCATCGCCCGCGCCGTGGGCAACTGGGCGTTCCGCACCCACCGCCGCAGGCCACTGATCATCCCGGTCGTCATCGACGCCTGATACGCCGCCGACCCGACTCCCCCGGCTCCTTACGCCTGCTACACCTGCTACACCTGCTACGGCACTCATGCCTCCACGAACGTCAGAAGGGTGAGCGGATGAGCCTGCGCTTCGAGGAGATCGACTGGCAACCGACACCGATCGGCGAGATCAGTCTGCGCCGACGCCGTCACCCGGTCTCGGGAGACGACGTGTACGAGGTGAAACTCGGCGACGAGTTCCTGATGTCCAGCCTCTTCACCACCGGCGAGATCGCGCTCACGGAACTCGCACTGGCGCAGCTGCCGGACAGCGAACTCCCCGAACTGGACGTCGCCGTCGGCGGACTCGGGCTCGGCTACACCGCCCAGGCGGCGCTGGACGACCCCCGGGTGCGCTCGTTGACCGTGATCGAAGCGCTCGCCGAAGTCATCGATTGGCACCAGCGGCATCTTGTGCCCCTCGGGGCCCGACTGACGTCGGACGCCCGCTGCCGCCTGGTGCACGGCGACTTCTTCGCACTGGCCGCCGACCCCGGCGGTCTGGATCCCAAGGAGCCGGGCCGCCGCTTCCACGCCGTCCTGCTGGACGTCGACCACTCACCGCGCCATGTGCTCCATCCCCGGCACGCTGCGCTCTATCAGCCTGCCGGTCTTCACGCCCTCGCCGCACACCTACACCCCGGCGGCGTGTTCGCCCTGTGGTCGAACGATCCGCCCGACGAGGAGTTCACCTCCGCACTCAGGCAGGTCTTCGCACACTCGGCAGCCCATGTCGTCGACTTCGACAACCCCCTGCAGGGGGGCACCTCGGCCAACACCGTCTACCTGGCCGGCACAGCACCTGGCACGCCGTAGGACGACGGGGAGAGGTACGCCCGCGGTGTCGGGCCGGGGCGTCATGGCGGCGGGAAGGACGTGTCAGCACGTCGGCGAGGCCGTAGTCGGCCTGCTTCACGCAGGTGGCCTCGATTCGGCCGACGAAACCGTGCCAGGGGTCGAGTCCTCGACGGCAACGGCGATCGCGTAGGCGCAGACGTCCATGCGGTCCGCGAAGACGGCGGCTGCCAGCTCTTCCTTGGCGCGGAAGCGGCGGAGCACGGTGGCGATACCGACACCTGCCTCGCGGGCCACGGGCGCCATGGAGGCGTTCGGGAATTCGCGGGCCAACAACCTGTCTGCGGCAGCGGTGATCCGCTCCCGGTTCCGCCCGGCGTCGCTCCGCGACGGGCTGGGCCGCGGAGTCGTTGGGGCGCCGGGAGCCCGAAGCCCGGGTTCATGGCTGCCGCCCCGGCAATCGGATTGACCTATCCACTTTTGATGCTAGCCTGGCTTCAGCGAGCCGGAGAGCCCTATCCACTTTAGATTCGGATAGGGCTATCCGAATCTTGCCGCTTCCTACCGCGCCTTACGAAAGGATCGCTGTGACCAGCATCGCCATCATCGGAGCCGGCCCCCAGATGGGCTTGGCCATCGCCCGCACCTTCGGCTCCCACGGTTTCGACGTCGCCCTGATCTCCCGCAACCGCGCCAAGCTCGACGGCCTCATCGCCACGCTCACCGCCGAGGGAATCACGGCAGCCGCCTTCCCCGCGGACGTCCTCGACCATGACGCACTCACCCAGGCCCTCAAGGACGCCGCCACCAGGTTCGGCGGCATCGACGTCCTGGAGTACTCCCCGCTCGCCATGGAATCCACCGTGCTGGCCACTCCGGCCGAGAGCGACCCCTCCCACATCCAGCGCGAGATCGAGGTCCAGCTGTACGGGGCCATGGCTGCCACAAAGGCCGTACTGCCCGCGATGCGTGAGGCCGGCACGGGCACCCTGCTTTACACCACCGGCGCCGGCTCTCTCGACCCGCTCCCGATGGTCGGCAATGTCAACGCCGCCGCCGCGGCGCTGCGCAACTGGGTGGTCAACCTGCACAAGGAGCTGGATGGCACCGGCATCCAGGTCGCCCATATCGCCATCGACGTGGCCCTCGGCGGCAGCTCGCTCGACCCCGCGCTCAAGGCCGCCACGCCCGAGGCCGTCTCCTCCGTCTACTGGGAGCTGCACACCACCCAGCGCGACCAGGCCGAGATCGTCTACAGGGGCTGAGACGGCGGTCGGCGCCCGCGCCTTCTTCCGGGTCGCACGGCGGCGCGACCCGGAAGAAGGCGGCGGTTCCGTTGTCGACCGTCATTACCTCGGCCGGTTCGGGAGCGCTCCCAAGCGTTGGCGGCCGGGCGACCGTCCGTATCCACGCCCCTGGTGAAGTCGTGTGCGCGAACCCCTCCGGTCGGTAAGATCGGTGATCTCTTGGGGGAGGTGGCATGGGCAGGCGACGCCCGGAAGCACCGACGCTGGAGGAGGTCGCCGCCCACGCGCGGGTGGGACGAGGCACGGTCTCCCGCGTCATCAACAACGCCGCGGGCGTGAAGGAGTCGACGCGTCGGGCCGTCCAGCAGGCCATCGACGAACTCGGTTACGTGCCCAATCTCGCGGCCCGTTCCCTGGCCGGGCGGCGGGCCGACGCCGTCGCCCTGGTCATGACGGAGCCGGACTGGCGGCAGTTCGCGGAGCCCTTCTTCTCCGAGATCGTCACCTCCCTCGGGGACGCCCTGACCGACACCGGAATGCAGTTGATGCTGACCCTGGTCCGTTCGGACGCCGAACGGCAGCGCTTCCTCGAGTACGCGCGCGGCGGCCGGGTCGACGGCGTCCTGCTGATGTCCGTGCACGCCGGCGATCCGCTGCCGGACATGCTCGCCGAGGCCCGGCTGCCGACGGTGCTGCTGGGGCGCCGCTCCGGCGACGAGTACGTCAGTTACGTCGACATGGACAACGTCGGCGGTGCACGCAGCGCCGTCTCCCACCTTGTGCAGCGGGGCCGCAGGGTCATCGCCACCATCACCGGGCCGCTCGACCTGCACGCCGCCCAGTGCCGGCTGCGCGGCTACGAAGAGGCCCTCGCGCTGGCGGGCCTGAAGGTCGAGCGGACCCGCGTCGCCGAAAGCGACTTCACGGCGGAGAGCGGGCGCCGCGCCATGGCCGAGCTCCTCGAACGGCATCCGGACATCGACGGCGTCCTCGCCGCGTCGGACACCACGGCCGCGGGGGCCCTGGAAACCCTGCGCGCGGCCGGACGCCGGGTGCCCGAGGATGTCGCCGTGATCGGCTTCGACGACTTTCCGCTGGCTCAGCGGACCGAACCACGGCTGACCACCGTGCGTCAGCCGATCGAGGAGGTCGGGCGGGCCATGATCCGACTGCTCCTGGAGGAGATGGAGGAGGGCGCCGTGGCCTGGCGTCATGTCATCCTCCGTACGGAGCTGGTGGTCCGCGAGTCCACCTGACGCACCCGCACCCCCTCCAGGGAACGCTCCGGAACCGCGTGCCGCGCCTCTCCCCCTGCCTGATCCCCCTGTCCGATCCACCTGTCTGACCTGAGGCTCCCGAATCGGTTCAACGGGTTCCTGTCGACAGCCTTGTCATGGACCTGAACCCTCCCTACAGTCCTGGCGAACCCAGAATTGGGAGCGCTCCCATTCAGTAGGTCGTGGGAGCACGTCCCGAATACCTCTCCCCCACCCTGAAGAGGATCCGCATGCGTCCTTCACGGCTCCATGCCCGCCGCGCGCGTGGCCTGCTCGGCGCGCTGCTCACCTCGCTCGTCTCGCTCGCCGCGCTGCTGACCACGGCCCCCGTGGCGCAGGCCGACACCACGCTCTGCGAAGCTTTCGGTACGACGACCATCCAAGGTCGCTACGTGGTCCAGAACAACCGCTGGGGCACCAGCGCCACCCAGTGCATCACCGCGACCGACTCGGGATTCAGGATCACCCAGGCCGACGGATCCGTCCCGACGAACGGCGCCCCGAAGTCCTACCCGTCCGTCTACAACGGCTGCCACTACACCAACTGTTCTCCCGGCACCAACCTCCCCGCTCAGCTCAGCTCCATCTCGACCGCGCCCTCGAGCATCTCGTTCAGCTACGTCAACAACGCGGTGTACGACGCCGCGTACGACATCTGGCTCGACCCCACGCCCCGCACCGACGGCGTGAACCGGACCGAGATCATGATCTGGTTCAACAGGGTCGGATCCGTCCAGCCCATCGGCTCCCCGGTCGGCAACGCCAACGTGGGCGGGCGCGACTGGCAGGTGTGGTCCGGCAACAACGGCTCGAACGACGTACTCTCCTTCGTCGCACCGTCGGCGATCACCAGCTGGAACTTCGACGTCATGGACTTCGTCCGACAGGCCGTCTCCCGGGGAATCGCCCAGAACAACTGGTACCTGACGAGTGTTCAGGCCGGTTTCGAGCCCTGGCAGAACGGCGCCGGCCTCGCCGTGACCTCGTTCTCCTCCTCCGTCAACAAGGGCACCCCCGGCGGCCCGGGCACTCCCGGAGGCACCACGGCCTGCTCGGTGGCCTACGGGACGAGCACCTGGCAGGGCGGCTTCACCGCCGACGTCACCCTCACCAACACCGGCGCCTCCCCCGTCAGCGGCTGGAAGCTCGCGTTCACCCTCCCCTCCGGGCAGCGGATCACCAACGCCTGGAACGCGAACCTCTCCGGGGCCTCAGGAGCGGTCACAGCGAGCAACGTGAGCCACAACAGCGAGCTGGCGGCCGGCGGCCGGGTGACCTTCGGGTTCCAGGGCACCTCCACCGGAACCTTCGCCAAGCCCTCCGCCTTCACGCTCAACGGCACCGCCTGCGCCGCCGTGTGACACACACTCATCCTCCGGGAGCCGGCTGATTCCGCGACGTCGGGGGGCGGGCCCCGGAGGCCGCGATGTGATCCCGTCCTGGTTGGTGACGACGGCCAACGCGCGCCGACTCGACGGGAGCCGTTCGCGGCGGTGCCACCGAAAGGCCTGGCCCCAAGACCCGGCCACGGGCGGACCGCAGCCGGTGCGTCGGCCCGGATCAGGTCCGAGTCATACGACTACAGGCCGGGGTCGGCCCGATGGCACTCCCCGGCCCGAGCCGGTGCAGGCGGATCGTGGCGGTGGGGCACCCGGCGCACGGCGCCTCCAAGCGGCCCGGGATACCGGTGGCGGTCGCCTTCCAGGATCCGGCCGCGGGGCAGGAGTTCGTCCTGTCGAACGTCGGCCCTCGAGGGCACCGAGGTCACCGTCTTGTCCCGGGACGGCTCGCCGTCGCCCAGCCGGAAGCCGTGACCCACTGGATCGGCGACCGCGCGCATGGGGGTCTGCTGAAGGCTTCCCTCGACGCGGACGGCCGTACGCTCGCCAACGTGGAACCGGAGGTCGTGCGGCCCGCGTGCCCTTCTGCCGACATAGAACACCTACACCTGTACGGGTGAGCAGTCAGGTGACGGCGCTGTCGAACCGGGCGCCGAGTCAGGTTGGCAGGGTGGCCGAGCTTGTCGTCCCAGTGGAAGCCAGGACCGAGGTCTCGGGGCGGTGGGGGTAGGCGGCCGCCCGGTGCTGGAAGGAGAGGATCTTCGGGTTCTGGACGACGCCGTCGCGCATCTCGATGGCTTTTCTGATCGTGACGTCGCTGTCCCATGCCGTAGGGCCGCTCATGACCTTGCGCAGGTAGGGAAGGAGTGCCTCGCTGATCTCCCAGGTGGCGGAGTTCCACAGGTGGGACGGGCTGTGGTCCACCGCGTAGTAGTGGCAGCCCGGACCCACTTCGTGCATGGGCTCCGTGAAGGTGGTCGGGCGGGCAAAGGTGAAGCCCATGCCCTCGTCGCAGGCGACGTCGACGAAGAAGGTGCCCGGCCGGAACAAGGCGAGTTCCTCGTCGGTGACGAAGGTGAGCGGTGCATCGGTGTCCTGCAGGACGCAGTTGACGATGATGTCGAACCCGGCCAGATACTCCGCCAGCGGCATGGAACCGGCCGCGGTGACCGCCCGCAGGCGCGACGGATCGTCCTCCTGCTCCTCGAAGTGGGCCATCACGACCGAGGGCATCGGCGAGGCCACCGCCGCGGCGGCGCGCTGGGTGAGAACCGTGACGTCGGTGACCCCCATGGCGCCCAGTCCCGTGACCGCTCCGCGCGCCGTGGCGCCGAAGCTGATGACCACCGCGCGCAGGCGGCGGCCGTAGTGTCCGGTCAGCCCGCCGAGCTGGAGGGCGTGCAGCACCGAGCAGTAACCGGCGAGCTCGTTGTTCTTGTGGAACACATGGACGCTGAAGGTGCCCGTGGAGGTCCAGTGGTTCATGGCCTCCCAGGCGATCAGGGTCAGCCGTCGGTCGATGCCGAGCTGGGTCATCTTCTCGTCCTGCACGCAGTGCGGCCATCCCCACAGCACCTGACCCTCGTGCAGCGCGGAGATGTCGTCATGCGTCGGTTTGGGCAGCAGCACGATGTCGCTCTCGGCGACGAGTCGCTCGCGGGAGCGCAGGCCGGCCACGAGCGGTCGCAGCGCGTCGTCGGCAACGCCGAACCGCTCGCCGTACCCCTGCTCGAGGAAGATGCGCTCCCGTATGTCCGGGGCGATCCGGTCGAGGTGGGCGGGGTGCAAGGGCAGGCGGAACTCGTTCTCCTTGCGGGAGGAGGCGAGTACTCCGAGGCTCATCAGACTCATACGGGTGCGGCCCTCTTCCGGCCGGATGCGATGCACTCCGGCCTTTGCCGTTCCCCGAGGGCGACGCCGCAACGGATGACGGCGTACGAAATGCACTCGGTACCGCAACCGTACTCCCCTCCGGGTCCCCGAACCGACCCGTCGGGGCGACGCCGGCCCCTCCCCGCCCGACCGGGAACTTGCCCGGCGCCAGGGACGTTGTAGCGGGTGGTTGTAGTTGAAGAAAGAACGCCGAAGTGATTCCCGGCGGCCAGGGCCCGAAGGGCATGCAGGCCGACCGGTTTCGCGCGTTCTGAGGGCCCCGATTCCGAGGCAGACCCGTGCGCGGGCCTGCCTCGCGCTGCTTCCGTACAGGCTTCTCTCGCCCCGGCGCCCTGCCCCCGCGCCGGCGGCGACGGCCCTCACGCGTTCGAAAGGAAAACCGTGACCATTGACACCGTCAACCGGGGCACCGAGCCGGCGGACCATACAGGGACGGCGGAACACTCGCCCAGCGGCCGGGGCAGCGACTACGCCGTGCTGTCCCGTGAGGTGAAGCAGAGCGGGCTGCTGCGGCGGCGGCGGGGCTATTACTCCGTCAAGGTCGGGGCGAACCTGCTTCTGCTGGCCGCCGGATGGACGGCGTTCGCCCTGATCGGGCAGTCGTGGTGGCAGCTGCTGACCGCTGCCTTCCTCGCGGTGATGTTCACCCAGACCGGGTTCATCGGGCACGATGCCGGGCACCACCAGATCGCCCGCTCCAAGCGCGTCAACAACCTCCTCGGCCGCGTGCACGCCGACCTGCTGATCGGGCTGAGCTACGGCTGGTGGATCTCCAAGCACAACCGGCACCACTCCCACCCCAACCACGTCGACCGTGACCCCGACATCGCCGACGGCGCGATCGCGTTCACCGAGGACCAGGCCCGGGTCCGCAGCGGGGCGTACGCCTGGCTTGCCCGCCACCAGGCCTGGCTGTTCTTCCCGATGCTGCTCCTGGAAGGACTCGCCCTGCACGTCGCCGGCGTACGGGCACTGCTGGAGCGCACGGGTACCACGACCTCCCGGTCGACCAAACTGGCCGAGGCCGGACTGCTCACGGCCCATCTCGTCGGCTACCTCGCTGCGCTGTTCCTGGTCCTGTCCCCCCTCCAGGCCGTGGTCTTCCTCGCCGTGCACCAAGGACTGTTCGGGCTGTACATGGGGTGCTCCTTCGCTCCCAACCACAAGGGCATGCCCATCTTCGCCAAGGACGACCGGATCGACTTCCTGCGTCGGCAAGTACTCACCTCGCGCAACATCCGCGGCCACCGGTTCACCGACCTCGCGCTCGGCGGACTGAACTACCAGATCGAGCACCACCTGTTCCCGTCCATGCCGCGGCCCGGCCTGCGCCATGCCCAGAAACTCGTACGCTCCTTCTGCGCCCGGCACGGCATCGCCTACCACGAGACCGGGCTCTTCAATTCGTACGCCCAGGTAATCCGCCACCTCCACGCGGTCGGCGGCCCTCTCCGACCCGAACTGGAGTACTGATCTCTGACTCCCGGTGGGTGAACTCCTTCAGCCGGGTTGGAAGAACGCGAGCATTTTCTGGGCGGCATCGGGCGACGTCAGCAATTCCTGGATGTCCGCGGACATCCGGGCGGCGGCACTGGTGCGTTGGAACATCTCGCGTTCGTACTCTTCGACCGCGGCAGGGAAGTCGTCCGGGTGCGCGGCCAGCGCCAGACCGAGCAGGGCGCCGTCGAGCAACGCCATGTTCGCTCCCTCTCCCACCGGTGGCATCAGGTGCGCGGCATCGCCGATCAGCGTGACGTCCGGCTTCGACGGCCACGTCAGTCCGATCGGGAGAGCGCTGATCGACCGCGGCACAACCGTGTCGTCGCAGGCCGCGATCAGCGCGGTGACCCGTGAGTCCCAGCCGGGCAGAAGCTCGATCAGCCGCGCCCGGGCGGCGGCCGGGTCGTCGAACGGGACCCCGCTGGTGGTGAACCAGTCCTCGGCGGTGTTGTAGAAGCTGAGGCCGATACGCACACGGCCGTCGCCGTTGCGCTGTGCCCCCAGGGATGTTCCGTTGCCGAGCACCCAGTAGTTGCCGCGCCCGACCATCGCCGCGAGGCCGGGGTGGGTGCGGTCGATGTCGGGAATGCCGATCTCGACGACGTTCTGGCCGATGTGCGCCGGGCAGGCGTCGGTGAGCAGCGGACGCACCCGGGACTGGGCGCCGTCCGCACCGACCAGCAGGTCATACGTCGCACTGCTGCCGTCGGCGAAGTGCAGAACGCCCTCGTCGGCGGATGTGAACGCGCGCCCCCATCGCACCACGTCCTCGGGGAGGGAATCCAGCAGCAGGTCGCGCAGATCGGCGCGGTCGACCTCGGGTCGATCGAGCGGGGCGTCGTCGAGTGTGTCCTCCTGGAGCAGCAGGGTGCCATCCGGCTCGAGCAGACGCATGTCCTGGCCTTCACCACGGGCAATCGCGTAGAACTCCTCGATCAGACCGGCCTCGCGCAGCGCCCGCTGGCCGGAGTGGATGTCGAGCATGCCGCCCTGACCGCGCGCCCCACGTGACGGTTCGCGTTCGTACACGACGGACTCGATGCCGTTCACGTGCAGCACCCGGGCAAGAGCCAGGCCGCCGAGGCCGGCTCCGACGATGGCGATGGTCATGATTGGTCCCCTCGATACACTGTATTGGCCGATACACTGTATCGCTCCATGCGATGTATTGTCAGCGGCATGTTGGTGTGGGAGAGGCCAGAGCCACCGAATCGCCCCGTACCGGCCGCACTGAGCCGGGAGCGGATCGTGCGGGCTGCGATTCAGTTGGCCGACGCGGACGGCCTGGAGGCGGTGTCGCTGCGCAAGGTCGCCACCGCGCTGAGCGTCGGGCCTATGCGGCTGTACAGCTACATCGACAGCAAGGAGGAGTTGCTCGACCTGATGGTCGACGCGGTACACGCCGAGATCCGGCCCGCCGGAGACAGCTGGCGGGAGATGCTCCGGTCCCTTGCCGAAGCCACTCGGCACGCCGCTCACGAGCACGAATGGCTCGCCGATCTGCTCGGTGGCCGACCCCAGCTCGGGCCGAACGCGCTGGCCAATGGGGAGACCGTGGTGGCCGCACTGGGCGACGTCGACGTGGACGCCGTCATGCCGGTGGTCGGCGCGGTCAACGCGTACGTGATCGGCGCGGTGCGACGGGAGATCGCCGCACGGCGTGCCGAGCGGGCCACCGGGATGGACGAGAAACGCTGGCAGGCCTCGCTCGGGCCCTATCTGGAGCGGACCTTCGCCACCGGCCGGTTCCCCGCGCTGGCCACCGTGGTGCACGACGCCGCCCACCTGGACGCCGACCACACCTTCCGGATCGGCCTGGACTTCCTGCTCGACGGCATCGAAGCCCGCATCTCAAGGTGACGCGCGGCCGAACGCCCGGACCGGTACCGCCCACGCTGCCCGAACGCGGTGACGATGTGCCCGTCAGCTCCCGCAGAGAGCCGGGCCCATACGGGTCGTCGCCCCGGCCACTACTCCGCCCCGTCGGTCTTACCGGGCCATTTGCCCCATCGCCGCAGCCGTACCAGAAAGTCGCGCAGCGCAGAGCGACGGGCGGCCGTCGGTGCGCCTTACAGCCCCGGTCCTTTCGGTCCGCATTGCGCTTCGGCCGCGAGCCTTGGCGGGCGACCCTGGCAGGCGCCGCCCGCGGGAGGCAATCGGCGTGGGTCGCGCCGGTTCAGTGCTGTCGCTTGCCGTGGTAGCGCTCGGCGAGGCGGGCGAGCGCGACGGCGGCGAGCAGGAGGCCGAAGTCGCGCAAGGCGATGTCGTAGTAGTCGGGGATCGTCAGGAGGTTGACGATGATGCCGGCCAGCCAACCGGCCACCAACCAGGCCCCGAAGCGGGGCGCAAGACCCACGGCGATGCCGGCGACGACTTCGATCACGCCCACGGCGTACATGGCTGCCTGGGCACTGCCGGGAACGAGGTCGTTGATCCACGGCGCGAGGTAGGCGGGCCAGTCCACGAGCAGGTTGGCGAACTTGTCCAGCCCGAACAGGATCGGCGCCACCGTGAACGCGGTGCGCAGGATCACGAACGCCTGATAGCCGGGATCGGCGAGCAGCGCACGCCGCGGGGTGG
The DNA here is from genome assembly GCF_044456945.1 of Streptomyces sp. NPDC050759. Lineage (NCBI taxonomy): Bacteria > Bacillati > Actinomycetota > Actinomycetes > Kitasatosporales > Streptomycetaceae > Streptomyces > Streptomyces sp. NPDC050759. The sequence continues at coordinate 429,589 of NZ_JBITGI010000003.1, read as the reverse complement.
AGGGGGATGTGGGGCGGGTGGTTGCGGAGGTCATGAGGGGTCTCTCCTTCTATCGACAACTCTCATTACCTATAGAAGCGCCGGTCGTTTCTTTAGTCAATGGCTGTTGGTTTTACACTGTGTTCGTGGACGACCCGAAGGAAGTACGCGACGCCGATGTCTCCGCCATCGCCGCTCTGGACGAGCCGACGCGCAGGAGGCTGTACGACCATGTGGTGCGCCAGCCCGGCCCGGTCGGACGGGACGAGGCGGCCGCCGCACTCGGTCTGGCGCGGCAGACCGCGGCGTTCCATCTCGACCGCCTGGCCGATGAGTCCCTCCTCGACGTGGTCTACGAGCGGCGCAGCGGGCGGGCCGGTCCGGGAGCGGGCCGACCCGCCAAGCTGTACCGGCGTTCGACGAAACAGATAGCGGTCAGCCTGCCGGACCGGCGCTACGAACTCGCCGGGCGGCTCCTGGCACAGTCCGTGGAGGAATCCGCGGCAACCGGTGCGCCGGTTCAGGAGGTGCTGCACCGCAGGGCCGAGGAGCTCGGCACGCTGTTGGGCGGGCCGGGCAGCGGAAGTCTTTTCGCCCTGCTGGAGCAGTACGGGTTCGAGCCGCAGCACGAGGAAGGCGCCATCGTGCTCGGCAACTGCCCCTTCCACTCCCTGGCCCGCGAGTACACGCAGACGGTCTGCGGCATGAACCTGCATCTGCTGCGCGGCGTCCTTGGCGGGCTGGGCGAGAGCGGGTACGAGGCCCAACTGGCGCCCAGCCCGGGCCGGTGCTGTGTCCGGTTGGAGCCCGTCGCCTGATCGAGCCACGCGACGCAACCGGCAGGTTGACGGTGCGGGGCAGGTCTGTCAGAAGCACCTGGTTGGCGATGCTGGCGAAGGGCATCTTCCGGTCGTGGCGGCCGAGTTCCCTGATCCGGCCGAAGACGACGACAGTCGTTGACGGAGTTACAGACCTGACTTGCTCTCCGCACAGAGCGTGCCCGTCCAGGGGCGACGTTCAGCGGCCTCACCAAGGCTGCCGGGGGCGACGCCGACCTCGTTCACGCGGTGACGGAATAGCTCAGGTCCTGTGCGGAGAGGGAGTCGGGAACCAGCCGCAACCACGTCGTTCCCCTCTCCCCGGGGTCGTCGTACAGGTAGTGAACGAAGCGTGCGTCCCAGCGGGACTCGTCCGCTCCGAGGTAGCGGATGAGCTTGTGCCGGCCTCGCGGTACGTCGAGGGCACGAGTTCGGCATCACCGCGAGCAATCACCTGTTGGACAAGACCCGTTGCGGTGTCGCAGGCGTCGACCACGATGGCGACCCGGGGGTTTGACCTGACGTGATCGAAAAGCCTGACCCACGGCGCGGTCAGGACCCAAAAGGCTCCGCCCTCCAGCGGCTGGCTGAGGAAGGACTCCACATCGAACGCAGGAGAGGTCACCCGTTCATTCTCTTCTCCCTGGAGTTCATCGGAATCCGACGGTGGGACGGGGGTCTCTTGGGTGAGCATGTCGCCGACGGCGCGGACGAGTTGGTCGGCGAGGGCCAGTTGTGCAGAAAAGGGTTGGAGGAAGGCGACGCCCCGCTGCTACGGTCCTGATGGACCGTGAAGTCGTCGTATGGAGGTGAGACCCGTGAACACAGTTACCCATGGGTGCTCCCTCAACCCGTCACGGTCCGGCGGCTGACGTTCGGTGTCGCCAGGAGCGCCTGAGATCGAGGCACTCCTGGGAGGAGACTCCGATGAACACAACACCTTTCACATCTGGCCTGAGCCAGAACGCGGTGATGATCACGCGCGTCGCGGACAGGCAATGGCATGCACTGGATGACGACCTGGTTGTCGGCCGCGGGCATGCGCATCACCGGCCCGACGGACGCTTGTTCGTCAGCATCGACGCCTGGCACGACGCGATCTTCGACCGGCTCGCCGAGGCGATGCTGGCGGAACTGCCCACGCCGCTGTACACGCTGGTCGACGCAGCCGACGTAGAGCTGGGGGCCGGCTGGCGGCGGGCTGGTTTCACGGTCCGGCGCCGCGAGTGGGAGTACGTCGTGCCGACCGACCCGCGGGTCACCGGGCTCGAAGCAGTCATGCCGCCTGCGGGCGTGACGATCGTGCCCGCAGGGCAGGCGGACGAGGTCCTGCTGCGAGCGGTGGACCGCGCGATCCGTGACGAAGTCGAGGCGACCGTCGGGTGGCAGTGCATGCCGGCGGAGGTGATCCCCCGCCCCGGAGGCGACACCATCGTCGACCCGTCGAAGTACGCGGTGGCCGCGGCGCCCGACCGCTACCTGGGTCTCATCCGGGTGGTGACGGTGAAGCAACCGCGCATCGGGCTGCTCGCGGTCCGGTCCGAAGTGCAGCGCCGCGGCATCGGGCGGGCACTGCTGGCCCACACTCTGGGGACGCTGCACCGCTCCGGGTTCGCCGCGGCCTGGGCCGAGGTCCAGGAGTCCAACCAAGCGGCCACGGCGCTGTTCGAGAGCATCGGCGCCCAGCCGATGAGCAGCAACCTGGAGCTGGTGCGATGACGAAGCACAAGAACGTCATCGAAGTCGAGGGCAGGGTCATCGAGTGCCTGCGCAGCGCCATGTTCACCGTGGAGCTAGAGAACGGCCACCAGGTGCTCGCGCACATCAGCGGGAAGATCCGCAAGAACTACATCAAGATCATGCTGGAAGACCGGGTGCTGGTGGAACTCCCGCCGTACGACCTGACGCGCGGCCGGATCGTGTTCCGGTACCGGAACTAGCGGCGCTCGGCCCCCTCCGCGACAGCTGATCCTTGCCCCGGTCACAGGCGTTTCCGTGACCGGGGCACCGTTCACGGGCGCAGGCGCATACCGGGCTGGTCCGGGACGACGACGCCGCAGTCAGTGACGTGGAGCGGCCGACCCCGTACAGCTCGGCGAGCGCGGCGTACGGGACCTCAGTGCGCAAGTCACTGTGAACGCAGGATGAGCCAAGGCCGCACGGGCCCACTCCTCAGTCACAGTCCTCCTGCAGAAACGCCGAAACCGCCTCGGTGAACAGCTCCGGCGCTGCGTGGTGGATCAGGTGTCCAACCGGGATGGTGACCACTCGCCCGCCGGGGATGCGGCTGGCGAGCTCGGCGACGCCGTTCTGCGGAACGTGGCTGTGTGGGCCGCCGGCGATGACGAGGGTCTTGGCCGTGATCTGACTGAGTCGCTCCAGCCACCTGGGGTCGGGCACGTCGATCTGCCGCCTGACGGCCGACACCATCTCCCAGTCGAAGGTCAGGACGCCGTCCGGCCTGGTCGGTGTGGTCTTCTCCCGGGGACGCGGGACGGGAACGTCCTCCAGGACGAGCCGGCTCACTCGCTGCGGATGGTCCTCCGCGAGCAGGTAGGCCACGATCCCGCCCATGGAGTGCCCGATCAGATCCACTGTGCCAAGTCCCAGCGCGTCCAGGAACTGGAGCACATCGGCCTGCATGAGTTCGAGCGAGTAGTCCTCCGGCCAGTCGCTTCGGCCATGACCGCGAAGATCGAGGGCATACACTCGCCGGCTCCGAGCGAGGGCGGGCACAACCACCTCCCAGTCACGGGTATCTTCGCCCAGCGCGTGCAACAGGACGAGCGGCGGAGCGTCCGGAGGACCCCATATCCGATAGGCCAGACTGACCCCGCCCACGTCGACCGATCGTTGATCAACCATGTGCGGAGAATACGCGGACTGGTCCAGCCGACGGATCGGCGTTCACCAGCGGCCGAACCACCCTCCCGGTCAGCACCTGGCCCCGGTCTCCCATGGGCGACCAAGCCGGAACTCGTTGAGCCGGGATGAGGACCGGCCTCGTATCGGCGTAGCCTCCTGCGCCATCCCACGCTCAGGATGCGGATCGGCATCTCTGGTCAGGCGACGCGAAGGATGCTCTTGCCCAGAGTGGCGCCCTGTGCGAGCCGCTGTACGGCACTGGCCAGGTCTGCCATGTCGTATTCGGCGGTGATGTCCACACGTACCCGGCCGTCGGCAACGAGGCCGAGTGCGCGAGAGGCGCTGTCGGCGAGTCGCTCAGGGTGGGTCTGGCTGAGCAGGATGCTGCTGTACGTCACGAGTGATGTGCCGCGCGTGAGGAGGTCGTTGGCGCCGACCAGAACCGGTTCGTAGGTGCTGAGGTTGCCGTATGCCGCCAGTCGGCCGTGCGGGGCCAGCTGTGCCAGGCCGGCCTGCCGGGTCTGTCCGCCGACCGGGTCGAGGATCGAGTCGAACTTCTCGTCGCCGAGTGCGGCCGGGAATTCGTCCCGCAGCAGGATCTGGTCGTAACCGAACTGGGCGGCGTAGGCGGCCCTGGCGGCACTACCGACCACGCCGACGATCCGGCCGGCTCCGGCCAGTCGAGCGAACTGGGCGGCCAACGTGCCGACCCCTCCGGCGGCGGCGTGGATCAGCACGCTCTCGCCGGGACGAACATGTGCGGCGGTGTTGATCAGGTCGTAGGCGGTCGGTCCTCCCCATCCGATCCCTGCGGCCGTCCGTAGCGAGATGTCGCCCACGTCCATCGCGAACACGGCTGGGGCTACGACCACCTCGGCATAGGCGCCTCCCATGGTCAGTGCGGCAACCGGCTCGCCGACGCGGCTTGGCTCGACGCCCTGGCCGACCGCGATGATGTGCCCCGACGCCTCGAACCCGGGGACGAAGGGACGCGGCACGGGGAAATAGCCGTCCCGGACCATGGTGTCGCCCCATTGGATACCGGCGTAGGCGACGCGGATCGCCACCTCTCCGGGGCCGGGGGTGGGTTCGTCGATGTCAGCGATCCGGTAGCGGTCTGCGGCGTCGAGAAGAACACCCTTCACGGTTACAGCCCCTTGTGTTGACTCAGTATCCTTATAGTCGAGGACCCTAGGTATATAAGGTCCCTGAGTCAACACATGAGGTTGTTAACGGAGTGGGAGCGCATCGTGGAAGCACCGGTGGGGGATGACCTCTGCACCCGGATCAGGCGGTCGGAGCAGGCACTGATGGCGCATCACGAGGCGGTGCTGCGCATCTACGGGCTGACCATGACGCAGTACACCGTGCTGCTGTTCCTCTCACGCCAAGGCGACCTGTCCGGTGCCCAACTGGCGCGCCGCTGCGGGGTGACGCAGCAGAGCATGAGCAGTGTGCTGACCAACATGGAGAGCAAGGAACTCATCCGCCGCGAGGCATCCCCAGTACACGCCAAGGTGCAGATCGCCACCCTGACCGACAAGGGTCAGGCAGTGCTGGAGCGCGCCTACCAAGAGGTGATCGTCCTCGAGCGCGCGCTTTCCGACGCGTTCACGCCCTCCGAACACACCGCACTCTGTGAACTCTTGGAACGCGCCACTACCGTGCTGGTCCAGCAGACCCGCCAGGCGACAGGCCCGTCCCCAGCCTGATCCCTCGGCCGCCGTAGTGCAGGAACCTGGTCACTGCAAGCCTCCTTCAACAGGAGCGGCAGAACGGCTCCCTGGGCGGAGTACGACAGAAGCGCCCGCAGCAGGCATCCCGAAAGGCTCGAAACGCTATGCGCTTCACCTCTGAGACATCGTCCGACGGAGTCCTCGAACAGCACTTTCTCCTCGGCGACATCCCTGGCGTGCTATGGACTCCATGGGGTGCCGACGGAACCCGTTCCCTTGTCGCATTGGGGCACGGCGGCGGTCAGCACAAGAAGGCCCCTGACATCGTGGACCGTGCGCGCCGTTTCGTGGCCGAGTGCGGTTTCGCCGTGGTGGCTGTCGATGCGCCCAGCCACGGTGACCGGCCGGAACATGAGGAGTTCACCCGGATTGCGACCGAGTACGAGGCCCGGCTCGGCACCGGTGAGGGGCTTGCCCCACTGATCGCCGGCTTCCAGGCGCTCGCTGTCCGCCAGATTGTGCCGGAATGGCAGACAGTCCTCAACGCGGTACAGAAGCTCAGCCATGTGGGCGTTGGCCCGGTTGGCTACTGGGGTGTGTCGCTGGGCTGCGTGCTCGGCGTCCCGCTCATTGCCGCCGAGCCTCGGATCCGGGCGGCAGTGCTCGGCCTGGCCGGTGCTGAGGTGTCAGCCAAGACCGCCGCACGGATTGCCGTCCCGGTGGAGTTCCTCGTGCAGTGGGACGATGAGCGAGTGCCACGGGCCCAGAGCCTGGCACTGTTCGACGCCTTCACCTCAACCGAGAAGACGCTGCACGCCAACCCCGGCAAGCACGGTGAGGTCCCGGCGTTCGAGATGGACAGCACGCTGCGTTTCTTCGCGCGGCACCTTGGTTGATACCGCCGCCTGTACTGCGTGACGCGCGAGTCGGTCGTCCATCGAACGCTGCCGGGACCGGGAGTCCGCGTTCAGCGGATCACGAACGTCATCATGCTTCGAGCGGGGAGCGTGACCGTGAAGGAGCCGTTCGATACGGCGGTCGTCCCCTGGGACGCGACATTCCTGCTCGCATCGGTCAGCCAGGACGAGACACCGGGCCCGGCGCTGTTCGCCAGGGTGAACTGCTGACTCACCGCGGCGGCCCCCTTGTTGACGGCGACGACGACCGTGGAGCCGCCGCCCCGGTACGCCGAGACGTAGACGTCCGTTGCCGGCTTCGCCGTCGCCTCGACCCTCACATACCCGGGTCGGACGAACCTGGCGAAGTGCGCCATGGCGGCGCCGCGCTTGCTGATCTTGCCGTCCTCGCGCAGGGGGCCGTAGCTGCGCCGGATGTACCACCAGATGTAGGCCTGGAACTCTGCGTCCACCATGGCGCGGTGGATGTGCTCCCCCACGTCGAGCGCCTGGGGCCAGAGGTCCGCCGAATCCGAACTGTTGGGGTAGTAGACCTCCGTCATCCAGAGTTCTTTGCCCGCGCCTTTCTGCTTGAAGAGGGGGTAAGGGAAGTTCGCGAACGGCGTGCCGTAAAGGTGGGCTCCGATGACGTCCACGTTGGCGAGCGCCACCGAGTCGTTGAGGATCGGGTCCGACATGTTCTTCAGGTATTGGAAGGACTCCGGCGCGATGACCCTGGTGCCGATGGAGCCGGCGTTCTCCCGCAGGAAGCGAACCATTTCGGTGGGGGTCCACCACGTCCAGTCCTGCGCGTAATCGGGCTCGTTCTGCACGGATATGCCGTACAGATTCACTCCGTTGTTCCGCAGGTAGGTGGTGAAGTCGTTCAGGTGCTGGGCGTAGGCGCCGTACATGTCGTACCTGAGGCGTCGCGCGTTGGTCTGGCTGCCGCGGACGAAGGTCTCGACCATGGAGGCGGGAGGATTCCACGGCGAGGCGATGACGGAGGCCCCGAGCTCGACCGCGCGCTTCGCCGTCGCCAGATCGCGGTTCCAGGCCGCCCGGTCCTCGGGTACCGGGATCCTCAGCAGGGAGAACCCGAGCTTCCCGTCTCCGATCCCGAACGCCGTGTCCCGCTGGGCCGCCGTGAGTTCGCCGATCCAGGCCGCGTGGCTCATGCCGCCGAAGCCACGGATCGTCTGCCGCGTTGCCGACGGGTCGATGACCGCTGTGGCGGCAGCGGTCGCGGCCCCCGCATCAGAGGCATGCGCGACCGACGGCGCGGCGGTGAGGACGGGCAAGGCACCCAAGGTCGCCAGGACGGTCCTCCGGCTCGTCGATCTTTTCTCCCCGCTCAGAGGCTCATTGCGGCTCTGCGTCACGTTTCCTCCTCTGGGCTGCTGGTCCCGCTCCGTCTCCGCACGGATCCGATGGGAGCGCTCCCACAGTCAATGGTGACTACCCGCTTGCCTTTTCCACGGGAGGTGCTGAGTCTCGCCCGGCCACCGCTCAACGGCTCGACCAGTCACCCGTGCCGTTCGATATCGTGAACACTGTCCAAGTGGCGGACCTGTCGAAAGTTAACGATGCCACTCACTGCGGTCAAGCCCCTCGACGCGCACGGCCACCTCGGATCAATCAAATCCCCACGCTCGTCGGTAAGTTGCCTACGTGTCACGCTCAACCGTCGGCATGCAGAGAACTCGGCGGACGGCTGATCGTCGAACTCGCCGCGGCACCTCCCCGGGATCGGGCCGTGGCGCCTCTCATGTCCTGGACTGTCTCCGCGGGCGACCCACTCTCGTCACCCCTCGGGCGCGCCGTCGAGAGCCGCGCTTCCGGGCTGCCGGACTGTCCGGCGGGCTGCCTCACGCAGGGCGGAGACGGCCGGTGCGTTGCGGTGGTCCGGAAGCCAGGCGAGTTCGGCCGTCGAGAGACCCAACTCCGGGCAGTCGACGTAGGTGATGCCGGCACGCGGGTACAGGCGGCGGGCCGCGGAGGGCAGGAAGGTGATCGCCCTCCCTTGGGTGACGGCGAGGACCATGGCCTCGGTGTCCCTGACGACAGGGCCGAAGCGGACCGTTGTGCCGTCGGGGCGGGGATTCACGGTCAGATGGTTCCACCATGACCGGGGCACTTCCGGTGGCATGTCGACGACCATACGGTCGGCGAGGTCGCCGAGCGTCAGGGTGTCCCGGTCGGCGAGCGGGTCGTCGGCGGACAGACACACCACCCGCGTCTCGGTGGCCAGTTGAACGGACTGGATCCCGCCGGGCAGGGGACCGCGAAGGAAGGCGGCGTCGACCTCCCCGGTGAGCAGAGTGCTGAACATGTCGACGAAGGTCAGATTGCGGACCTCGATCTCGAGGTCCGGATGCGTTCCGCGAAGGTGGGAGAGGATGGCCTGGGCGTAGGGCATGGCCGCCTCGGCCCCGAGGCTGCCGACCCTCAGGAGTCCACGCGCCGCGCCGGCATGACGGTCGGCCGCCTGGCGCAGCCGGGCCATGGCATCGACCACTGCCCCGGCCTCCTCGGCGATGGACCGGCCGACCGCGGTGAGCCGCACATTCCCGCCGCCGCGCTCGACGAGTACGACTCCGAGCCGCTGTTCCAGCGACCGGATCTGCTGGCTGAAGGCGGGCTGAGTGACGTAGACCCGCGCTGCGGCGCGCCCGAAGTGAAGCTCCTGCGCGAGGACGAGAAGGAGTCGGAGTTGGTGGAAGCTCGGTTCTCGTTTGCCACCGGATCCGCCACCAGGACTCATAAACGAAAGTTTATCGACAAGAAGGTCATCCTCTCCCAACTCTCGGCTTTCCCCTCCCGACCCACTGCATCAGGATCTATGGGGTCCACACCTCCCTTCACAAGGAGCCACTTGCTTCGTATCCACTTCGGCTGGCGCGATCTGGAGAACATCCGGATCGCTCAGCAGCCCGAACCCCTGTGGGAGTTGATGTGCGCGGTATGCCGCCTCCAGACGTCTCAGGGGCTCGTGGAGTTCGGGCACTGGCGCCGCGAGACAGGTCGGCGGCTGTCGCGGGACCGACGGGCCTCACATGCACTGCACACCCTGCGCACCGTCATCCCGGCCTCCGGCTACATCCCCGACTTCCTCACGCCCTCGGTCACGGGCGAGTGCCTGGAGGCGGGGCTCGACGAGCTACGGGCGACGCCCCGTGACCGATTAGCCGCGGAACTGACGCGATTCGCCGACACAAGGCCGGTGCCGGGGTGGATGCGCGGCCCCCACGAACCGGCCGTCGCCTCGCTCAAAGTGGTCTCCGACGCTCTACGGGACTCGTTCCGGACGCTCCTGGAACCCCACTGGCGGCACATCCGTTCCGCTGTGGTCGACGACGTCGCGGTCCGCACGCGCGCCGTGCTCGGCGGAGGCAGCGCCGCCCTGTTGGAGGGCCTGCGCCCCTTCGCGCGATGGAACCCGCCGTATCTGGACGTCGACTATCCCGTCGACCGGGAGCTGCGGCTGGACGGGCGGGGGCTGATGCTCGTGCCGTCGTATTTCTGCTGGCGCAGACCCACCGCCCTTGCTGATCCCGGCCTCGATCCGGTCCTTGTCTACCCCGTCATGAAGCAGCCGCTCGACATAGCGCGAGCCGGCGAGGAGCGGCTGGAACGCTTGCTCGGCCGGACGAGGAGCGCGGTACTGGTCGACGTGGCCGGTCATCGCACTCGTACCACCACCGACCTGGCGCGGGATCTCGGGCTCGCACCGGCCAGTGCGAGCTATCAGATAGGCGTCCTGCGCGGTGCTGGACTCATCGTCAGCAGGCGCGACGGCAAGCACGTCGAGCACACGGCGACGCCCCTGGCTCTGAACCTGCTGGCCGGCACCGGGACGACGTTTCGAAGAGGATCGAAAACATAGCGGCCCGTGCAGGTGGGTGGCACTCTTCTTGCAACCGTTGACGACCGGGGGGAACGACATGGGGCGTGCCGTCAAGGCTGCGCTGATCGCACTCTTGGTGCTCGGCTGTTGCTCCGTCATCGCCACCCGCTCGGCACCACCCCAGAGCGTGACGATGACGGCGCCGTAGAGGGTGGGAACACAGACAGACACGACCATGGGGGAACAATGAACGTGCGCAAGCGGGCGATCACCGTGGTGTTCCTGGCAGCGACCGCCCTGGGCTTCCTCGGCGCGCCCGCCATGGCGGCACCGATGCCGTGGGAAACCAGCAAGGTCCCCGCCATCCCGGCCGCGGCCGACCACCAGCACGGCACCGTCACCGTCCAGTGCGCGCCTCCCTGCTACCAGTAGGCGTACCAGTAGGCGCCGCGAGCACCGCCGTTCGTTGGCCAAGTCCCCTGTCGGCCGAGGCAGTTGGCATGACGGAGCATGGGGCGGATCAGTAGTACTGGACCAGGCAGAATGCGTGCTCTTCGGGATCGGCCATCACGACGACCACGCCTTCGTCGTAGTCGTGCCGTTCGCCGGTGAACCGGCCGCCGAGGGCGACGACCTGGGCGATGCCGCGGTCGATGTCGTCGACTGCGACGTCGAGGTGCAGGCGTACCTTGGTGCGCTTCGGCTCGGTCACGGGCTGGAAGGTGAGCCGGGGCTGTGGGTCGCCGGAGTTGCCGAGGTAGACCCAGCCGGGCCGGGACGGCGTTGGGGGGCGGTCCAGTAGTGCGCTCCAGAAGCCCGCGATCCGTTCCACGTCGAGGCAGTCGATGGTCACTCCGACCCAGCGGTTCGTCATGTCGTCATCTCTCCCCGGTAGCCCGTGCGAACGCGTTGCCCGGCCAGTTCGGTGGCCGCCTCGGCGGGTGTGGTCCCGTGGGTCCGGGCCGTGTGGAAGACCTGCCGGAGCGTCGCTGCTATGCCGGCCAGACGCTCGGTCAGCTGTTCCTCGGATTCTCCGCGCAGTTCGACCCCGGTGGCGTGGATGACTCCTCCCGCGCTGACGACCACGTCCGGTGCCCAGAGGATGCCGCGGGCGGCGAGGAGGCGGGCGGTGGCCGGTTTGTCGAGTTGGTTGTTGGCCGGGCCGGCGACGGCTGCGCACCGCAGCAGTGGCACCGTGCGCGCGGTAAGTAGGCCGCCGAGAGCGGCCGGCACGAGGATGCCGACCTCCGTGGTGAGTGCGTGGTCCGGATCCACCCAGCGTGCGCCCATCTCCTCGGCCAGGCTGCGGGTGGCCGGGTCGATGTCCGTCACTACGAGCCGCGCGCCGGCCCGGGACAGGAGCCGGGCCACGTGGGCGCCGACCGCACCGAGGCCGATCACCCCGACGGACCGGCCGGCGAGCTCCGGTGAGCCGAAGGCCTCGTCGGCCACCGCGCCCAGTGCCGCGAGGGTCCCGCGCGCGGTGTGGAAGGAGGAGTCACCGCTGCCGCCGTCCTCGACGGGCCGGCAGCACACGTGCGTGGTGCGTTCGCCGATCACGGACATGTCGGCCGGGCTGCTTCCCACGTCCGGGCCTGCGGTGTAGCGGCCGCCGAGCGAGTCGATCGCGTCGCCGAGGTCGTGGAGCAACGCCGTGCGCTCCACGCCTGTCGGAGGAGTCGCGGCGGGGAGGGCGACGACCGACTTTGCGCCGCCGTGGTCGAGACCGGCCAGCGCGTTCTTCTCGGTCATCGCCTCCGCCAGCCGCAACGCGTCCGCGACCGCGGCGGCGGGGTCGGGGTAGTGAGCGATCCGGCACCCGCCGGCGGCCGGGCCGAGCGCGGTCGAGTGGACCGCGATGGTGATCGCGAGGCCACTGCGGCGGCCGCGCACGACCTGTACCAGCTCGTGCGAAGGATCCGGGACCTGGAGGGCCAGAGCTTCCTCAAGTGCGGCTGTCATGGCGTGAAGCTAGCCCTTCCGACAGCTGTTGCGCCGCTGGGCCGAATGGAATTCGGTACGGCGGCCATAATCGCCGCATGGACGAACTTGATTCGGCGATCGTCCGGCATCTGCAGCGTGATGCGCGGCAGACCAACCGCGACCTCGCCCGCACGCTCGGCATCGCCCCGTCGACCTGCCTCGAACGCATCCGCGCCCTACGTGCCCGCGGAGTCATCACCGGCTACCACGCCGCCGTCGATCCCGCCGCCCTGAACCGCCATGTCCAAGCGCTCATCCACTTCCAGATCCGGCCCCTCAGCCGGGCGGTCATCGAGGCGTTCAAGACCTATGCGGCGGGCCTGCCCGAGGTCAGCACGGTCTACGTCGTCACCGGCGGCGACGACATGATCGTGCACGTCTCCGTGCCCAGCATCGACTACCTCCACGGCTTCCTGATGGACAAGTTCACCGCGCGCCGCGAAGTTGTCGGCTTCCGGACCTCTGTGATCTACCAGCACACCCACAATCAGGTGCTCGAACCCCTCACCCCTTGACTCGGTCCGGGCCCGGCCCCACGGTGACGAACGGGGCGCCCGCGCTGCCACGCCTCTGTGTTCAGTGGCTGCTGAGCATGCCTTCGCGTAGGCGGGTCAGAAGGCGGGTGATCAGGCGGGAGACGTGCATCTGGGAGACACCGAGGTGTTCTGCGATCTGGGCCTGGGTGAGTTCCTCGACGAAGCGCCAGTGGATGATCTTGCGGTCGCGTTCGTCGAGTTCGGCGATCATGGGTGCGAGGGCGTGGAAATCCTCGACCAGGCCGAGCGCCGGGTCCTGGTTGCCGATGAAGTCCGCGAGGACGCTCTCGCCCTCCTCACTGCCGCCGATCGCCGCGTCCAGAGAAGCCGACTTGTAGCCGTTCGAGGCCAGTCGGGCCTCGACGATCTCCTCCTCGGGCAGACTCATCAGCTCGGACAGTTCCCCGGTGGTCGGCGTCCGGCCCAGTCGGCTGCTCAACTCCTCGGTTGCGCGGGCCAGTTGCACGCGGGCCTCCTGCAACCGGCGAGGCACGTGCACGGCCCAGGAGGTGTCGCGGAAGAACCGCTTGATCTCACCGACGATGTAGGGGACGGCGAAGGAGGTGAACTCCACCTCGCGGGACAGCTCGAACCGGTCGATCGCCTTGATCAGGCCGATCATGCCGACCTGGACGATGTCCTCCATCTCCTCCTGGCCACGACTGCGGAACCGGCCGGCCGCGTAACGGACCAGGGAGATGTTCATCTCGATCAGCGTGTTGCGCGCGTACTGGTACTCGGGCGTGCCTTCCTCCAGCACCGCGAGCTGCTCGAAGAACAGCTTCGACAACTCCCGCGCGTCCTTGGGAGCCACCTGGGACGGGTCGGTGATCTCCGGCATGGTCACCGTCTGTCCGGCGGTCCGCACGGTCGTCGTCGCCATGATGTGCCCCTCCCACTGTGTCGGCCTCGTGTCAGCCTGCCCGCTGACCGGTGATCATCCGACTACCCCCGCCTTGAACACGCATGCACCCGAATGTGCAACGGACGTGGCCGGGTTCCGGCGATCGAGCCGGAACCCGGCCAGGTTCCTCCGGTGACCTAACGGACCAGCTTCCAGTCCTGAGAGCCGTCGTCGGCGGCGCTCTGGAGGGTCAGCGGTGCTCCCGCGGACGCTCCGGTCAGATAGAGAGTGGTGTTCTTGACCGCCTGGAGCCGGTAGTAGCCGTCGGAGGTCTTGACGAGGTTCCAGCTGCCCGACGAGCTGTTGTCGACCCATTGGCCGATCCGCTGGCCGGCCGTGGCGTTGCCGGTCCAGATGGCGGCCGCGCGGCCGCCCGACTTGTTCAGCAGGGTTGTGCCGCCGTTCGGTTCGGTCACGACGTGCCAGTACTGGGTGTCCTGGTCCGCCGCGGCACCGGCGTCCTCCAGGGCTACGTCGGGCACGTCGCCGTTCCCGAGGTTCGCGTCGTTGGTCTTGTTGCCGGTGCCGATCACCTGGCCGGTCCTGCGGTTGACGAGCCGGTAGTAGGTGCCGGCCGAATCCCCGAGGTCGACCTCGGCGTAGGCGATCGTGGAGGTGCCCTGGTTGTTGAGGATCGCGATGCGGCCGGTGCCGTCGACGTACTGGAGGTTGCGGCTGTAGCCGGCCGGCGAGGTGGTCTGGTACTCCGTCCACACGCCGTCGCTGCGGCCGCTCTCGTTGACCCACACGTCGCCGCTGTTCGACGCGTTGTAGACCAGGCGTCCGTCGGGCAGCCGGATCAGGACCGGGCTGCCGCCGCCCGCGAGCGGGTGGGACCCCGCGACGACCGGGAGGGAGCCGACGGACATGCCGGTCTGGGTGCCGCGGAAGAATGTGAGCGGATCGTCGGCGATGGCGTAGCGGGTGTTGGCGCCGCCGCCCCAGTACTCGAAGGTGAGCATCCACCTGCCGTCCGTCGTGCGGACGATGTTGGTCATGCCCGGCCTGCCGCCGCCGATCTCGGTCTTGCCACCGCCCAGGTCCTGGACGGATCCGGAGATGTCGACGACGGGGTCGCTCCATGCGGCGTTCCTGCCGTCCCAGGTGCGGTGCACGAGGATCTGGCCGTGCGAGTCGGTCGCCGTGTCGTTGGCGGGATCCTTCTTCGGGACGCCGGTGACCGGGTCGAAGCCGGTGTAGTCGTTCTCGTCGGAGTAGTAGCAGACCAGCTTGCCCTGGTAGACCATCAGGTACGGCTCCCAGAGCGGGTCCACCTGCTGGTACGTGTTGGCGGCCGCGATGTTCTGCCCGACCGCTCCCGCACTGCCGCCCTGCCAGCCGGCGGTAGAGACAACGTTGACGACCTTCCAACTGCTGCCCTGGTCGGTGCTGGAGTACAGGGCGATGGCCATGTCGCCGCGGTCGCCGTCGTTGTTCGGCGTCCAACTCGGGTCGGCCGCCTTGTGCTCCTTGTAGTAGGAGTCGTCACCGGAAACGACGCTCGCCAGGAGCAGGGTGCCGGCCTTCAGCGCGCCGACGCTCTGCGGGAGTACGTACAGGTACGGGTTGGTCCAATTGCTCGTGTACTTGGCGTACTTGGGGTCCTTGGAGAGGTACGCCGGTGCCTTGACCTCGGACAGCGGCTGCCAGCTGGTGCCGTGGTCGTCGCTCTTGTAGACGGGCAGGGTCTGCCCGTCGGCGCTGCCCGACGCCGGCACGACGGTGGACTTCTCGAACGACGCGACCAGCCGCCCGCCGGGCAGTTGGGCCGACTTCGGGTAGACGGCGCAGTTGCCCCGGCCCTTCAGGCACGGGTCGCTGCCGAGTTGGTACAGGATTCCGCCGGTCGGGTTGTACGCCTGCGCACTGACCATGGGTATCGCGAGTATCGCGGATGTCGCCGCGAAGGTTCCGAGGGCTCGTCCAAGCCTTCTTCTCTGCATGGCCCCTCCTCAGGGGATGGATCAGGATCGGTCGGTTGCTTCAGAGGCCGGCGCGCCGTCGGTGTCGCCGGAGACGAGGACACGTACGTCCCACGGGCCCAGGTCCACCGCGGCACCGGCCGGTACGAGGTCGCCGTTCAGGACGTCGGCCAGATTCACCGGGGTCTGGGCCCGCGTGGGCTGCCAGCTCCAGTTGTGCACGATGTGGACGCGCCGTCCGTCGGGAGCCGTGCCCGTCGTCGCTGTCACGGATTCGGGGAGTTCCTGCCACCCGCCCCGTGGGTCCGGAGCCATCCAGGCGGCCAGCGCTTTGGCGAGGTGGCGGTCCGGCACGGTGCCCACGCAGGTGACCCGGCCGGCGCCGTGGCGGTGCGTGGTGACGGCCGGCCAGCGCCCGAAGTGCGGGTGCTCGTACGAGGCGAGGGCTTCGGCGCCGACGACCGTGAGGCCCTCGGCCCAGTGCGTCGCCGTCGCCTGAGCGGGCACCGGGAGCGGGCCACCGGGTACGGCGCGGACCGCGACCGTCCCCACCAGGTTGCTGAATTCGTCGTACTGGACCCCCGCGGCCTCTGCGAGCCGTCCCGGCGCCGGTTCGTGACGGGCCCGGGCCTCGTGGTCGGCGTAGCCGGTGCGCGGGCCGAGGACCAGGTGACCGCCCGCGTGCGCGTAGGCGGCGAGCCAGTCGAGGGTGGCGTCGGCGGCGATGTACAGCGCTGGTACCACCAGTACGGGGTGGCTGCGGGCGGCCTCTTCCGGTGCCATCCGCTCGTACAGCTGTCGGGCGTGCACGATCCGTACCTGGCGGCCGGCGTCGAAGGCGCCCCGGTAGAAGGGGTCGAAGAGGCGGTGGTAGGCGGCAGGATCCGGCGAGCCGTCCGGCTTGGACAACGGCGGGTACTTCTGCATCAGCCACTTGCTCGGCATCGAGTAGACCATCGTGATGTCGGCATCCGGCTCGAGTCCGGCGACGAGCGGTCCGGCCTTCGCGAACTCCGCGCCCAACTGCGCGACTTCGGCGTAGGTGCGGCCGGGCCGGCCGCTGTGCGGGAGGACTCCGCCCCAGTAGGTCTCGGCGCCGAACCGCAGGGTCTGCCACTGCCAGTACTCGATCATCCGGGCGCCGCGCGCCACGTGCGCCCATGCGGCCTGGCGCCACTGGCCGTCGTAGCCGGGCCGGTTGTCCCAGGCGAAGCCGATGGAGTTGGCGTTGGTCTCGGTGACGAGGAAGGGCTCCTGGCGGGAGGAGAACATCCAGTCGGCGGTCTGGTACATCGACCACACGCCGGTGGTCTTCCAGACCTGCTCGTGCTCGTCGGGTGTGGGGTCGGGCAGCCGCAGGCCGTCCTGCATGTCGTAGTACGGGTTGCCGGAGGCGATGTCGAGGCGGTCGCTCATCTCGTCGTCCGCCACCCCCTGGCGGGTGTAGGAGATGCACGTGGTGACGAAGTGCTCGGGCCTGGCGTACTCACGGACGATGTCCGCCTGCCATCCGATGAACTCGGTGACCTGGCGGGCCTGGAACTCCCGCCAGGCGACGTCGTATTGAGGCTGTTCGTTGCCGTCCGGGGTCCACAGGTCGGCCCAGGTCGACAGGCGGTGCGACCAGTACACCAGCCCCCACTCGCGGTTGAGGGTCTCGACGTCGCCGTACTTGTCGCGCAGGTGGTCGACGAACCGCTGGAAGACGCCGTGGTTGTGGAAGAGGTGCAGGCCGGGTTCGTTGTCGACCTGCCAGCCGATGACCGCCGGATGGCCCGCGTACCGGGCGACGATCTTCCGGATGATCCGCTCGGCGTGGAAGCGGAAGGCGGGGTGGGTGAAGTCCGCCTCCTGCCGGGCGCCCCAGCCGATGCGCTCGCCGGTACGGCGTTCGCCGGTGATCTCCGGGTACTGGCGGGCCAGCCACGGTGGAACGGCGTAGGTCGGGGTGCCGAGGATGACGGAGATGCCGCGCTCGTGGGCGCCGTCGAGGACCGGCTGGAGCCAGTCGAGATCGAAGCGGCCGTTCTCGGGCTCCCAGGTCGACCAGACTGACTCCCCCACGCGGATCACGGTGAAGTTCGCCTGCGCCATGAGGTCGAGGTCGGTCTTCAGGCGTTCGTTGGGCCGCAGTTCAGGGTCGTAGGCGGGCGTGTACTCGTGGTAGTACGCGGCACCGAACAGGACGCGGGCGGGCAGAACCGCCATGGGGGAACCTCCGAGGAGTCGATGGGGGCGGGCCGGTGCGTCGGCACTGACGTCGGCCGGGCGTCACTGCTTGACGCCGCCGGTGGCCAGACCGCTCTGCCAGTACCGCTGCAGGAGCAGAAAGGCGACGACGAGCGGGATGACGGAGATGAGGGAGCCGGTCACCACGAGCGCGAGCATGTTGCTGTTCGCGCCGCTCCCGCCGCCGAAGGCCTGGGACGCCCAGGAGGAGAGGCCGACCGTGACGGGGTACAGCTTCGGGTCGTTGAGCATGATCAACGGCAGGAAGTAGTTGTTCCAGGTCGCCACGAGGGTGAAGAGCACGACGGTCACCAGGCCGGGAGCCAGCAGCCGCAGCGCGATCGTGACGAAGATGCGCAGTTCACCGGCCCCGTCGATGCGCGCGGCCTCCAGGAGACTGTCCGGGACGGCGTCCGCGGCGTAGATGCGCATGAGGTACAGCCCGAACGGGCTGACCAGGGAAGGCAGCACGATCGCCCAGGGCGTGTTGACCAGGTCCACCTTCGCGAAGAGCAGATAGGTGGGGATGGCCAGGGCGGTGGTCGGGATCATGATGGCGCCGAGTACCAGGGCGAAGGCCGCGTTGTTGCCCCGGAACCGGTACTTGGCGAATCCGTAGCCCGCGGCGGCGGCCAGGAGGGCGGCACCGAGTGCGCTGCCGACGGAGTACAGGACCGTGTTGAGCAACCAGTGCAGGAAGACGCCGTCGTCGTGGGTGACCGTCTCGTGGACGTTCTCGAGTAGTTGAGGGGCGTGCGAGAACCACAGACCGAAGGTGGTGAAGAGGTCCTGGGTGCTCTTGGTCGAGGAGACGGCGAGCCAGAACAGCGGCAGCAGGAAGTAGGCGAGGACGGCCAGCATCACGATGGTCAGCGGTGTGCTGCGGCGACCGGCCGACCGCCGGCGCTGTCCACGAGCGGTCCGCCGGGTGCCGGCCGTGGTGGCGGGCGGGGCCGGCCGGGACGTGGAAGGGGAAGTCGTGGTCGTCACGAGGTCCTCCTGCGGTTCGCGAGGAACAGGACGGCGTAGGAGAAGATCACGATGACCAGGCCCAGGAAGAAGGACACCGCGGCCGAGTAGTTGACCTGCTGACCGGTGAACGCGAGGGAGTAGGCGTAGAGGTTCGCGGTGTACGCGTTGTCGATGACGTCGGGTGCGACGGGTTGCAGCAGCTTCGGCTCGTTGAACAGCTGGAAGCTGCCGATCACGGAGAACAGCAGGGTGAGCAGCAACGCGGGGCGCAGGGCGGGGAGTTTGATGGACCAGGCGGTCCGCCAGGCGCCGGCGCCGTCCATCGCCGCCGCCTCGTACAGCTCCGGGGGGACGGTCCGCAGAGCCGCATACAGGATGATCATGTTGTAGCCGACGAACTCCCAGGTCACGATGTTCGCCAGGCTTCCGAGCATCCATCCGTCGCTGAGGAAGTGCGGGACCGGCAGACCGAGTTTGTCGCTCAGCTGGGCGAACGGCCCGAAGTCCGGGCCGTAGAGGTAGCCCCACATCAGGGTGGCGACGACGCTCGGGACGGCGTAGGGCACGAAGATGCCCAGGCGGATCACCCGCGCGAGCCGCAGCAGGCCGCTGTCGAGCGCGAGCGCGAAGGCCAGAGCCAGCAGGAGCATCAGCGGGACCTGGATCACGAAGAACGTCGCGACCCGCAGGACTCCTTGGCGCAGGAGCGGGTCCTTCAGGGCTGTCACGTAGTTGTCCAGCCCGACGAACGCGTTCCCGCCGATGAGCTGTTCCCGGAACAGGCTGAGGTAGGCGGCGTAGCCGAGCGGGGCGAGGAACATCAGCAGGAACAGCACCATGAACGGTGCGACGAACAGGGGACCTGCCGCACCTTGACGCAGGCCACCGAGTGGGCGTCGCTTCGGCCCCGCTCGGCGCGGCTCCTCGGTGGAGGCCACGGTCGTGGCAGTCATCATCGGGCCTTTCGGGTGGGTGCCTTGTGGGAGGGGCGGGCCGGGCGCGGGTCCCGGGTCGCTGCCGGAGGGCATCGGCGCGGGACCCGCCGGACCTCACGGGGCCTTGACGGTGAAGCCCTGGGCCTTGGCGTAGGTGGTGAGCCGCGACTGCCACGCGTCGAGCGCGGCGACGGCGTCCTTCTTCCTGGTGAGTGCCGTGCCCACGGTCTCGGTCCAGTCGGTGACGGCCTGGTCGAGGAACGGCGGCCACTGGAAGTCGGGGCTCACCGTCCTGCCGATGTCGGCGAAGGCCTGGTTGACCTTCTGTCCGCCGTAGAAGGGGGCCGCCGCACCGGTGAAGGACGGGTCCTCGAGCAGTGGCTTCGTCGCCGGGAAGAACGACTGCTTGGTGTTGAACAGCTTCGCGCTGGCCGGGTCGCTGTTGAGGAACTGCGCGAACACCGCGGCGGCGATCGGGTTCTTGGTCTGCTTGATGACCGCGCTGGTCGAACCGCCCCAGTTGCCCGAGCTCGGCTTCGACGTGTCCCACTGCGGCAGCGGGGCGGCCCGCCACTTGCCCGCGGTGGACTTGGCCGAGCCGGCGAGGAAGACCGGCCCCCAGGCGGCGGTGATCCAGGTGGCGTACTTGCCCTTGTTGAGCGCGGAGAACCAGGCGTCGGTGAAGTCCGGCTCGACGCCGATGACACCTTCCTGGGCCAGGCCGCCCCAGTAGGCGGCGAGCTTCTTGGAGATGGTGTCGTCGACGTCGATGGAGACGTTGCCCTTGCCGGAGGTCGCGTAGGGCTTGGCGCCCGCCTGCCAGAGCAGGCCGTGCCAGGCGGCCGCCTCGTTGCCGGCCAGGTTGGTCAGGTAGACCTCCGGGTCGGCCTTGTGCAGCTTGCGGGCCGCGGCGGCGAAGTCGTCCCAGGTCTTCGGCGGCTCGATGCCGTGCTTCTCGAAGATGTCCGCCCGGTACAGCATGCCCATCGGACCGGTGTCCTGGGGGATCGCCCAGATCTCGCCCTTGGGGCCGCTGACCTGTCCCCAGGTCCAGTCGACGAACGTGTCCTTCAGCTTGGCCGCGCCGAACGGGTTCAGGTCCAGGAGGCTGTCCGTGATCGTGAACGTGGGTATGGCCTGGTACTCCATCTGTGCCACGTCCGGAGCGCCGCTGCCGGCCTTGATCGCGGTGCGCAGCTTCGTGTAGTGCTGCACGCCCTGACCCGCGTTGACGATCTTGACCTTGATCGCCGGGTACTTCTTCTCGAAGAGCGCGACCTCCTGATCGATGTCCGGAACCCACGTCCAGAACGTCAGCTCGGTCGGCTTCTTCATCGCCGTGTCGATGTCGGCCTGGCTGACCGGCTTCGAGGACGCGGAGGCGGAACCGCCGCCGTCACCGCCGCCGCAGGCGGACAGAGCGGCGCCCAACGAGACAGCTCCCGCGGCGGTGAGCAGGAGCCGGCGGCTCATCTGGGACTGGCTGGGGGTGGAGTGGGATCTGCGCATGACGAACTCCCGCCGATGGCTGAGGAATCGCACGCCGAGCACGGGCGTGCGAAAGGAGGGTGATGAGGAATGGGGGGTGACGAGGAAGGAGGGTGACGAGGAAGACGGGAGGCTCGGACGCGACGGCCAGGACACGGAGGTCGACATGGCACGGGTGCACGTCTTCGCGGACACCGCCCGGGGGTCCCACCTGCTGCGGAGGTGAAGACCCGTGGACGGGAGGGTTGCGGGTGGAGCGGAGAGCTGTGGCAGCGAGGTCGCTCAGTGGCTACGGCCCGGAGGGGAGGACGAGTCACGTCGTCGGTGCGACGAGCTGTCCCGGGGTGCGAGGCGGGTGAACGAGTCCGACGGGCACAGGACCGGTACGGCGGCTCGCCTCACGGTTGCCTGTCCGGCTGGGAACGCCGTTTCTAGGGCCGGTCGGTGTTGATCAGCTCGACGTGGATGCACCTCCCTCCCGGGGTGGGCCGGTCCGGCTCCCACGCGGAGATGAGGCCAGGGCCCGGTCTCGGCCCGGGGTCGTCCGGGTCGACGGCGGGGGCCCGGTCGAGGCGCGGATCACGAGGTCGACCGGTGGTTCACCGGCCGACAGGGGTGGCGCGTCCGGGTTCTCGATGGAGTGCACGAGGCGTTTGAGCCCCTCCTGTGCCACGGTGTCGAAGGGCTGGCGCATCGTGGTGAGAGGGGGAGTCACATAGGCGGCGACGGGAATGTCGTCGAAACCCACGACACTGACGTCCTCCGGCACCCGTCGGCCGGCTTCCGACAGCGCGCGGATGAGACCGATCGCCATGTCGTCGTTGGCGGCGAACACCGCGGTCATGTCGTGGTCGCCGGCCAGCTCGCGACCCGCCGCGTAGCCACTGGCGGCCGACCAGTCGCCCTCGACGACGCGGGGGATCGTCCTGCCGTACGCGGCGAGCGTGGACCGCCAGCCCTCCAGCCGGTCACGGGCGGCGTACCACCGCCATGGACCGGCGAGATGGTGGACGGTGTCGTGCCCCAGTTCCAGCAGGTGCTCGGTCGCCGTACGCGCCATCAGGTCGGCGCCGACGCCCGCGGCCAGGGTCCTGGGCATGGACAGGGGTGGCGCCCCTAGGACAAGGACCGGTACCTCGACGCGGGCGGAGAGGTCGTCGCCGTGCCCGTCGTCGATCGGCTCGGAGATGACGATGCCGTCGACGCCCTGTTCCAGAAGTGAGTCGACGGCACCGGCGACGCCCGTAGGGTCGCCTTCCAGGGTGTTGACCACGCGAAGGGCGTATCCCGTGTCCCGTACGGCGCGTTCGACCCCCATGATCAGTGAGGCGGGTCCGTACAGGGCGGTACCGAGCGTCACCACGCCGATGGACCGGGTACGCCCGGAGGCCAGTGCCCGGGCGGCGTTGTTCAGCCGGTAACCGAGTTCCTCACCGGCTTGCAGGACGCGTCGGCGCACTTCGGCGGAGACGTACGGCTCGTCGTTGTAGACCCGGGACACGGTCTTCTGGGAGACACCCGCCAGCTGGGCCACATCCACACTGCGCGGTGCGCCGGAACTGCCGCCCCGCCCTGCGCCTCGCCTCATGGTGGCTCCAGATGATGGTGACCGGTGTGGCCGATGGTGGCCGGTGTGCGCCTGACTGCGCTGCCATGTCTACGCAGTCATACGGCGGCCGTCAAGCGCCCGGAACAGATTCGTAACCTTGCGCAGGCGCTCAGCCGAGCCCTTGGTCGAGCGAGACAGCCGAGTCCGTTGAAAGCCTTGACGCGTCCGTTCTGACTGCGTAGACAGAGTGCGGAGTTCATTGGTGCGCACCGGAATCCGATGGACGGCCGGGCGGATCTGCCGAGGGTCGGCGACCTGCCCTCCGCAGTACACCGGCACCGCCCATGTATCGACGGCGTCACCTGGAAGGGCACCGCCAGCCCACCGTTCGCAGACCGAACTCTTCGGCTCCGGACCGATCCAGGCGATCAACGAGGACAGCGGCGAACTGGCGCCCCCGACACGCGAAGACCCGCACGTCCACACGAAACCCCTGAGCAGCCTGGCCGCAAGGAATCGAAGCGCTTCGACACTGGCCATCGGCCTCTGGGGCCGTCAACAGCCAAGCAGGAAGAAAGTTTCTTGACGTCCTTCCCTCTTGTTCAGCCAAAAACATGTCATTAACGTTCCCCGCCAGGTGAAGCGCTTCGACGCGCTTCGGTCCGCCGATGGGGAAGCGCCGCGTCATGACCAACCAGTTGAACCGGAGAGGCGTCGTCGGCGCAACGTCCGCCGCGGCCGAAGCCGCCGCGATGGCCCGCCCCCTGTCGGCCCGCAGAACCGGCGAGCACCAGACCGGGGCCGAGCCGGCGTCGGGCCCGAAGAAGGCACTGCCCGTCCACTCACCCAGGATCTCCGTCAAGCCGGACATGCCCTTGGTGTCGAACAGCCCGGACGTGGCCACCGACCCCGGCTTCCTCCCCTACCGGCTGGCGCCGGGGAGCTCCATCTCGCGCTTGAGGATGCCCCGGTCGTCATCCGTGCCCGAAGCAACTGGCCGAGCAGCACACCCCTGCCGCCACCGCCAGGCCGCGGGGAGCACAGTCGGATGAAGAACAGGCTCTGCTCACCTCACCGCTTCGGCACCGGGCACGGGTGGTACCTCTCGAACCGCCTCGACGACGCCGGCTACGGCGCACTGGTCGCCCGGCTGCTCGAGGAGACCGGAGTGGGCCCGGAGATGCCGGAGCTGCCCCCACAGGTCGAGGCTGTCACCCGAGCCCGCACACGACCTGCTCACGAGCGGCACGGCCGCCGAACTGGCCGCCGGCGGCAGCGCCGTACTCCGTATCGCCTGAGCACGGTCTTCCTCCTCCCTCTCTCTTCGGAAAGGCAGCAATGACCAGCGCACCCCCGATCGTCCGATGGGGCCACCGGGCCCTGGAGGTCGAGATCGTCGTCGGTGAGGACGGCATCGCCCGTCTCACCCATCTCGGCCTCCCCGGCGGAGGGTCTCCCGAGCGGCGGTCGTGGCCTCCGCTGCCCCTGGTGGAGGTGACGGCGGCGGGGGACGGCCGCGCATGGTCGGGCGGGCGCCTCATCGACTCGTACATCGGCGGGCGGCTGCGTCACCGCGCGCACCGTGCGACCCGCGACGGCGGCTGGCATGTGCTCACCGTCGAACTCCACGACCCGGAGACCGGGCTCGTCGCCGAGGTGACCTACCGCTCGCCGGAGGGAGTGCCCGTACTGCGCAGTGAGGTGGTCCTGCGCAACGAGGGGGACGCCACCCTGCACCTGGAGTCCGTCTCCTCTCTCGTCGTCGGTCCCCTCGCCGACGGTCCGGAGGCCATCGACGGCGCCGACCTGCTGTGGGCCGAGAACGACTGGGTCGCCGAATGCCGCTGGCAGCGCCGGCCGATGCGGGTGACCTCGCCGGTCCTCGACGGCCGCGTGGTCTACGACAACGGCAAGGGCGAGTTCACCCGGACCGGGCGGGGTGTGTGGTCGAGCTGCGGCCGGCTGCCCATGGGCGGTCTGACCGACCGTCGCAAGGGCCGCACGTGGCTGTGGCAGATCGAGCACAACTCAGGCGGCTGGCACTGGGAGTGCGGCGAGCGCGACACGCTGGCCTACCTCGCGCTGTTCGGCCCGACCGACATCCATCACGGCTGGCGGCAACCGCTGGAGCCGGGCGCGGAGTTCCGTACCGTGCCCGTCGCGCTCGCGTTCAGCGACGCCGGGGGCCCGGACGAGGCGTTCGCCGCGCTCACCCGCTATCGCCGGGCCGCCCGCCGCCCGCACGCCGACCACCTGCGGCTCCCGGTCATCTTCAACGACTACATGAACTGCCTGATGGGCGACCCCACCACGGAGAAGCTGCTGCCGCTGATCGACGCGGCGGCCGAGGCGGGCGCAGAGTACTTCGTCATCGACGCAGGATGGTACGACGGCGAGAACGGCGGCTGGTGGGACAGCGTAGGAGCCTGGGAGCCGGCCGCGTCCCGGTTTCCCGGCGAGCGCGGGATCCATGAGGTGCTGGACCGCATCCGGGAGCGCGGCATGGTGCCCGGTCTGTGGCTGGAGCCGGAGGTGATCGGCGTCCGCAGCCCCATGGCCAAGTCCCTGCCCGACGAGGCGTTCTTCCGCCGAGACGGCGTCCGCGTCACCGAGACCGGCCGCCACCACCTGGACCTGCGCCACCCCGCCGCCCGTGCCCACCTGGACCAGGTCGTGGACCGCCTGGTCGGCGAGTGGGGCGTCGGCTACCTCAAGCTCGACCACAACATCGACCCCGGCTCCGGTACCAGCGCCCACCCCGGCGAGACCCCGGGCGCCGGACTGCTCGGCCACAACCGGGCCCACCTCGACTGGCTCGACGGCATCCTGGACCGCTATCCGCACCTGGTGGTGGAGAACTGCTCCTCCGGCGGCATGCGCTGGGACTACGCGCTGCTGTCCCGGCTGCAACTGCAGTCCACCAGCGACCAGCAGAACCTCCAGCTCTACGCCCCCATCGCGGCCTCCGCGCCCACCGCCGTCACCCCCGAACAGGGCGCCGTATGGGCGTACCCGCAGCCGGAGGACTCCTCGGACGAGGTGGCCTTCACCCTGGCCAACGCCCTCCTCGGCCGCATCCACCTGTCCGGGCCGCTCCCGGACCTGCCGCCCGAGGCCCGTGCCCTGGTCCACGAGGCCGTCACCGTGTACAAGGCCATCCGGACCGACCTGGCCCAGGCCGTTCCCGCGTGGCCGCTGGGCCTGCCGGCCTGGGACGACCCGTGGCTCGGCCTGGCGCTCCACACCCCGGACACCACCTATCTCACGGTCTGGCGCCGCCCCGGTGCGGAGACCACCACCACGCTCCCGCTGTCTCATCTGCACGGCCGCGCGGCCCGCGTCGATCTGCTCTACCCCGCCGCGAGCCAGGCCGTCGCCTCCTGGCACCACGACACCGCCGATCTCACCGTCACGCTGCCCGCGGCCCCCTCCGCGGTGCTCCTCCGCCTCGCCCACGCGGCATCGGACACCCCCTGAACATGCCGACTCACCTCACCCGGAAGGAACTTGACCGAGTGTCAGAGAAACAGCGGGCGGATGCCGCCGTGACCAACCCCGTCATCCCCGGCTTCCACCCCGACCCCAGCGTCTGCCGCGTCGGCGACGACTACTACCTGGCCTGCTCCAGCTTCGAGTACTTCCCCGCCATCCCCGTCTTCCACAGCCGCGACCTGGTCCACTGGACACAGCTCGGCAACGCCCTGGACCGGCCGAGCCAGCTCAGCCTCACCGCCGCCACCTTGTCGTCCGGCGGCATCTACGCTCCTACCCTGCGCCACCACGACGGCCGCTTCTGGCTGATCGTCACCAATGTGGCCGAGGGCGGCGGCAACGTGCTGTTCACCGCGACCGACCCCGCCGGCCCCTGGTCCGATCCCGTCCGCCTGCCCGGCGTTCCGGGTATCGACCCGGATTTGGCCTGGGACGAGAACGGCACCTGCTGGTGCACCTCCGCCGGCGGCGGACAGGTCCGCATCGACCCGTACACCGGGGAGACCTTCGGACCGCCGCGCAAGGTCTGGGCCGGCACCCGCGGTGCCATGGCCCCCGAGGCCCCGCACCTGTATCGCATCGGCGCCTACTGGTACCTCCTCATCGCCGAGGGCGGCACCGAGCGCGGTCACAGTGTCTCGATCGCACGCGGCCGCACACCCGACGGCCCTTTCGAACCGTGCCCGGACAACCCGGTCCTCACCCACCGGGGCACCCACCACCCCGTCCAGAACACCGGGCACGCGGATCTGGTCCAAGGCCCTGACGGCTCCTGGTGGATGGTGCTGCTGGGCGTCCGGCCGCGGGGCGGCACCCCCGGCTGGCATGTGCTGGGCCGCGAGACCTTCCTCGCGCCGGTGAAGTGGGTGGACGACTGGCCGGTCGTCGACGAGGTGCCGTCCGTCCTGCCCGTGCCCGCCTGGCCGCTCGTCCCTGGCCCCGCCGAGGAGGTCCGGGACGACTTCGACCTCAGCGAGCTGCGGCCGCGGTGGATCTCCGTGCGCGACCGTCCCGCCGAGTACTGCACCACCAAGGAGCGGTCCGGCCACTTGACCCTGCGCGCCCGCGGTGACTCCCTGGACGAGCCGGACGTCGTGTTCGTCGGCCGTCGCCAGGAGCACCTGTCGTGCCGGGTGCGGGCTCTGATCGACCCGGCCGAGGGGCGCGGTGGTCTCGCCGTCCGCCTCGACGAGGAGCATCAC
The DNA here is from genome assembly GCF_044456945.1 of Streptomyces sp. NPDC050759. Classification (NCBI taxonomy): domain Bacteria; kingdom Bacillati; phylum Actinomycetota; class Actinomycetes; order Kitasatosporales; family Streptomycetaceae; genus Streptomyces; species Streptomyces sp. NPDC050759. Next base: position 402,296 of record NZ_JBITGI010000003.1, on the reverse strand, counting down.
TACGAGATCGAGGCGGCCGAGGGCGAGGTGCGCGTCCTCGGCCGGGTCGGACCGTTGCGCACGGTCGTGGGATCACGGTCCGTGCCCGCCGGTCCCGTGGTGCTCCGCCTCCAGGTCTCCGACGCCCCTGACAAGGGCCCCCGCACCGGTCCCGACCTCCTCACGCTCGGCATCGAGGAGCCGGACGGCGCCTTCACCTCTCTCGGCGAGCTCGACGGCCGCTACCTGTCGACCGAGGTGGCCGGCGGCTTCACCGGACGGGTCATCGGCCTGTACGCGGCGGCCGGCACGGTCCACTTCGACTGGTTCGACTACGAGCCGCTCGTCCCCTGAACCAGTTCGGGCCGCCGCCCAAGGACGGCCCGCCCTGCGTTGAGCTCCTTTCCCCCCACGGGCGGAACGTCCGCTCGACCGACAGAGAAGGATCGAAGATGAAGGGAACGCACTCCCCCACCGGCCGCCGCAGAAGCGGCCCCGGCCGGCTGCTCGGCCTCGTGGTGGCGCTGATCGCCGCGATCGGGCTGACCAGCACCGCCGCCTTCGCGGCACCGGCCCACAAGGACGCGTCCGCGACAGTCAGTGCCAAGGCACTCAGCCCCATGAGCGCCGTGGCCGCGATGCAGCCCAGCTGGAACCTGGGCAACAGCCTCGACGCCATCCCCGACGAGACGTCCTGGGGCAACCCCGCGGTCACCAAACCCCTGTTGGACACCATCAAGGCCCAGGGCTTCCGCAGCGTCCGCATTCCCGTCACCTGGTCGGGCCACCAGTCCGCCACGGCCCCGTACACGATCGACGCGACCTGGATGAACCGCGTCAAGCAGGTGGTCGACTGGGCGCAGGCGGACGGCCTCTACGTCGTGCTCAACATCCATCACGACTCCTGGCAGTGGATCTCCTCCATGCCCACCGACCATGACAACGTCCTGGCCCGCTTCAAGGCGACCTGGACCCAGATCGCCACCACGTTCAGGGACTCCTCCCAGACGCTGCTCTTCGAGAGCAACAACGAGCCGCAGTTCAACAACACCACCGACGCCCAGGGCATCCAGTACAACGACGAACTGAACACCGCGTTCCACACCGTCGTGCGCCAGTCCGGTGGCAACAACGCGACGCGTCTGCTCGTGCTGCCCACCCTGCACACCAATTCCGGGCAGACCTTCCTGGACGCCCTGGCCGGCGAGATGACGTCGCTCAACGACCCCAACCTCGTGGTCACCGTGCACTACTACGGCTACTACCCGTTCAGCGTGAACGTCGCGGGCGGCACGCGCTTCGACGCCACCTCGCAGCAGGACATGACCGACAACTTCACCCGGCTCCGCGCCACTTTCACCTCCAAGGGAATACCCGTCTACCTCGGTGAGTACGGGCTGCTGGCCTACCCCGACAGCAACCACCCCTCCCGCGTCGAACGGGGCGAGGCCTTCAAGTACTTCGAGCAGTTCGGCTACGAGGCCCGCGCCGCCGGAGTGACCACGGCCCTGTGGGACCCCGGAACCTTCGCCTACCTGAGCCGCACCACGCTGCAGTGGACCGACCCTGAGTTGATCAACCGGATCAGGTCGAGCTGGACCACCCGCTCGGGAACGGCTTCCTCGGACCAGGTCTTCCTGGCGAAGTCCAGTGCGATCACGGCCCAGACGCTCACCCTCAACCCCAACGGCCTGACGTTCCGCGGCCTCTGGCAGGGCACCACGCAACTCGCCCAGGGCCGGGACTACACCGTCTCCGGCAACCAGCTCACGCTCACGGCCTCCGCGCTGACCCGACTGGCCGGCAACCGCGCCTACGGGACCAACGCGACGATCGAGGCCAGGTTCTCCGCCGGTCTCGCCTGGCCGATCCGAGTGATCACCTACGACCGGCCGGTGCTCTCCGACGCCACCGGCACCACCGGCGGTCTCACCATCCCCACCCAGTACCGCGGTGACCAGCTCGCGACCATGGAGTCGACCTACGCCGACGGCACCAACGCCGGCAACACCAGCTGGACCCCCTACCAGGAGTTCAACGGCGCCTTCTCCCCCGACTACTCCAACAACGCCCTCACTCTCACCCCCGACTACCTCAACGCACTGCGCGACGGTGCGCCTGCGACACTCACCTTCCACTTCTGGAGCGGAGCCACCGTGACGTACCACGTGACGAAGTCCGGCAGTGCGGTGACCGGAACCGTCGGCTGACGGCCCCTCGCCCCGGGTGCCGAATCCGGCACCCGGGCTCACGGGGACAGCAGATCTCCGGTGGGCCCTTCCCCGACCTCCCGCTTGAACTCCTCGACGAGCAAGGCGATGCGCTCTTCGTCCCGCCGGTAGTGGGTCCACTTCCCGACCCGCGTGGAGCGCACGAGTCCCGCGCGTTCGAGCACCGCCATATAGGCCGAGACCGTGGACTGCGCGAGTCCGGTCTTGGCCTGGATGTGGCTGACACAGACGCCGACCGCGCGCGGATCGGTGACAGCCGGATCGACCGGAAAGTGCTCTTCCGGATCACGCAGCCACTGCAGCACCTGGAACCGCACGGGGTTGGCGAGCGCCTTGAGGGGTTCGATCAGGGTCGTGAGGTCGCCTGTCACGGGCATGTCGTCATGCGCCTTCCGGTGCTGAAGCGGAGCCGACTGTGGTCGCATCGACGATATTCGATGCGTTGAGGCTGCGCGAGCCGCGAAGACCACCTCAGCACGAACGGCGTCGAGCACCCGGGGCTCCCTCCCCCACGGAGGAACGGCACCCGGGTGGCTCGTACCGCCTGTCGGTTACCGCTTGGTCGACCGGTCGCTGCGCAGGAACACGGCACTGGTGAGGAGGCCGACGAGCACGATGGCGGCGTTCACCGCGATCGCGACCTTCAGACCGCCGAGGACGGCCGAGGCTCCGGTGCCGGCCATGGCGGCGGTGACGACGGCGCTCATGACCGGCGTGCCCATCGTGATGCCGACCTGCTGGGTCATGGTGGCGAGGCCGGTGGCCAGGCCCTGCTCGTGGTCGGCGAGCCCCGAGGTGGCGGTCACCATGAAGCCCACGATGGCGAGCATGTTGCCGACACCGCCGAGGAAGCTGGCGACCAGCATCAGCCCCATCCACGAGCGGTCGTCGCCGAGGCCGACCAGGGCCGCGGTGAACACGGTCTGCAGGACGCCGCCCACGATCAGCGTCCACTTGGTACCGATTTTCCCGATGACCCTCGAGGCCGTGACGCCGCCGGTCACCGTGCCCAGGCCGAGGAAGCCGAAGGACAGGCCGGCGACGAGCGCGGAGTAGCCGAGCACCTCCTGCAGGTAGAGGGTCAGCGGGAAGACCAGGGAGGTGAAGGTGGCGAAGGCGATCAGACCGGCGACGTTGCCCCAGGCCACCGACCGCTTGCCGAGCACGCTGAGCGGCACCAGCGGCGCGGACACCGTGCGCTCGACGACGTAGAAGATCACCAGCAGCACCACACCCGCCGCCAGGGACAACAGGGCGCCTGGCGAGCCCCAGCCCTTCTCGCCCGCCTGGGTGAGCCCGAAGATGACGGCGAGCAGACCGAGCGTGACGCTGACGGCGCCGGGCAGGTCCAGCTCGGGGCGCTCGTCGAGGCGGGACTCCTTGATGATCCTCGGGGCGATGATCAGTACCGCGAGGGCGACGGGCACGTTGATGAAGAACGCCCATCGCCACGACAGCAGGTCGGTGAGCACGCCGCCGAGGATGGCGCCGGTGGTGAACCCGCTGGACATCAGTGCCCCGTTGAGGCCGAGCGCCTTCTGGCGCAGCGGGCCCTCCGGGAACGAGGTCGTCATCAGCGACAGCGCCGCCGGAGTCACGGCGGCGGTGGCCAGCCCCTGGAAGACGCGGGCCGTGATCAGCATCTCCGGGTTCTGCGCCAGCCCGCCCATGAGGGAGGCCGCGCCCAGGACCACGAGGCCGCCGAGGAACACCCGGCGGCGGCCGAACAGGTCCGCGACCCGGCCGAAGAGCAGGGTGAAGCCGGCCGCGCACAGCGCGAACGAGGTGCCGATCCACTGCAGGTGCGCCAGCGAGAAGCCCAGCCCGTTGCCGAGCACCGGCAGCGCCACGTTCAGGATGGCGAAGTCCACGGCCAGCATGAACTGCGTTGCGAGCAGCAGTACCAGCACCAGCCGGAGCCGGGGGGTGAGCACGGCTTCGGCTGGTGCCGTGTCGACGGCAGGACCGGGCGCGGTACCGGCCGCCTCCGAATCAGTGACAGACATGACGTCGAGTCCTTTTCCTCATGGTTCCTGGCACGCGGCACGCTCGGTCACGTCACGCGCTGTTGCGGAAAAGGATCGGCGGCGCCCGGATTCCCAGCCAGAACCCTGCCCTGCACAGCCATCACGAGGGTGGTCATCACACGACTACCCTTACCGCTACCGGCCGTTGGGACCGGCGGGCATCATGGGAGGTCAGTGGCCACAGCCCGACGCACTCCCCGACCGTTACGAGGGTAGTCATGGCAGGAGCATCCTTACCGCTACGGGCACTTCGGGCCCGGCGGGCAGCACGGGAAGTCAGTGGCCACGGCCTGACGCACTCCGCCGGCCTGGAGGCATGAATGGACGCCACGTCCGAGCTGGGAGACTTCCTCAAGTCGCGCCGCGCCGCGCTGCGCCCCGAGGAAGTCGGCATCACCCCGCACCCGTCCCGCCGCCGTGTCACCGGGCTGCGCCGGGAGGAACTGGCGATGCTGGCCAACGTCAGCATCACCCACTACACCCGCCTCGAACAGGGCCGCGCCACCAACGCCTCCGACGGTCTGCTGGAGGCGATCGCGCGCACCCTGCGCCTCACCGACGACGAGACGGCCCATCTGAAGGACCTGGCCCGTCCCGCCGCCGCGTCGTCCCGCCCCGCACCGCCCCGGGTGGCTCACGCCGGCGCCTCCGCCCGGCAGCTGCTGAAGGCCATGACCGGCGTACCGGCCGTCGTCATGGACCGGCGCAACGACGTCCTCGCCTGGAACCACCTGGGTCACGCCCTGCTCGCCGGACACCTGGCGGCCGAGAGCCCCGACACGCCCGGCGACCGCCCCAACCTGACCCGGATGCTCTTCCTGGACGAGCAGTACCGGGAGTTGTACACGAACTGGGACGACCAGGCCCAACTCGCCGTGGCAGCCCTGCGTCTGGTCGCCGGCCGCCACCCCGACGACCGCTCGCTGGCCGAGCTCGTCGGCCAACTCACCATGAACAGCGATGAGTTCGCGTCTCTGTGGGCTCGGCACCCGGTGCACACCTGCACCTCCGGAGTGAAGCACCTGCGTCACCCGCTGGTCGGCGCGATGGAACTCAGCTTCGAGAATCTCGTCATCCCGGGCACCTCGGGCCAGCACCTGATCGCCTACACGGCCGAGCCCGGCTCACCGTCGGAGGCGGCACTGCGACTCCTGGGCAGCGCGACCGCTCCGGTGGCCCAGGACCCGGCAGCGGTACGGCACGGCGTCACCGCCTCGGCGGTACGGTGACGCCGGCCCCGCTCGGGCACCGAGCGGGGCCGGCGTCGGCGTGGACCTGCCGTGCCGTCAGCGGACGGCGGAGAGGGAAGCCGTCGCGGTGAGCGCGACGGACTCCTGGACCGCCTCCAGCGCCGCGGCCCTCTCCTCGTCGGTCAGGTGGGCCGGCCCGTAGGTGATCACGGGTTCGAGGACCTGGTAGCCGACGAACTCCAGCATTCCGCGGTGGATGTGGAACAGGAAGTCGTCCACCGCGCCGAAGGCGCCACCAGGCCGGAACGCCTCACTGGGGCCGCCGGTCGTGAACAGCAGCATCGCCCGCCTGCCGGCGAGCGCGGCGTCGCCGAAGAGCCCGTGGTCCCCGCCGAAGAGGGCGCCCATGACGAACACCCGGTCGATCCACCCCTTGAGGATGGCCGGCAGCGAGAACCACCACAGCGGGAACGACAGCACGAGAAGATCGGCGGCGAGCAGCCGCTCCAGATGGTCCTTGACGCCCTCGTCCAGTGTGCCGTCCCGGACCGCGCGCATCTGCTCGGCCTGCGGCTTGAACGGGCCGTCCACGGGGGCGAACTCCTCCCGGGCGAGGACCGGGGCCCAGGCGTCGTTGTAGAGGTCCAGGACGTCGACTTGGTAGCCGGCGCCACGGAGAGCCTGAGCGGCGGCGGCCATCTGGGCGGTGCTGAACGAGTCGGGCTCGGGATGAGCGTGAACGATCAGGGCGGTGGGGACGGCGGCGGAGGTCGACATGCCGAGATCATATCGAGGCATTGCGATACGTCAATATGAGCTCAACCGCTCGTCGGGGGAACGTGGTGGTACGAGGCGTTGAAGAAGTGGCGTTCGAGGCCGAGAAAACCTGGCCGCCGACGAACGCGGTCGTGCTGCCGGAGGTCCCGTACGTCCTCCCGGCCGGCCTCTGGATGCCGACCCCGTGTTTCTCGACCAGTACGACGTCGGAGGCGGCGGACCCGAGGTGTTCGAGGCGGTGGCGCCGACCGCAGTCAGCAACCACCGCTTGTCGCTGCGGGTGGCACAGGTCTCCCGGCGCAGGTCTCCCGGCGTCGCGGCAAAGCCCCCCTGCAGTGACGCGGAACCTGACCCGGGACCAAACGCTCGGCCGGGACCAGCCCTTGGGTCAGGCGCCGTTCGAGGACGGCTGCGGTCACCAATAGTGACGTCGGCCGGCGACAGCGTGCCCCATGGATCCCATCAGCCAGAAAACGGCACCCACTACGGCCAAGATGATGCCGAGGGTCCACAAGATCGATATGCCGGTGAGGAAACCGACGACAAGCAGAATGATGCCGAGCGCGATCATGACGTACCTCCTGGCGTGAGCTGATGTGTCACCTCCCGAGTGCCCCGAACCGGCAACCTCACCCCACCCCGGCAAGCAAGAAGCAACCACCGACGGGACTTTGGGCAGGGATCGCCTCGCGGCCCCGCTCACCAACCCCCTGGCGCACAGCACTTCCTCATCCGCATGCCCTCCCTGACCTTGCCCAACCTATCGAATATCGATAGGTTTCCATCGCAACTCGATGGAAGGGCGGGACATGGGAAAGCTGACCGTGGGTGCGCTGCGTGCCGTGCTCGTGGTGGTGCTCGTCGGCACCGTGCTGGTACAGACGTTGATGGTGTGGACGTTGGTCAGCGGGAACGACCCGGAGGACGGGTCGCTCCCCCTGACCGCACTGCGCGTGATCACGATCCTGGGCATGGTGTCGGTCCAGGTCACCGCCGTCTGTGTAGGGCGGCTGGTGACGATGGTGCGACGCGGAACCGTGTTCTCCCACGCCGCATTCCGATACGTGGACGGCGTGATCGGCGCGATCGTGGCGGCCGCCCTCGTGTGGTTCGCGGTCACCATCGTCAATGCGCCGGGCCAGCGGGACGACCCGGGCGTCACCGTCATCATGGGCGGCATCGACGTGGCCATCCTGGGGGTCGCCCTCATCGTGCTCGTGCTGCGGATGCTGCTCGCCCAGGCCGTCGCTCGCGACGTCGAAGCGGCGCAGATGCAGGCCGAGTTGGACGAGGTGATCTGATGCCGATCGCCGTCGACATCGATGTGATGCTGGCCAAGCGGAAGATGTCCGTGGGCGAGCTCGCGGACCGCGTGGGGATCACGCCCGCCAACCTGGCGGTACTCAAGAACGGCCGCGCCAAGGCGGTACGCTTCGCGACCCTCGCCGCGCTCTGCGAGGTACTCGAGTGCCAGCCGGGCGACCTGCTGCGCTGGGAGGCCGACGACGCCGCGGGCGATGACGCGCCAAAGGGGGGCGGGGGGAACGAAATTGTCCCTGGCCATCCTGGCGATGGGCGTGGGTGCGACGTGGCGGCGGGCCTGCGCGCACCTGGACGGCCCTGACGGACCGTGACGGTCTGCGTCGGTTTCGTCCTGACCGCGGCGCTGTGGCCGCTGGTCCGAGGCCTGGCCTCCTCCACGGATCTGCCCGCCCGAGCCCCGACCGTCCCGGGCGGGCGGTTGTCGTCCGCGGCGGGGCTATTTCTTGTCACCCGTGACCCCGGCGGTCCAGGCCACGAAGCCGGCAGGTCGCTGCGGCGCCGTGGTCCCGCGGCTTCGTCGAGCAGCTGGGCAATCAGGCCATCCAGGCCCCAGATCGTTCCGGCTTCGTCGTCAACGCCCTCCTCGTGCCCTACCTGCTCAGCGCGGTACGGATGGAGTCGGGCTCCGCGCTGCCCGACGACATCGACCGGGGCATGGAACTCGGGTGCGCGCACCTCGCGGGGCCGTCGCGCCTGCTCGACCTCATCGGCACCGACACCGCCCAGGCCGTGGCCTCGTCGATGGACGAGGAGTACAAGGAGCCGCCGTACGTACTGCCTCCTCACTCCGCGAGTGCTGCGGAACGGGCGGGTGAGCCAGGGCCTGGCCAGCGCCCTCCGTCGGCCCGCCTGAGCGTGGCCGCCGGATGCGTCGGATTCCAGGTCACGCTCGGCAGGCCGACCGGGGCCCAGAACGGTCCGGGTTGCCGATCTCGGCCCGCAAGACGCCCTCCGGCCACGCCCTCAGTGTTCGGGTTCCGCGCCGATGAGGACGAACGCCACCGTGGACGGTTGTCCGCTGCGGTTGCGCCAGGCGTGCCGGGTGCCGTTCTGGATCACGATGTCGCCTGCCGAGAGCTGGGTGCAGTTTCCGTCGTCGAGTTCGAGGACGATCTCGCCCCCGAGCACGATGCCGTAGTCCACGGTCGGCGTCGCGTGCATGCCGTCGGCCTCGATGAGTTCGGCGATACCGGGCGAGTCCGCCCGCTGTTCCCGGTCGTAGGCCACAGGGTCGAACGCCGGGTCGGTGAACGCGGCCTCAGGCGGAAAGGTCAGGATGACGAACCGGGTGCCGCCGGGTGCCGGAAGAAAGGTGGTGACCTTCGGCGTGGGGTCCTCTCCCGCCCTGCTGACCGGTTCGCCGGGGTCGGTGGCCCACGGCAGTCGGGACACCCAGCCCGGCAGGCTGGTGAACTCCCGGCTGCGCGGGACGGGGCCGTCGCTGACGACGACCGACTTGCCGTTCTCGTCATGGCCGGTGACGACTCTGCGCATGGTCTGTGTCCTTCGGTCTGCCGGATCCACCGGACGATCGGTCACGCGGTTCGGCCGCTGTCGGTCTGGATCCCGGGCCGCGTCGGACCTTCCAAGGCGGTCGCCCAGGCGTCCAGCACACCGACCACCGTGGCTGCGGGCGCCCGCAGCAGGGCCGACGCCACCGTCCGGACGAACAGCCGGTGCCGGTCGTCCGTGAGGTACTCCACCGGGGACTTGCCGTCCACACGGGCGAGCAGCAGTGCCGGCAGCAGGGAGGCGGTCCGCGCCTCCAGGGCGGATCGGGGTTCCCAGTCGACCTGCCGCAGGTATGGCCCGGCCAGCGCATGGGCGGACCGCAGGAGTTCGGCGCGGCGGCCGGGCACGACGAGGCTCTTGAGGAGCAGATGGTTGACGCAGAAGGCCAGATCGAAGGCCGGGTCGCCGTACCAGGCGCACTCGGCGTCCAGCAGCACGGGCCCCGACGGGCCGACGAGGATGTTCTTGGGGCTGACGTCGCCGTGCACCAGGGCCAGGCGGGTACCGGCCGTGCGGTCGGCGAGGCGCTGGAGGATGTCCGCCAGGCCGGGGTGCGCCGCCGCGGTGGCCAGAAGGTACGGCTCGATGCGCAGAGCGTGGAAGTTGGCGTCCGTGGCGAACTCCGCGGCGAGGGCCGTGTCATTCGCGCTCGCCGCGTGCAGGGCGCCGAGCACCTCTCCGACGGCCGCCGCGGTCGCCGGCTCCACCTCGCCTGCCAGGAGTTGGGACTTCCACATGGGGTAGCGCTCGGCGGGCAGGTACGCCATCGCGAACAGGCCGGCTTCGGGGTCGTGCGCCAGCAGTTCGGGCACGCTGTCCGGCCGGTGCAGGGACGCGAACCGCATCCACGCCCATTCATAGGCGTTGCGCGACACCGGCGCCTTCCAGTCGGCCGCTACCCGCAGCCGGGCCAGGGCCCGCTTGACGCACAGGGAGCGCCCCGGCAGGTCCACCCGCCACAGGTCGGAGGAGACCCCTCCGGCCAGCGGCGTCCACCGCGCGGCTTCGCCGGGGCGTGCGAGCTCGTGTGCGGTCATGAAATCGGACAGGGCGGGGTCCGGGGTCTCCGGCGCTGCCGTGGGGCTCATCGCCGGTCACCCGGTCCGGCGGGCAGGCCGCCGGGGCGGTTGCAGGGGTGTGCCGGGGCCTCGCCCGCCAGGATCCGAACGACCTCCTCGGCGGCGCGGCGGCGCAGTTCCGTGACCGAGGCGTCGGAGGAGAAGGCGACGTGGGGGGTGAGCAGCGCACCGGGCTGGTCGAGCAACCCGGCGGGGACGTGGGGCTCGCTCTCCAGGACGTCGAAGGCGGCTCCGTCCAGCTGACCGCCGTCCAGCGCCTTGATGACCGCGTCGGTGTCCACCAGGCCGCCGCGGCTGACGTTGACCAGCAGCCCGCCCGGCTTCATCAAGGCCAGCTGATCCGCGCCGACGAGGTGGTGCGTGCCGGGCGTCAGCGGCACATGGAGGATCACCGCGTCGCTTCGGCGCAGCAGCTCCTGAAGGTCCACCAGCTCGACTCCGGGGGCGTCCTTCGGAAGATGAGGGTCGTGGGCGAGGATCCGGCAGCCGAACGCGGCGAGCTTGCGGGCGGTGGCGCGTCCGATCCGGCCGAAGCCGACGATGCCGCAGGTCAGCGTGGACAACCGGCGCAACCGCGCGCCGGCCGGGTCCCAGCGACCCGTACGGACCTCCCGGTCGAGGACGGCCAGGCCGCGCGTCCAGGCGAGCACCATGCCGACGGCGTGGTCGGAGACCTCGTCGACGCAGTAGTCCGGCACGTTGGTGACCCACACACCCCGCTCGGTGGCCGTGTCCACGGCGATGTTGTCGAGGCCCACGCCGAGCCTGGCCACGATCCGAAGATCGGGTGAAGCGTCGACGGCGAGGGAGGAGACGGGCGCCCAGCAGGTGAGGATGCCGGCGGGCCGGTGCTCGGCGACCAGTTCCTCGATGGTCTCGACGGAGGCGGGTTCCGCGGGGCCGGACACCAGCGTGTGGCCCGCGCCCTCGATGACGGATCGCTCGACGGAGTCGTCGGGCCAGGCGTAGTCGGTGAGCAGCACGGTGTCTGGGCGGCTCGGTGGTGTCATGGCAGATCGTCCTCGCAGAAGTCGTACGGCCGCCGTGGACGGCCGGGTTCGACGTCCGGTCGCGTCCGATCAGCAGGTCTGAGCATCACCCGGGACGGCGGCCGTCGGCTTGTCCGATGGTCCACGGCCGCCATGAGTGCGGGGGAAGAGTGTCGCTGGGCTCGGTCGGGTGTCACCGGCGCTCTCCGACTCGTGGTCGGAAGACGCCGGCACAGCCCCCCGGAACTGGGTCACGCGATGCCGGGGCACGTCGAATCACTTTGTCACAGCCACGTGGTGCTAACGATAGCACTGTGGGTCTGCGAATCGTCAAGAACGCGGCGTGCGGCGGCTCACCCGCGCACCGCACTCGAAGCCGACGAGCCCGCTCATCACAGCAAAGCGGTGGAATCCCAGGAAATCCATCCGTACGTCTTGACGCGCCGGGCACTTCCCTTCATGGTTTCAGCCAACCCCGGCCGTGCGGCCGACACGTATCCGCACCAGGTCCGGTTGTCGAAGACGCCATAGCCACGGACGTCCCCGACGGGCGCATTCCGGCTGAATTCCGCATGCGGTGTCCGACCGCGCGGTGGCCGATCGCCCGCATTCCGTCAGACGGCGCCGATTTCGCCGTCGCCGACTCGAGTCCGTGTTCAGCTCACCGCTTCTTTCCTCGCCGCACGCCTCCGTGCGCCGATGGATCCGCCGCGGCCTGCCGTGGCCCATTCCTCATCAGGAGCCGCAATGCCTCACGCAGCGCAAGTCGACACCAGTGCAGTGCCCGTCAAGGGCACACAGGAAAGCAGCCGGCCCCCCGTCTCCCGGGCCATGATCGGCGTGGGCTTCCTGTTGGTGGTCCTCTCCTACATGGTCAACGCGATGGACCGTCAGGTCTTCCCGCCGCTGCTGCCCAACATCCGTGCGGAATACGGGTTCTCCCTGGACCAGGGCGGCCTGCTGGCGACGAACTTCACCCTCGGCATGGCCCTGGCCGGCCTGCCCGCGGGGTATCTGCTGGACCGCTTCCGACGCAAGACCGTCCTGCTGGTCAGCATCGTCATCTACTCCCTGGGCACGATGGCCACCCCGCTGGCGACCGGCTTCGCCGACATGACCCTGTACCGGGTCGTGTCGGGTTTCGGTGAGGGCATGCAGTCCGCTGCGATCTTCGCGGCGATGGGAGGCTTCTTCGTCCAGCGGCGCGGCCTCGCGTTCGGTGTCATCGGCATGGGCTACTCCGTCGGCGTGTTCATCGCCCCGCTCATCGGTGTCGGACTCACCGGCACGCACGGCACCTGGCACTCGCCCTTCTACCTGTTCGGCACGGCCGGGCTGCTGATCGCGGCCGCCTCCCTGTTCCTCGTGAAGGCCGGTCTGACCGAACACTCCGCCGACAAGGCCGTCTCGACCAGCACCTACGAGTACATGCCGGCCTCCGCCTACAACCGCAACACCATCGCGCTGGCCGTCCACTCGGTCGTCAGCGGTGTGGCCATCTACGGATTCCTGGGCCTCTACCCGACGTACCTCATCACCGCGCTGCACTACTCCTCCGAGCAGGCCGCGCTGGCGATGAGCTTCCTCGGCTTCGGCGGCATGACAGCCCTGTTCGGCGGCTGGCTCGGCGACCGCGTGAACCAGCGCAACCTGCTGATCCTGAGCCTGCTGGCCGTCTCCGCCATCAGCGTGTGCATCTACGAGACACAGGCGGGGGTCGGCGTGCAGTGCGTGTTCGCCTTCCTCATGGGCGCCTTCGGCCTGGGGTTCATCTATCCCAACAGCAACAGTGCGATGCAGCGGGCCGTCCGTCCGGCGCAGATCGGACGCGCCTCCGGCCTATTCGTCACCAGCTACTACGGACCGGCGGCGTTCTCGGGTCTGCTCTTCGCCGCCCTGGTGGGCTCCTTCGGCTGGGACAGGGCCGGACTCCTGCAGGTCACGCTCCTGCCGCTGGTCGGCGTCCTCGCCCTCGCCTTCGTCCGTCCCTCGCAGTTCAACAGCGCGGTCCGCTGACACGCCAAAGGGGGCTGCCCACCGCTCGGCGGTGGGCAGCCCCCCTTGTGCGGTCACTCCGCGGGCCTTTGCGGTCAACGGCTCTCGGCCACGACCGGGTTGCGCAGAACGCCGATGCCCTCGATCTCGACCTCGACCTCGTCTCCGGGACGGATCGGCCCGACACCGGAAGGCGTGCCGGTCATGATCGCGTCTCCGGGCAGCAGCGTCAGGTAGCGGCTGAGGTAGCTGACGAGGTCGGGGACGGCGAGCAGCAGGTCGGCGGTGCTGGCCGACTGCATGACACGGCCGTTCACACGGGTCGTCAACGACAGTGCGGACGGGTCGAGTTCCGTGGCGATGACCGGCCCGAGGGGAGCGAAGGTGTCCTGGCCCTTCCCGATCAGCAGCGTTCCGTATGTGCTTTCCTTGCGCTGCACGATGCGGTCGCTGACGTCATTTCCGCAGGTATAGCCGAGGATGTACTCATGAGCCTCGGAAGGCTTGACATGGCGGGCTTCCTTTCCGATGACCACGACCAACTCGCCCTCGAAATGGATGAGTTCGCCATCCGTCGGATAAATGATGGCGTCCCCCGGCCCCACCACCGCCGTGCTCGGCTTCATGAAGCACACGGGAACCTCCGGAATCTCACGGTCGGTCTCGTCGACGTGTGAGGCGTAGTTGTACGCGAACCCGTAGATCCGGGGTTTCTCGACCGGCGGGAGAATGACGACGTCGCTCACTTCGTCGACGTGTCCCGCACGGGACAGCCCCGTAAAGGGATCGCCCTCGAATCGGGCGATGGTGAGGTCACCGGGTTCGAGTTCTCCGTAGTGACGCACACCGCCGACGGCATACCTGACGATCCGCACGGACACCTCCGCACTTTGGGCAGCCATGGGCGGCTGCACGGCCCATCCAGCAATGCTAACGTTAGCACAATGGGTGTTGCCCGAGCTCGCCACCCCACTCCCCGACCACGCAGCGCAACATGAGTGCTATCGTTGGCATACAGAAAGTGACGACCGCGGGACCAGTCAGCCGGAGGGGACGCTCACGTGATCACGACCAGGGACATCGCCGAGCGCCTCGGGATCTCCGTCTCGACGGTCGGCCGGGCGCTCGCCGACGACGCGCGCATCAGCGAGGAGACCAAGTTCCGGGTCCGCCAGACCGCTTCCGAGATGGGCTACGTCGGCAACCGGGCGGCGCGGATGATGCGCGGAGCGTCCAGCAATGTGGTCGCGCTGGTGATCCCCGACATCCGCAACAGCTTCTACTCGACCATCGCGCACGAGCTCTCCAGGAACATGGCGGCCGAGGGCTACCAGTTGATGCTCTCGGAGACCGACGACGACCGGATGGTGGAGCTGCGTCATCTGCGGGAGCTGTCCGCGAACCGCGTGGCCGGCGTCATCATCGTGCCCACCGCGCGTCCGCACAGCGAGTCCGTCAAACTCCTGCGCGCCGTACCGCACCTGCAGTTGCTGCGCCGCCACCCCTCGCTCGGTTCCCAGTGGTTCGGTGTGGACGACCGCGAGGCGCTGCACCGGGCCACGGCCCACCTGGTGGCGCTGGGACACACCCGCATCGCCTACCTGGGCGGCCCCGAGGAGCTGCCCACGGGTGCGGAGCGTCTGGGCGGCTTCCGCGCCGCCCTTGAGGAGGGCGGCCTCGCGGACGACGCCGGACGCGCCGAGCTGGGGCCGCCGTCGTCCGTGCACCACGGGCGCGAGGCGGTGCGTCGGCTGCTGCAAGGGCCGGCCGCTCCCACCGCACTCGTGCTGGGATCGATCCAGCTCACCCTGGGCGTTCTGGAGGAGCTGTCCGCGCAGGGCGTGAAGGTGCCCGGCGAGCTGTCCGTGGTCGGATTCGGGGACGAGCCCGGCTTCTCCTGGTGGGGCCCCGGGCTCACCACGATCGGCCTGCCGATCCAGGAGATGGCGACCAGCTGCGCACTGTGGCTTCTGCGTCGCCTCAAGAACGAGCCGGACAACGACGTCCCGTACACGTCGGTCTCCCCTGGAGCACTGATTCTGCGCGGCAGCACGGCACCTCCCGACGGAAAGGTTCCGTCCAGGTTCGCCTGAGCGGGTCGCACCGCGACGGCCCTGCGCGTGAACATGAAGGTGCCCGGAGCGCAGCGCTCCGGGCACCTTCATGTTCACGCGTCGCGTCAGTGGGCTCCGCTGCGCAGCCGACGCATGACGGTGGCGGTGCGCGCGAGTTCCTCGAGCACGTGCCCGGCCGCCACCTCGTGAATCTTGCCGGGGCGGAAGGCGCCGTCGTCGACCTGTTCGTTGACGAAGGGGATGCTCACCGCCGGCCCGATCGGCAGCATCCTGAGGTTGGCCACGACCTGCTTGGCCATCTGCACCGCCCGGGTGCCCGCAGAGACACCGCCGTAGCTGACGAACGCCGCCGGTTTGTGCTGCCACTCCACCACGAGGTAGTCCCACGCGTTCTTCAAGGGGGCCGGAAAACCTCCGTTGTACTCCGGGGTGACGAACACGAACGCGTCCGACGCGTCGACGATCCGGCTCCAGGCACGGGTGTGGCTCTTCGTGTACTGCCTCAGAGCGGGCGGATGCGGCTCGTCGTAGAACGGCAGGTCGAGTTCGCGCAGGTCGACCAGGTGTGATGCGAACTGGTCGCACTCGGCGGCCTGGGAGGTGAACCAGTCCGCGACGGATCTGCCCACACGTCCGGGACGCGTGCTGGCCACGACCGTGGTCAGGGTCATGGGCGCCATCGAGGGCTCGGATGTCATGTCGGGCTCGCTTTCCTGTCGACCGCGATCGGCCCGCCACTGCAGCAGGTTGTGCGAACGATAGCATTGGCGCCGCAACGGCCTGGACACAGGCAAACGAACAACGCAAGAGAGTGGGACACCCCTCACCCCTTGACAGGACGAGGCACAGTTCGCACGATTGCGCTATCGATAGCACGGCGCCGCACCGATTCGGGTGTCGACGCCAGAGGCCGGTCCGCTCGACCGTCCGACTCCGAAAGGTCGCACCGCAATGACAGACGCGCGGATCGCCAAGCTCTACGGCCGCAGGGTGTGGGACTCCCGCGGGCGGCCGACCGTCGAGGTCGAGGTGCACCTCGCGGACGGAGCGGTCGGTCGGGCCATCGCACCGGCCGGCGCCTCGACGGGTCAGGGCGAGGCGCTCGACCTGCGGGACGGCGGCTCCCGGTTCGGCGGACTCGACGTCCGTCGCGCCGTCGGTTCGGTCAACCAGGAGATCGCGCCCGCCCTCCTGGACCTCGACGCGATCGACCAGGAGGCCGTCGACCGGCTCCTGGTGAACCTCGACGGCACCCCCGACCGCAGCCGCCTGGGCGGCAACGCCATCGTCGCCACGTCCATGGCGGTGCTGCACGCCGCCGCCGCGTCGGCGGGCGTACCGCTGTGGCGGCACCTGTCGGGCGGTCGGCCGGTTCGCATCCCCCTGCCGGAGATCCAGATCTTCGGCGGCGGCGCCCACGCGGACCGTCGCGTGGACGTCCAGGACTTCATGGTCGTCTGCCCCGCGGCACGCAGCTTCTGCGAGGCCCTCGACTGGACGGCGGAGATCTACCGGGCGGCCGGCAGCCTGATGCGCAAGGCGGGCAAGGCACAGGGCGTGGCGGACGAGGGCGGCTTCTGGCCCGCGTTCGACTCCAACGAGGAGGCGCTGGAGACCTTGACCCTCGCCATCGAGACCGCCGGCTTCACGCCGGCCACGCAGGTCGGTATCTCGCTGGACATCGCGGCCTCACAGTTCGGCACCGGTGGGCGCTACGCGCTGGCCCTGGATGACCGCGCCCTGGACACCGCGGCGCTGATCGACATGCTCGGCGGCTGGATCGAGCAGTACCCGATCCTGTCCGTCGAGGACCCGGTGGGCGAGGACGACCACGAGGGCATGGTGGAGTTCACCCGGCGATTCGGCCACCGCTGTCAGGTGATCGGCGACGACTACCTGGTCACCAACGCCAAGCGCGTCGAGGCGGCGGCCACCAACGGTGCGGCGAACGCCGTCCTCGTCAAGCCGAACCAGGCGGGCACGGTCACCGAGGCCCACCAGGCCCTGCGCGCCGGAAAGGACGCCGGCTTCGCCACCATCGTGTCGGCCCGCTCCGGCGAGAGCGAAGACATCACCATCGCGCATCTGAGCGTCGGATGGGACGCGGGCCAGCTGAAGGTGGGCTCCTTCACACGCTCCGAGCGCATGGCGAAGTGGAACGAGGTTCTGCGCATCGAGGAGGCCCTCGGTGATTCCGCGGAATTCAGCGGCTGGTCCGCCTTCACATTCGCCGATTCCACCCGTTCCGCGGCCAAGCCGTAAAACAGCCCAAAGCATTACAGTCATCGAAATCAAGAGCCGAACCGGAGCACGGAGTCCAGCATGCTGCCACCCGTCAATCTGCGACCGAGTTTCAACATCACCCGCTCCAGTCATGTCCGGCTCACGGTCGCGGACCTGGCCGAGAGCCGGAACTTCTACGCGAGCGCCCTCGGGCTCGTCGTCAGCGACGAGGACGAGCGCACCTGTTATCTCCGCGGGCTCGCCGAGGCATGCCACCACAGCCTCGTCCTGGACCTGGACGAAGAGGGTGCCGGTTCCTGTCAGAGGATCGGTTTCCGTGTCTTCCTCGACGAGGACCTCGACATCGCCTACGCATGGTTCCGCGACCGGGGGCTGCCCGCGGAGTGGGTCGACATGCCGTACCAGGGCCGCACCCTGCACGTCAGCGACCCGGTCGGTACACCGCTGGAACTCTGCGCGCACATGGAGACGCGCCCGAGGCTGCACATCGACTTCGAGCACTACAAGGGCGCCCACGCCCAACGTCTGGACCACTTCCAGACCTTCGCGCCGAACACCTATGAACTGACCGCGTTCTACGGCGAACTCGGCTTCCGCAACTCCGAGTACCTGGCACACGGCGACACGCTGCTGAGCGCGTTCATGTACCGCAAGGGCACGTGCCTGGACCTCGCGATCGTGGAGAACACCGGGCCCGCCCTGCACCACTTCGCCTACACCGTGTCCGAGAGCCGCGACATCTTCACCGCCTGCGACTGGGCGGGCATCCTCGGCTACGGCGAAGGGGTGGAGCGGGGTCCGGGACGGCACGGGCCGGGCGGGATGCTCTTCACCTACCTCCGCGACCCCGACGGTCACCGGGTGGAGGTCTTCAACAGCCACTACCAGACCATCGACACCGAGGTGGAGCCGGTCCGCTGGGACGCGGGATCGCTGAGCACCAACGTGCGCTGGGGGCTTCCCGCGCTGGAGAAGTGGTACTTCGAGGCCTCGCCCTTCGTGGGAGTGAAGCAGATCCCGCCGGCCCAGGTGCCGCAGCCCATGACTCTCGAGCGGTACCTGCTCGAGCAGTCCGCCCACTGACCCTTCCGTCCCCCGAGGAGACGACATGGCACGCGTTCCCTACCTGCGCCGCGAGGACGCGGACGAGGCGAACAAGCCCCTGTACGACCGGCTCGAAGCCGAACGCAAAGTACCGACGGCGAACATCTTCCTCGCTCTCGCGGGCGCGCCCGAGCAACTGGACGGGTTCCTGACCTACGCCAACTCACTGCGGGCCGCCGACCTCAGCCCCAAGCTGCGTGAGCTGGCCATTCTGACCGTGGGGTACGCGACCCGTTCCGCCTACGAGGTCGCACACCACCAGTCGCACGGACTCAAGGCCGGACTCACCGGGGAACAGCTCGCGGCGGTGGCCGACTTCGAGTCGTCCGAGCTGTTCGACGCGACGGAAAAGGCGGTCATGCGCCTCGCGAAGGAGTCCACACTCCACGTCGATGTCTCCGAAAAGACATGGCGTGCCGCCGCCGATCACCTGACGGACCGGCAGATGGTCGAACTGTCGTTGTCCATCGCCTGGTACAACTCCGGCGTCCGCATCATGGGTCTGCTGGACATCGACCTTGAGGACAATTACCCGAACCCTTTCCAGAATTCATAGCTCTCGGCACCGTACTGCCCATCAATACCGGAGTATTTCAATGGCGAAGATGCTCGCTGCACGACTGCACAAGCTCGGTGAGCCGATGTCCGTGGACACCGTAGACGTGCCCACCCCCCGGCCGACCGACGTGCTGGTGCGCGTCAAGGCATGCGGAATCGTGCCGAACATGGCCAACGTGATCAACAACTGGCCCTCTTGGTACCCGCACCAGCCGCTGCCGAAGCTGCCCGCGATCTTCGGCCTGGACCCGGCGGGCGTGGTCGAGGCGGTCGGCGAGGCGGTGCTCAACACCAAGCCCGGCGACCGGGTCTATGTGAGCCCGCTGCGCTCCTGCGGCAGCTGTCAGGTGTGCCGCGGAGGCGAGCTCAGCCGGTGCCGCTACTTCACCCTGAACGGTTACTTCAGCACCTCCCGCGACGGCCGGCGGATCTTCGACCTCTACCCGTACGGCGGGTTCTGCGAGTACATGACGGCGCCGCAGCACTCGATCGTCAACATCCCCGACAACATGACGTTCGAGCAGGCCGGCAAGCTCGGCTACATCGGCACCTCCTACAGAGCCCTCAAGTACGCCGTGGCCGGCCCCGGCCAGGTCGGGCTGATCGACGGAATCACCGGCACCCTCGGCGTCGCCTCCACCCTGCTCGCGCTGGCGTCGGGCGTCTCCAGGGTCCTCGGCACCGGCCGCAACGAGGAACTCCTCAAGCGCGTCAAGGAACTGGCCCCGGACCGGATCGAGGTCATGCGGCTGGGCGAGGGATCCACCGGTGCGTGGGCGAAGTCCCGCACCGGAGGCGAGGGAGCGGACTTCGTCATCAGCGCTCTGGGCGCCAAGGCCCCGGTGGAGACGATGCTGGATTCCATGGAGGGCGTCCGCCGGGGCGGCAGGGTGGTCAACGTCGGGGGCGTGGCCGACCGGTTGCCCGTGGACGTGAAGTGGCTCATGGACGAGCAGGTCCACCTGATCGGCTCCAACTGGTTCTCCACCGCGCAGGGCCAGGAGGTCGCCGACATGGTGGCCACCGGCGCCCTGGACCTGTCCTACCTGGTCACCAAACCCTTCCCGCTGTCCCAGGTCAACGAAGCGATCTCGGGACGCGCCACGGATCTCGACGGCGGATTCAGCAACTACGTCGTGCTTCCCTGAGACCGCCGAGGGTGTTCGCACCCGTACCCATTGCCGTGCTCTCGTCGGTACAGGCCCAGCAGGACGGAGGAGCCGGTGGAACTGCGCTGGCTGGAATCGTTCGTCGTCGTCGCGGAGGAACTGCACTTCGCGCGGGCGGCGGATCGTCTGCACCTCGCACCGTCGGCACTCAGCGCCCAGGTCAGGGCGCTGGAGTCACACCTGGGTGTGCGGCTGATCGACCGGGGGCGACGCACCCGCCCGGCGCTGACCAGTGCCGGGCAGTTGTTCCTCGAAGAAGCGCGGCTGACCCTCGCACAGGCCGCCCGAGCCGTGGCCGTGGGCCGGCGGGCAGGTCGCGGGGAGCTGGGGCACGCCCAGATCGCGTACGTCGCCTCGGCCGCGTTCTCCGGGGTGCTCACCGATGTCCTCACCCGGTGCGCGGCCCCCGGCACCGATCTGACGGTGCAGGTGCGCGAGTTGGAGACACCGGCCCAACTTGAGGCACTGGCCTGCGGTGACATCGACGTCGGCTTCCTGCGCTGGCGCCCGGAGTACCCGCCCGAGGTCACGGCCACCTGCCTGCTCAGCGAGGAGGTCGTCCTGGCACTGCCGGCCGGCGCGCCCCTGGCGGCGTACGAGACGATTCCCGCGGCCATGCTGCGCGACGAGAACTTCGTGGCCCCGCACTTCGACGAGGAGTACGGCTGCCGCGACCAGATCCTGGAAGTGGCCGAGCGGGGAGGCTTCAGCCCCCTGTGCGCTCCCCCGGTGCGGGACTACGTCGCCGCGCTGACGCTGGTGGGCGGTGGTCTCGCGGTGGCCCTGGTCCCCGACTCGCTGCGGCGTGTGCACATCCCCGGGGTGGCCTACCGTCCGCTGGCGGACGTATCGCTCACCACCCGGCTGGTCGGTGCCTACCGCAGGGGTGAGACCTCGCCCGCGGTGCGCGGCGTGATCCGCCGGCTGCGGGAGGCCGCGGCCTCGACGGCCGCCGGCTGAGGCCCGCGCAGCGCCGCGTGGGTCGGCCGGTCAGCGTCGAACAGGCGCATGTTTGTGCGCGGATGACGCACTGTTTTCGCAGGTCAGAGTGGGTATTCCGGTCTACGCTCAACACGGAAGCACACACCGTGGCGGCGTCGGTCGACCGCCGCCCGACGGAGGGACAGGCGGAGAAGCACATGACAGCGATCAAGCACGTGGGCATCGTAGGCGCGGGCCAGATGGGCCGCGGCATCACCGAGGTCTGTGCACGGGCCGGGCTGCGCGTCACGTTGTGCGACGTGACCGTGGACAGAGCCCGGGCCGGGCTGGCGGGTGTGGCGGACTCCCTGCTCAAGGCGGAGAAGCGCGGTGCGATCGCGCCCGAGGACCGCGCACTCGCCCTGGCCGGGGTCTCGGTCACCGACGATCTGTCCCGCCTGTCGAGCGCGGACCTGGTGATCGAGGCCGCCGTGGAGGACGAGCAGGCCAAGGCCGAACTGTTCCGGCAGCTGGACAAGGTGGTCACGAACCCGGCCGCCGTACTGGCCAGCAACACGTCCTCCATCCCCATCGCCAGGCTCGCGGCGGTGACCGGCCGGCCGGAGGCGGTGGTGGGCCTGCACTTCTTCAACCCGGTTCCCGTCATGCCGCTGGTCGAGGTGATCCCCTCGCTGCACACCTCCAAGGCCACGGAACTGCGGGTGCGTGCCTTCACGGGCGAGATCCTGGGCAAGAAGACGGTCGTGGCGCAGGACCGCGCGGGTTTCGTGGTGAACTCCCTGCTGGTTCCGTACCTGTTGGCGGCGGTGCGGATGGTGAGTTCGGGTACGGCGACGGCGGAGGACATCGACACGGGGATGACCGCCGGCTGCGCGCACCCCATGGGCCCGCTGCGTCTGGCCGATCTCATCGGGCTCGACACCGTCGCGGCGATCGGTGAAGCACTGTACGAGGAGTACCGGGAACCGCTGTACGCCCCGCCCCCGCTGCTGCGCCGCATGGTCGAATCGGGGCTGCTGGGCCGTAAGTCAGGGCAGGGGTTCTTCAGCTACCGGGCGGCCTGAGGGCTACGGCGGGCCACATGTGGGCGTGCGTTGGGGGCTACCGAGAACAGGTCGCCCACCACTCCGTGGTCGGCCACACCGAAGACCGGCGCCTCCGGGTCGATTGGTGGGGTGAGCCCGGGACGGTCGCCCGCGGGCGGGGCGTGGCGGGCGGTCACGCGGGCGGATGCCGCCGGGGTCGACCGGCGCCGGGACGAGCTGGTGTTCCACCGTCTCCACGGGATGTTCCTCCGGCTCGAAGGCGCCGGCCGCAGGGCGATCACCGGTACCCCGTGGGTGACCTCGGAGCGTACGGTTACGACCCGCCGAAGACGATCTGGGTGACCACCCCGGAGGCGTCCAGGTCGACCGCGTCGATCAACAACCCGCTGTCCAGTCGCGCGGCGAGACGCCCGGCCACCTCCTTGTCTCGCGCTCGGCGGCACCCGCCCCGCGCCCAGGTCGAGTTCGCGTACGTGGGTGAGCTGGGGCAGGCCGAGCAGGTCCGCGACGATGGCCGGGACCCGCACTGGCCTGTCCGTCGGTCGCCGCGTTGCCGGCGAGGACCAGGTCCACGTCCGCCACGCCCTGGCGGTGGTCACCACATCGGCGTCCTGAAGCCGGTCGTCGCAGATGTGGATCCCACGGTCAGCGCCCATCGCCAGGGCCTTGCGGATGGCGTCGAGAGCCGAGTCGGGTCCCATGGACACGACGGTGACCTCGGCATCCGTCGTCCTTGCGGCCGGGGCGGTCAGCGGAACGCCGGGTAGCCGGTGATCGCCTGGCCGATGACCAGCGTGTGCATCTCGCTGGTGCCTTCGTAGGTGAGGACGGACTCCAGGTTGTTGGCGTGGCGCAGCGGCGAGTACTCCAGGGAGATGCCGTTGGCGCCGAGGACGGTGCGGCACTCCCGCGCGATCGCGATCGCCTCACGGACGTTGTTGAGCTTGCCGACGCTGATCTGCTCGGGACGGATGCGGTGCTGGTCCTTCAGGCGGCCCAGGTGCACGGCGAGCAGCGCGGCATTGCCCACGGCCACGGTCATGTCGGCGAGCTTCTTCTGGGTGAGCTGGAAGGCGCTGATCGGCTTGTCGAACTGGACCCGGGAGTCGGCGTACTCGATGGCCGCCTGGATGGAGTCGCGCGCGGCGCCGACCGCGCCGAACAGGATGCCGAAGCGGGCCTCGTTCAGGCAGGACAGCGGTCCGCGCAGGCCCTCCGCGAGGGGCAGCCTGGCCGAGTCGGGCAGCCGTACGTTGTCGAAGTACAGCTCCGAGGTGATGGACGCACGGAGCGACATCTTCTGCTTGATGTCCTGGGTGGTGAAGCCCGGGGTGCCGCGCGGTACGAGGAAGCCGCGGATGCCCTCCTCGGTCTGCGCCCAGACGGTGGCCACATCGGCGATGCCGCCGTTGGTGATCCACATCTTGGAGCCGTTCAGGATCCAGTCACCGCCGTCGCGGACGGCCCGGGTGCGCATCCCGGAGGGGTTGCTGCCGAAGTCGGGCTCGGTCAGGCCGAAGCAGCCGATCGCCTCACCGGCGGCAAGCCGCGGCAGCCACTCCTGCTTCTGCTCCTCCGAGCCCCACTTCCAGATGGAGAACATCGACAGCGAGCCCTGCACGGAGACGAAGCTGCGGAAGCCGGAGTCGGCGGCCTCCAGCTCCAGACAGGCCAGCCCGTAGCTGACCGCGTTCGTCCCGGCGCAGCCGTACCCTTCGAGGTGCATGCCGAGTACGCCCAACTTGCCGAGTTCCGGGGCGAGTTCGCGAGCGAAGTGGGCGTTCTCGAACCATTCGCCGATGTGCGGGCGGACCCGGTCCGCGAGGAACCTGGCGACGGTGGCCTGAATCTCGCGCTCCTCGTCGGTGAGAACCGAGGCGATGTCGAACAGCTCGAGGGGGTCCTTCAGCGGCTTGGCGCTCATGTCGTGCTCCTTGTGTTCAGGCTCGGATAAAGGGGTGGTCGAGTATCTGTGCGGTGTGCTGGCCCAGGCGGGGCGGGGCGAGGCGGTACCGAGCCGGGGTGCCACTCAGCCCGATGGGATGCGCGACCTGGCGGGAGAGGGTGGTTTCCTCTCCCTCGGCTGCGGCCAGGGGGATGTCGACGAGGCCGGGAAGGCCGAGCCGGTGGGCGAAGGCGAAAGCCTCGTCGAGGGTGTTGACCGGTCCGGCGGGCACCCCGGCCGCCAGCAGGACGGTGGACCAGTGGTCTGCGCCCGCAGCGGCGAGCCGCTTGGTCAGGACGTCCCGCAGTTCGACGCGATGAGCGACCCGGTCGGCGTTGGTGCGGAAGCGGTCATCGAGAGCGAGACCGGGATCCCCGACGACCTCCGCCAGTGCCGCGAACTGCCGGTCGTTGCCCACCGCGAGGGCGATCGGCCGATCCGCGGTCGGCAGGGTCTCGTACGGGGCGATGCTCGGGTGCGCGTTGCCCATGCGGCCGGGAACCACACCGGCTACGGCGAAGGCCGAGGCCTGGTTGACCATGGCCGACAGCAGCGAGCCGAGCAGGTTCACCTCCACGAGCTGCCCTTCGCCGGTGGCGTCCCGGTGCCGTAGAGCGGCGAGGATGCCGAGCGAGGCGTGCAGTCCGGTGATCACGTCGACCAGGGCCACGCCCGCCTTCACCGGTTCGCCGTCCGCGGTCCCGGTCACGCTCATCAGTCCGCCGACTGCCTGCACCAGCAGGTCGTAGCCGGGGATCGCGGCGCCCGCGCCGCTGCCGAAACCGCTGATCGAGCAATAGATCAGCTCCGGGTGCCGGGCACGGAGTTCGCGATGACCGAGTCCCAGCCGTTCCATCGTGCCGGGACGGAAGTTCTCCACCACGACGTCGGATTCGGCGATCAGGGAGCGGGCCTGTTCGAGGCCGGCCCGGGTGGTGAGGTCCAGGACGACGGACCGTTTGTTCCGGTTGACGCTCAAGAAGTACGTCGAGGTGCCGTCCTGGTCCGCCGGCGGGTGCCAGGACCGGGTCTCGTCCCCGATGCCCGGGCGCTCCACCTTCACCACATCGGCGCCGAGGTCGGCGAGGAGCATGGTGGCATAGGGTCCGGCGAGAACCCGGGAGAAGTCGGCGATGCGCAGCCCGTGCAGCGCGGCGCGCTCTGCTGCGTCGCTCACCACCAACGCTCCAAGGACATTGCACGGTAGGTGAGTTCGACGAGGGGAAGGCCCTGCTCGCGAGGGGCTACGGCCCGCACGACACGTACCCTCGCCCCCACTCCGGCCACGGCAGGTTCTGTGCCGGCGATCTGACAGACCAGGGTGAAGCCCTCGTCCATCACGACGAACCAGGTGTGGAGTGGCGATTGGCCGATGCGGCGCACGAGGGCACCGGCACCCGTGCTGCGCTCCCGCTTGAAGGCGGTGGAGCCACAAGCGCGGCAGAACGAACGGCGGTAGGCCGCGGTGCCGCACCAGAGGCAGCTCTGGAAGAGCAGTTCGCTGCGGACCTCCAGCGCGGACGGGTCGGCGGTCGTGGCCACGGCAGGCAGGTCATGGCCTGTCCGGAACTCGTTGGGTCCACGGCTGTCTGTCTGAAGCATCACAGCCTCCTGTACTCACTCCGGTGGCCGGAAACGGGCGATCGGAGTCCGATATGGCTCCCTCACCCTGGCCCGTCCGCGAATCGCTGGTCAACGACGAGCTGACGCATCTTTGTGCGTCGAAAGCGTTCTGTTCACCACGCCCGAATGCACCGGGGCACGCTGAGGCGGCGCGATACTCGTCAGGCATATGCCAGCAGTACCACCCCCTTGATGGACGGCACGCCATTGCGGCATTCGACGTAGTGCTCGTCGCCCCGCCGACCGGTCCGCTTCCGTCAAGGCAGTCAGCGACAACAAGGACTGGCGTACGACACACAGACGGCCGAATTCCAGGGAAAGGGAATGGTCAGCACACAGATCGCCATCGTGCTCGGCGGCGCCTGCCTGCCGCACGTCACCATGCGGATGTACACCGCGGGCAACGCCCGCCAGGTACGGCGCACGATGTCCTGGGCGGTGTCCTCGGTCGCCCTGTTCATGCTGGTGATCACCGTCATCGGCCTCGGCACCACGGCGCTGGTCGGCCGCGAGCGGATCACAGCCGCCGACCCGCACGGCAGCACCGCCTACCTGCTGGGGGCGCGCGCCGTGTTCGGACCCGACGTCTCCCGCCCCGAGAGCCTGGTGTTCAGCACCGTCACCACGGCGATCTTCCTGACCCTCCTGGCGTCCGTCGCCGGGATGACGCTCGCCTGCGCCAACTCCCTGGCGCACGACGTCGCCGCCTCCCGGCACAGTGGGATGCCCGCCCTGCGGGAGATGACCCTGGCGAGGGCCGGCGCGCTGATCGTCGGCGTACCGGTAGTACTGCTGGCTGCCCTGGCCCAGCACCGCAGCCTTCAGTCGCTGGCCACCCTGTCCTTCTGCATGGGTGCCTCCGCCATTGCGCCCGCGCTGGTCTACTCGCTGTTCTGGCGACGCTTCGGCAAGTCCGGGCTGCTCAGCACGCTGATCGGCGGTTCGGTCGCAGTCCTGGTCCTGATGTCGGGCACCCGGCTGGTGTCCGGCTCCCCGGCATCAGCGTTCCCGGAAGCCGACTTGAACTGGTTCCCGTTCACCACGACCGCCCTGGTCTCGGTACCGGTGGGCTTCGCCTGTGGCTGGCTGGGCACCGTCCTGAGCGGACGCCGCAGCACCCGTCGTGCACGCAAACGGTACGCCTGCATCGAGCAACTGATCCTCGCCGGACCTCCGCAGGGCCGCCCGAGCTGGAGCGACAACGACTAGAACTCACCTCCTCATCCGGGGTCGGGCCGAGCTGGACTTCGTCGACGGCATCCCGAACGAATACCTCCAGCCGGCTGCCCGTGCCTCGCGAGGCACGGGCAGCAGAATCCGGGCCCACTTCCTCTGTACGGCTGTCAGCCGCACGTCAGTGTGGGTACCGCCCAGTCGCCGTGGTCGTTGCCGTTGCCGTCACCGCCGTCGCCGACCTTGAGGTCGATCACCTGGGCGCCGCTGACGTCGACGTCGATGGGCACGGCGGCCTGGCGGCCGCTGATCGTCGGCGTGGTGACCAGCGTTTTACCGTCGGCGATCACGGAGAAGGTGACCGTACCCGCGCCGCCCGTCTCGTCGTCGACCCCTACCTGCGCCGTCAACCGCGAGCAGTTTCCGGCGAGGTAGAGCTGGATGTCGCTGAGCGCGTTGGTGCCGAGGCCCTTGGTGTAACCCACTCCGCCGATACTGATCGCACGGCCGTCCCCGGCCGCCTGCTCGCCGACGCTGCTGTCACGCTCCACCGGACCCCATCCGTTGGTGGAGGACAGGAACGGCAGGTCGCTCACAGCGCTCTTCCCGGCCGGTGGCGCCGGTGGTATCCCGCCGATGACGCGCTCGTCGACACCCGTGGCCTGCCGTCCGTTCTGCAGGTAGTGCACCGTGGTGGTCAGTGCGGAGGCGGAGGGCAGATCCCCGGTCGGTGGCTGGACCTTCCACGTGAAGGTTGCCGATCCGCCCGACTGCAGGCGCTTGAGGGACATGGGGCTCGTGGCGCTCACGCTCCAGCCGTCGGGTACGGAGAGCGAGGCCGTCAGCCGGGACGCGGGCGGTGCGCCCTTCGGCACCCGCACGGTCGTCCGGGCCGTGAACGCCTCTCCCGGCTGGGCGGTGTCGGGCACGTCCAGGGTGACCTCGGCTCCCGGACGCTTCGGCATCGCGTACTTCCGGGAGTCGTAGCGCGGGCTGTCGTTCTGCGCCACGCGCAGGGACGAGGCGTAGTTGCCGTAGTCGGTGAGCGCGACCTTGCCGAGGCCCCCGGTGCTGCCGTCCAGGTTCCACACGGCGATGGCGATGCTGTTGCGGCCGTTCGGGTTCAGGATTCCGTTGGGGACGGGGAACGTGTGCTGCGGGCCGAGGTAGTTGACGTAGGTGCCGACCTGCCAGCCGTTCACGAAGATCGTGGCACGGTACTTGCGGGACGGGTCGTCGGTGAACGTCAGGCCCAGTGAGGTGTCCTGGCCGCGGGGCAGGTCCAGAGTGGCATCGGTGCGGTACCAGGACACCCCGGGGCGGGTGTCGGTCGTCGGCAGGGTGACCCGGTTCCACTTGCCGTCCGGGTAGCCCGGGAGGGACCATCCCGCCCGCTCGCCGTACAGGCCGCCCGTCGAGAGCGGGCCGCGCACCGTGTCCTGCAGGTCCTCGCCACCGCGTACACCCTGGAGCCGCCAGGTGACGGAGGTCAGCGGGGCTCCGACCAGGGAGGCGCTGGTCAGGCCGCGCGCGGTCTTGTTGCCGTTGGTGGAGTTGTAGTCCTCCTCGTGCCCCATGTTCACGGTGAGCAGGGAGAGGACGTTGTCGCCCTTGGACGTGACCGAACCGGCCGGGAAGGTGAAGTCGGCGCCGCCCGTGGTCGAGCTGCCCAGGAAGGTGCCGTTGAGCCAGGCGGAGAACGCCTGTGCGCCTCCGCCGGAGTCCGAGACCAGGTGGATGCCGGTTTCCTTGCCGGTGGCGTGGAAGCGGCCGCGGTACCAGGTGTTGCCGGTGTGGAAGCCGTAGTCGTCCGCGTAGAGCACCGGCAGCTTGTTGATGCCCGAGACACTGTTGGTGGTCGTCCTGTCGGCCACCTGCCAGCTGGTGTCGTCGAAGCCGGGAGCCGTTTCGGGGGACTCCTCGGCATGCTTCCAGTTCGTCAGGGCCGGCAGGTGGATCGCGGCGGCCGTCGGGATCGTGCCGGTGAGGCTCCGGGTGTCGGTGGTCCTGGTGTCCACCGGCCGGCCGTTCCAGGTGACGCGGCCCGCGGAGGTGAACACCTCGATGTTCTTGCCGTCGGCGTTGTCACCGGTCAGCGCCACCGTACGGCCGCCGTTCAGGCTGGTCGCCGTCCGCAGCAGGTGCGTGCCGCGCACCAGGACCGGGCCGGTCGCGGTGTCCTGACGCCAGAACGTCTTCGCGGTGGCCTTGTCGCCCACGAGCAGCAGCAGCGGGCGCTGTCCGGCGCCGCTGACGCTGATCCGGATCAGGCCCTTGTGGGTGTAGTTCAGCCGCAGGTCACCGGTGGCCGGGTCCCAGGTGCTCGTGACGGTGCCGCCGCTGGTGGTCACGGTGGGCTTGGAGGAGTAGCGCAGGACGGTTTCGCCGTCGCTGTCCTGGTCGCCGTAGAGCACGGCGAGGTCCCGGTCGCCGATGGTCGCGCCGGTCATGATCTCCGAGGTCGTGTACTGCAACTGCGCGTCCCCGAGCCGGTAGTTCGCCACGATCACGTGGGAGTCGCGTCCGTCGAGTGTGATCGCGGTGCCCGGCTGCTGGGGGACGACCGGGTAGGTCGGCTGCGCGGCGGCGTCACCCGTCGGTACGTCGATGGCGTCGATGGCCACGTAGTTGTCAGTGGACCCCGAGCTGTGGGTCCCGGAGACGACGATCTTCAGCGTGTGCGCCCCGGGCGTCAGGCCGGTCTTCTGGAAGACCACCGCCTGGTTCTCGCTGCCGGAGTCATCGACCGTCGCCACCTTGGTGCCGTCCAGATAGACGTCGGCGTTGCCGTGGTTGTTCGTCTTCGAGCCGATCCAGCGGATCGCGGTGCCGTCGAAGGGGACGGTGAGTGAGTCACCGGCCTTGTTGGAGAACGACTCCGTCTTCTTGTAATCGCCGCCCGTGTAGCTCTGGTTGGCCACGTGCGACCACGAACCGGCGTACTGGAGAGCGGAGTCGGGGTCGTCCCAGGTGTAGGTGGTGTCCCCGGCCGGCTGGGCGTTGAAGTCCAGCGAGATGTGGGTTTTGTCTACCGCCGTGGACGTGGAGTTGCCGTGCCGCAGCACATGGAACTGGGTCTTGGTGTCCGGGTTCATCCGGGCGGTGTCGACGACCGCGGAGTCGTCCGGTGGCGTGGTCCTGATCGCGTCGGTCTTGGTCAGCGGGGCCACCGACTGGGTGAAGTACCCGATCAGCTTGTCCTCGTCGTACTTCGGATCGAGCTGTCGGGTCTCACGGATCGCGGCTCCGTAGTCGTACGACGTGTAGTTCTGCGGCATGCTCAGCCAGCCCCAGTTGGTGCCGCCGTAGGTCATGTAGAAGCTCTGCGCCGTCGCACCGACCGCGATGTTCTGCTTGTAGAACACGTTGGCGAACTGATCGTTGATCAGCTCGGCGCACTTGTCGTAACCCGGACCGCCCCAGGGGTCGAAGGCGCCGCCCTGGAACTCCGGGGAGTAGAGCGGCTTGCCGGCGGGGTGGTCGTAGCTGATGTCGGGGACGCCGTTCCACTTCGAGGGATTCGAGCAGTCGAAACCTTGCGGGTAGGAGTCGGGGCCGTCCACGTCCAGGGCGCCGGCACCGGAGTTGAAGGTGCCGTTGTTGTTGCCGGTCAGCGGCACGGTGATGCCGTCGGCGCGGGCCTTGTCCTCGAGGTGCTGCATGTAGGAGCGGGAGGAGGCGGAGCCGTTGTAGTACTCGTTCTCGACCTGGTAGGCGATGACCGACCCGGTGCCGTTGGTGAGTTGGTGCCGGGCGATGACTTTGTCGATCTGCGTCAGCCATTCGTCGGCGTACTTGAGGAACCGCGGGTCGTCGCTGCGGTTGTTCTCGGCCTTGGTGGTCAGCCAGCCGGGCAGGCCGCCGCTGTCGACCTCCGCGTTGATGTACGGCGCGGGGCGCGCGATCACATAGAGCCCGGCTTCCTCGGCCATGTCGAGGAGCTTGTCGACGTCACGTACCCCGGTGAAGTCATACACGCCCGGCTTGGGCGAGTGGTATCCCCAGTCGAAGTACAGCGAGGTGGAGTTGAAGCCGGCGGCCTTCATCTTCTGGAAGATGTCCCGCCACAGGTCCGGGCTGGGAAGCCGGAAGTAGTGGAACTCGCCGGACCAGAGGTAGGTCCGCTTGCCGTCGACGAGGAACGAGTAGCCGTCGAGAGTCACCGTGTGCGCCTGCGCGTTGGCGGCGGGTGGGGCGGTGGACGTCGGCGTGCCCGCCTCCCGCGCCGTGGCGGGCGCGGCCATACCCACGGCCAGGGCGATGGTCGCGGCCGTCGCGATGACGGCCCTCCACCACCCACGACGACCGGGTCTCGCGGTCTCCGAATCGGTCCGATTCGCTCGCACTGCGGCCTCCCTCTCGCCTGAGCGATCAGCATCAAACAGACTCAGGCAAAGTCGAACAGTAGGGGGGCAGTTGGCTCAGCACAATGGGGCGGGAGAAGACGGGCGGGGCGGTGGGGGCGAGTGAAACGCCGGGCGGCTGTCCAAGGGAGGCCGTTGCATGCTGCGCCGCGGTCCGGCGCGGGGCTCGACGACTGCGGGTGACGGCCTCGCAAGGTCGGCCCGGGCCGGTCAAGACCCGGCCGTTCGTCGCTCGAACACCACCTCCCGGGCCGTACCGAGCGCTGTCGCCACCGCGCCGAGGAGCACCGCGTCCTCACCCAGCCGACTGGGGGCGAGCTTGGGGCGCAGCGGGGTCAGGGCTTTGAGGTTGTCGCGCACCGGCTTCAGAAGGAGGTCCACGCTGTGGCCGACTCCCCCGCCGAGGACCACGAGATCCGGGTCGAGCACGGCCGCCGCCACGGCCACCGTGTGGGCGATGCGCTCGCCCTCCAGCCGAACCGCTTGGACCGCGGCGTCGTCTCCGTGCCGGGCCGCGTCGAACACGGCCTTCGCGGTGAGCTGTCCCCGCATGCCGAACCGGCGCGCCGCCTCCACGACCGCCACGCCCGACACCGCGTCCTCCAGCCGCTCCGGCTTCTGCTGCCCGGGCCACGGCAGGAATCCGATCTCCCCGGCCAGACCGTGCGCCCCCGTGAACAGCCGCCCGTCGCTCACCACTCCCATGCCGAGACCGGTACCGATGAGGATGTACGCGAACAGCCGGCTGCCCGCCCCGACGCCGTACGTGTACTCGCCGAGCGCGGCGAGGTTGGCGTCGTTGTGCACCTCCAGCGGGACGCCCAGTTCCTCGCGCATCCGGTCGAAGAGCCCGGCACGCCCCCAGCCCGGCAGGTGCATCGCGTACCGCACCCGGCGGTGCTCCTCGTCGTACACACCGGGCGTGCCCACCACCGCGTGCACCACCTCGTCCGCCGCCATGCCCGAACCGGCGACCACCTGCCGGGCCGTGGACACCACCAGGTCTGCCATCGCACCCGAGCTGCGGGCCTGGTTGCGTACGTCGGTGCGGGCGACGACGGTGCCGTCCAGGTCGGCCACGGCGACCCGCAGCCAGCTGCGGCCGACGTCGATGCCGAGGACGTGACCGGCCGCCGGATCGGGCGCGTACAGCACCGCCGTACGGCCGCGCTCGGGTACGTGGGTGCCCACCTCGCGGACGAGTCCGGCCGACTCCAGTGCGGCGAGGGCGCTGGAGACGGTCGGCTTGGACAGACCGCTCTCCCGGGCGAGCTGCGCCCGGGACGCGGGGCCGGCCGCGCGCAGCCGCTCCAGCAGCAACCGCTCGTTGGTGCTGCGCAGCCGCTGCCGGTTCCAGGGCTGCTCTTGCTGCTCTACGACGTCACCGGCGGCCATCGCACCATTCTCACGCACAGAAGCCCCCTCTTGACGCATCAAGTAAGGCTCCTTAACTTTATCGGCCAACAGACACCGGATACCGGCCCGCACGCCGCGTCTCACCCCCTTCGCGCCTCACCCCCAGGAGCCCTCATGTCCGGTAGCCCGCCACCCAACGGTGGTTTCGTCCGCCGCGTCGGCCTGTTCCAGGCCACAGCCATCAACATGAGCCAGATGTGCGGCATCGGCCCGTTCGTCACGATCCCGCTGATGGTCGCCGCGTTCGGCGGCCCGCAGGCGGTGGTCGGATTTGTCGCGGGCGCGGTCCTCGCGCTCGCCGACGGGCTGGTGTGGGCCGAACTGGGCGCGGCGATGCCAGGCTCCGGGGGCAGTTACGTCTATCTGCGCCAGGCCTTCCAGTACCGCACCGGCCGCCTGATGCCGTTCCTGTTCGTCTGGACGGCGATGCTCTTCATCCCGCTGATCATGTCGACCGGCGTGGTCGGCTTCGTCCAGTACCTGGGCTACCTCGCCCCCGACCTGGGACGGACCTCGGGAGACCTGATCGGCCTGGGCGTCATCGCCCTGGTCGTGATCCTGCTGTGGCGGGGCATCGAGCACATCGCCCGCATCACGGCCGTGATGTGGGCGGTCATGATCACCTCGGTACTGCTGGTCATCCTGGCCGCGGCGACCGACTTCAGCGCCCATCTCGCCTTCACCTACCCGGCACACGCCTTCGACCTGGGCAGCAACAGCTTCTGGATCGGGTTCGCGGGCGGCCTGACCATCGGCATCTACGACTACCTCGGCTACAACACCACGGCCTACATGGGCGCCGAGATCAAGGACCCGGGCCGCAATCTGCCCCGCTCGATCGTCTTCTCCATCCTCGGCATCATGACGATCTACCTGCTCCTGCAGATCGGCACGCTGGGCGTGATCGACTGGCACCGCATGACGGACGCCAAGGACATCGCCTCCACCTCGGTGGCCTCGGCGGTGCTGGAGGAGACCTGGGGCAAGGGTGCCGCCGACACCGTCACCGTCCTCATCCTGATCACGGCCTTCGCCTCCGTGTTCACCGGTTTGCTGGGCGGCTCACGCGTGCCCTACGACGCGGCCCGCGACCGGGTCTTCTTCCGCCCCTACGCCCGGCTGCACCCCCGGCACCGTTTCCCGACCCTCGGCCTCGCGACGATGGGCGTGATCACGGCGATCGGCTTCCTGATCGGCCGCCACACCGACCTGGCGACCCTGATCCAGCTGCTCACGACGGTGATGGTCATCGTCCAGGCGCTGGCCCAGATCCTGGCGTTGAGCGTGCTGCGCAGGCGTCGGCCGACGATGAGGAGGCCGTACCGGATGTGGCTCTACCCGGTGCCGAGCATCATCGCCTTCGCCGGCTGGTGCGTGATCTACGGCTACGCGGACAAGAACTCGCCGGGCCGCCACCCCATCGAGTGGTCACTGGCGTGGCTGGCCCTCGGCTGCGTGGCGTATGCGCTCTGGGCACGCTTCGAGAAGGTGTGGCCGTTCGGCCCGAAGGAGATCACGGAGGACTACCAGACGCCCGAGACGGCACCGGCGGAGCCGACCGGCGCGTGACCTCGCCGAGGGTCGTCCAGCACCGTGCGGGCCTCGTCAAGCGGCAGCTCGCCCCGCCGCAACCCGGTTCAGGGGGGCGTGGACGAGGAGGGCACGAAGGGTGCTCCGTGTCCGGGCACGATCAGGGCCGGGCCGAGGGCCAGGACCTTCTCCCTGGCCGCCCGCAGCTGCTCACGGTCGGGGGCGAAGGGGTCGTCGGCCGGTCCCTCGGCGGTCCACCACAGATGGGTCAGGACGACCAGGCCGTGGGCGGCCGTGACCAGGGTGCTGACGTCCTGCTCGGTGTGGCCGGGGGTCGTCATGAGCGCGATCGACGGCGAGAGCCGGAATCCGTCGGCGTCGCGGTCCTCCCAGATGTCGTCGCGGTAGATGGCCATGTGGTCGTGGAAGCGGGCTTCGGGGAACAGGGCCGCGTTCAGCGTGTGGTCCGGGTGGTGGTGACTGAAAAATCACGTCGGTGACGTCTTCCGGGCTCAGTCCGTGGTGCGTGAGCGGATCCAGGATGAGCCGGCGGTCCGCCACCATGCCCGGATCGACTATCGCGACCGTCGCACCGTCGACGAGCAGGGTGACGGTGCCGGCCACCCGCTCGTCGGCGTAACCGGTGGACAGGACGTGGAAGGTGGCGGTCATCGGGGACTCCTCGGGTGAAGGGTGTGTGGGACGGACGAACCGGCCACCGGGGTGGGCGCAGCAGCGACACGGACCCGGGACATCAGTCACGGTGAGATGATCCGCGCGGGCCACGACCAGACGCTCACCATCCCGGCCTGCAAGCTCCAGTACCTGTACCAGGGCAAGGACCCCAACGCCGGCGGTGACTACGACAACCTGCCGTGGCGACTCGGCCTGCTCACCCAGACCAACTCGACCTGCTGACCGTGCGCTGACGCGGTCCGGCTCGTGGCGCCCGCACGTCGATTCAGTGGCCCCGTCCCCGGAGCCTGCCGAGCAGTTGCCGGGCCTGGGCTCGGCGACGCGGATCGGCCGAGGCACGGCGCACCTGCTCGGCGGCACGTCGTCCCTGCGGGCTCTTGCTGAACTGCTTGATCTTCTCCAACATTCCAGGCACGACTGTCCTCCTGAGAAGGTCGACGACAACTCATCCACGACAAGGCCTTCGTACAGACGCGGTTACCCCGCACCCACCGTCCCACCCCTGTCGTCGACCCGTGCGAAACGGCTCCGGCACGACTCGGGCCGCTTCCAGGCGTCCCGTCCGAGCCGTCGGCCGCGCCGAGAGGGGCCGGCTGCTCCCCGAAGAGAAGTCCGGCCCCTACGTCGAGCGGACGGGATCAGCTCAGACCGAGGTCCGACAGGGCGGTCGTCCAGTCCGTGACGATCGCGTCCTGCGCGTCGGCGAGGGTGACAGTTCCGGCGCAGACAGCCTTCTTGAGCTTGTTCTCGACGGTGTCCTTGTTGGCGGCGGTCCTGGTGCCGTACTCCGGCTCGGGCCAGAGGTTGAGCGCACTCTTGGGAGCACCGCCGAGTTCGAGGGGGACGAAGTGGTCCTCCTCGTAGTCCGAGGTGCTGGTGTCCGTGTAGCCGTACTCGACGATCTGCGTCTTCTTCAGCGCGGTGGTGTATGAGCTGGACGGCCGGACGGTCGCGGTCCACCCGGAGATGCAGATGGTGGAGCCGATGGTGGACTGGGTGACGTCCGGGTTGAAGTCGCCGGGCTGGCAACTCGGGTCGGGCAGGGGGAGGTAGTCCTGGCTGCAGCTCTGCGCGTGCGCGGTGCCGGCTGCGACCGTGAGTCCGGCGGCGGCGAGGGCGAGGGAGGAGAGGGCGGTGACCAGGGAACGGGGTATTCGGGGCATGGGGGGATCTCCCGGAGGGGTGCCCGGCAGGAGTTCCGGGCGGTCGTGAGCATGACAGCATCAAGACGTCTATGCGGGTAGACCCCTTTGCCGGTCGCGGGGATCCCTTTCTTGAATGTTTGATCACGACGGGACTGACGGAGGGCAAGTCATGGCCGGCACTTGGTTGTCGGGCCTCCCGGAGGGCTTGTTCGCGACGAACCCTCAGGTCCCGTCCGTCACGGCCGCGGTGAGACGCGTGGCGAGTGCTTCCACCGCCGCGCGCAGTTCGGGCCCGCCCTCGACGCGGAAGGCGAGTGGCAACTGCGCCAGCCACTCCTGCGCGTACATCGTCGGATTCCTCGTGCTGCCGACGAGCACGCACCCGTCTCCCGACGGTTCGAGCCGTCCCATGGGCGGGCGGATCGACGGCAGCACCTCGGCCATCGGGGCGTCGAACACCACCCGGGTGGGGAACTCCCAGCCCTTGCCCAGGTTCTCCTCCAGCACCGCCACCGGGTCGAGGCCGTCGGGCATCTCGAAGCCGTGGACGGTCTCCCGGACCGCGCGGACCCGGTCGATCCGGTAGGTGCGGATCGCGTCCGCGCGGTGGGAGTGGCACAGGAGGTACCAGCGGCCGTAACGGACGACGACCGCCCAGGGGTCCACCTCGGCCTCCCACTCGTTGCCGGACTCACTGCGGTACGTGACCAGCACACGGCGTCGCACCGCGCCGGCCGCGACGAGCGCGCTCGTGAGGGCGGGGTCCGGACGGGACGCGTGACGGTCGGGTGCGGCCGAGGCGTGCTCGCGCAGGGCGGCCGCCTGCCGGCCGACGCTCTCGGGCAGCGCCCGGATGACCTTGCCCAGGGCGGCACCGACGAGGTCGTCGGCATC
The DNA here is from genome assembly GCF_044456945.1 of Streptomyces sp. NPDC050759. NCBI lineage: Bacteria > Bacillati > Actinomycetota > Actinomycetes > Kitasatosporales > Streptomycetaceae > Streptomyces > Streptomyces sp. NPDC050759. The sequence goes on along the minus strand of NZ_JBITGI010000003.1, from coordinate 365,270 downwards.
GGGGTCGGCCGCCGCCGGCTGACCGTCGAGGACCGCCATGACCAGGCCCAGCGCCTCGGGTTCCGTGAAGACGACCGGCGGTAGCCGCGCCCCGCGCCCCAGTCGGTACCCGCCGTAGGGGCCCCGGGCCGAGTGCACGGGGATGCCCGCCTCGCGGAGGATACCGATGTACCGGCGTGCGGCCCGCTCCGTGACCCCCAGGGACGCGGCGAGCTCGTCGGCCGTCACTCCCGCGGTGCGGGACTGGAGGATCTCGAGGGTGCGCAGGGCTCGCGCGGTGGGGCTGAGATCGGACGCCACCCGAGCACATTAGGTGGTCGCGAGACATACCGGAAGTGGATTGTCCGGAACCGGTCGTAGCGTGAGGGCACCGACCTCACGGGCTTCACGGGAAAGAGAACTGATCCATGGACATCCTGCTCATCGCCGGCCTGTGGCTCGACGGATCCGTCTGGGACGACGTCGTGCCCGCGCTCGAGGAACTCGGCCACCGCCCCGTGGCGCTCACCCTCCCTGGTCAGGGTGACGGAGCCGAGTCCGCCGCGCTGGAGGACCAGGTGGCGGCAGTGCTCGCCGCCGTGGACACGGCTCCGGAGAAGCCCATGGTGGTCGGGCACTCCGCCGCCTGCACCCTGGCCTGGCTCGCCGCCGACGCGCGGCCGGAGCGGGTCGCCAAGGTCGCCCTCATCGGAGGCTTCCCGTCCGCCGACGGGCAGCCGTACGCCGACTTCTTCGAGACCAAGGACGGCGTAATGCCCTTCCCCGGCTGGGGCCCGTTCGAAGGACCGGACTCCGCCGACCTCGACGAGGAGACGCGCAGCCGCGTTGCCTCGGCGGCGATCCCCGTACCCGAGAGGGTGGCCAAGGGAACGGTGCGGCTGAAGGACGCGCGGAGGTTCGACGTCCCGATGCTGCTCGTGTGCCCCGAGTTCACCCCTGCCCAGGCCAAGGACTGGATCGACGCCGGTGACGTGCCCGAAGTCAGCCGCACCAGGCAGCTGGACTTCGTCGACATCGACTCGGGCCACTGGCCGATGATCACCAAGCCGGTCGAACTCGCCCGGCTGCTGGCCGCGGCGGCCGCCGATGCCTGAGCCCACGGCGTACCAGGTCCGCCCCCTGGACGCCGCCACCTGGGACGCGTTCACGGAGCTCGTCGAGCGCAACAACGGGATCTTCGGCGGGTGCTGGTGCATGGGTTACCACCCGGAGTACGGTCGGCCCGGGATCAGCCACCGCGAGGCCAAGGAGGAGCGGGTGCGGACCGGCCGCGCCCACGCCGCGCTCGTCCTCGACGAGGACGGCCACGCGCAGGGGTGGTGCCAGTACGGCAGCCCCGAAGAGCTCCCCCACATCAAGCACAGGCGCGCGTACGACAAGGACGCACCGCCGCGGCCGGACTGGCGGATCACCTGCGTCTACGTCGACCGGAAGCACCGCGGACGGGGCATCGCGCGGGTGGCGCTGGAAGGCGCCCTCGACCAGATCGCCCAAGCCGGAGGGGGCATCGTCGAAGCCATCTCGGAGGTGACCGAGGGACGCGAGGCGCAGGGCCGCTTCCTGTTCAGCGCGACCGTCGAACTCCTCCAGGACCTCGGATTCACGCGCGGCCGGCAGGTCGGCAAGCATGCGTGGATCGTGAGCAGGGTGGTCGATCCGGCGTGACGTCGACACGCCGGATCGAGGAGCAACCGGACTGCGTCAGGCAGTGGTTGGCGGCGGTACGAGTCCGGCCGCGACCTCGACGCCGATGTCGACCGCGCGGGCAGTAAGGGGCGAGTGGATGCGTCCACCCTGTTGCCACGCGAGATCTCCCTGCACTGGCAGGCCGGACGCCACCGCCGGCTGCGGTCGGCACTCTGGCGGCCGCTCTTCGACGACCTAGCCGATCCGCGGGTGTTTGCCCGCCTCGCCGCCGACGCGCAGAAGGCCGGGTGGGACGGTTGCTTCGTGTGGGATCAGCTGTGCCGGCGGGTGCCGGTCCGACACGTCGCGGACCCGTGGATCGCGCCGGCGGCGATCGCGACCGTGACCGAGCGGATCCGGCTCGGCCTGATGGTGTCGGCACTTCCCCGTCGCCGGCCGGCCAAGGCCGCACGGGAGAGCACGACACTCGATCGGCTCAGCGACGGCCGCCTCACCCTCGGCGTCGGCCTCGGCGTCGGCCTCGGCAGCGACCGGTTCGCCGGCGAAGCTGTCCCGGACCGGCGAGGAGCTCGACGCCCGGCGACGCGGGCGGATGCTCGACGAGTCCCCGGCCGTCCTGGCCGCCGCCTGGTCCGGCGAGCCGGTGCGCCACCGCGGCGAGCACGACACCGTCGACGACCCGGCCTTCCTGCCGCGGCCGGTTCAGCGGCCGGGCGTGCCGGTCTGGGCCGCTGGGTTCCCGGGCGACGTCATGCCGATCCGCCGTGCCGCACGACTCGACGGATTCTTCCCGGCCGATCTCGAGCACCCGGACCAGGTCGCCGAGGTCTTCGGCTCCCTCGCCGCACTGCGCCGGGGTCGGTTGGCGTCGTACGACATCGCCGTAGGGCTGCCCTCGGTGTCGATCCCGAACCGTACGCGCGAGCCGGCGCCACGTGGTGGCTGCCAGAGTGGGAACCGGGTGTACGGCTCGACACCGTGCGGGGCGTACTCCGCGACGGCCCCCGGCGTGAGGAGACGGTCACCTTGTTCGACTACGACTCGGAGCTGGCTCGCTATCACGAGCGACTGCTGGAAGCCCTCGACGTCCGCCCCGGTGATCGTGTCCTCGACATCGGCTGCGGCACCGGCCTGACCACCCGGGATGCGGCCCGAGCGGCGTCGCCCGGCGGCGCGGTCGGCATCGACGTGTCGGGCCCCATGCTGGCGCGGGCCCGCCGTCAGGCCGAGACGGAAGGGCTTCGCAACGTCGAGTTCGTGCGGGGCGACGCCCAGGCCCATCCGTTCCCGCCGGAGTACTTCACTCTGGGCGTCAGTCGGTTCGGCACGATGTTCTTCTCCGACCCCGTGGTCGCGTTCGCCAACATCGGGCGTGCCCTGCGTCCGGGAGCGCGCTTCGTGCAGCTGGTCTGGCAGGCCGCCGACCGTCAGGAGTGGCATACCGCGATCCGGGCGGCGCTCGCCGGCGGGCACGCGTCATCGGTGCCGGACTCCACGGCCGACGACCCCTTCACGCTGGCCGACCCCGACGTCGTGGCCGAGGTCCTGACCTCGGCAGGCTTCACGGCGGTGGACGTCGTCGACGTACGCGAGCCCGTCCGGTACGGCCCCGATGCCGACCGCGCGCGTGCCGCCGTACTCCAGCTGAGTATGGCGAAGGAATGGCTCGCGGATCTGGATGCCGCGTCCTCCGAACGCGCTCTCGACCGGTTGTGCGCGACTCTCGACGCGCACGACACCGGCGACGGCGTGTGGTTCGCCTCCCGCGCCTGGCTGGTCAGCGCGCGCCGACGCTGACCGTCTGCGAGCGGCCGCTGCTCCGACGCAGGAGCGGTCAGGCCTGGGCGGCGCGGTTGGTGCGGACCCGCTGGGCGACGTCGCGCAGCTTGATGTTGTGTTGCTGCGAGATGCGGCGCAGCACGTTGAAGGCCTCGTCCTCACTCAGCTTGTGGCGTTCCATCAGCATGCCCATGGCCTCACCGATGGCGTGCCGGGTCTTCATGGCGTCCTCGAGCTGGTCGATGGTGCGGGCGTCGGCCAGGGCGACGGCGGCGTGCGAGGCCAGCATCCAGCCGGCGGTCTCGATGTCCTTCCCGAAGGCGCCCGGGCGGCGGGAGTACAGGTTCAGCGCGCCGAAGTCCGCGTCGTGGGTGTAGAGCAGCACGCCGGTCATGCTGCCGATACCGAGGTCGCGAGCCGCCGCGGCGAACCGCGGCCAAGCAGGCTGCGGCTCGGTGATGTCCCCGATCCGGAACACGCGCTCCCCGTCCCCGCCGGTGGCGCGGGCGGCGAGATCGAAGCACGGGCCCTCCGCCAGGTCGCCCTGCAGCCGGTCGGACGCCTCCACCAGGTCGCCGCACGAGGACAACGTGACCGCCCGGCCCTTGCGGACCGCCAGGATCCCGGCCGCGTCACAACCGTCCACCAGTCGCACCGCCGACGCCGCGATCTCGTCCAGTGTGCCCTGCACCGAATCCTGCGCCAGCAACGTCCGCGCAAGCTGGGCCATCGCCTCGGCGAATTCCCGCCACTCCACCGCCACCACCCACCTCGCCCATCTGTGCGGCCACCCTACCGCCGACCCGCTCTCCACCATCGGTCGAACCGGCCTCGCCGGCCACGCCCCGGCGGGAGCAGCATGACAGGCTCACCTGAGCGCGGCCTCTCCGGCTCGTTGGCAGAACCGGAGAAGCCTGGCCGGAGCGGCCCCCATGGGGTACGCCGCCACACCCGGCCTGCCCTTCAAGTCCCCACCTCCGACCGCGCTACTCCTTCCCAATGCGGTGTGATCAACACGTCAGCGATCTTCATGTCGGACGCGGACGACGAGCTTGCCGGTGGCGCGGTCGTGTTCCATGTCGTCGTGAGCCTGCGGCACCTGCTCCAGGCCGTCGTAGACACGGTCCACGGGAAAGGCCAGCCGGCCGGCGGCGACGGCGTCGACGATCTCCTGGAGGGTCTCCCGAGGCAGGTCGGCGGCGTCCCCGAAGTAACCCGCGAGGCGTACGCCCCTCGGCAGGTACTCGTTCGGCGAGAAGTCCCGCACCGTCCACTGGTTGGAGAGGCTGCCACCGAAGCAGGCCGTGCCGTGTACGCGTACCGCGCGCAGGGTGTCGGGCAGGGTCGGTGTGCCGACAAGGTCGAGGGCGGCGTCGACGCCGTGCGGGTACAGCTGGCGTACGGCGGGCGCGACCTCGCCGGTGTCGAGGAGGGGGTGGTCCACGCCATGCTCCGACAGGAGCGTGAGGCGGTCGGCCCGCCGGGTGGTGGACAGCACTGTGGCGCCGCGCCAGGTGGCCAGCGCGGCGGCCGCCAGGCCGACCGAGGAGGTGCCCGCGCGGATCAGCAGGGACTGCCCGGGCTTCAGATCCAGGCCGATGGTGAGCGAGCCGTACGCGGTCTGCACCATCTCCGGAAGGGCGCCCAGCACCTCCCAGGGCAGGTCGGTGTCGACGGGGATGACCTGGGACAGCGGCACCGAGGTGTACTCGGCGTAGCCGCCGTCGTAGGTGCGTCCCATGTCCCCCATCATCGCCACGACCTTCTGCCCGGGAGCCGGCCCACTGCCGGCCGGGGCCGCGTCGACGGTGCCGGCGACCTCGATGCCCGGCACCCGGGGAAAGCTGACACCCACGCTGAGGCCCAGCCGAAGTTTCAGCTCCGAGCGGTTGACGCCGAACGCCTCGACGCGGATCCGTACCCAGCCGTCCTTGTCGGGCGGGAGCGGGAGCGTCGTCAGCCGCAGGTTGTCCACGGGGCCGGGAGCGGTGAGCCGGACGGCACGCATGGTGTTCGGCGAGGACGTCATGAGCCTGCTTTCTACCCGGGGCGGTGAGTCGGTCGGCGGTGGTCAACGTGCGTCCGCCGCGGGTTCATTCCCGAGTCGTCCCGGACCCGGGCGCCGGTGAGTGCCCACTCGACGGTCACGCGCTCGGGCGATTTCCTGAACGCGTGCACGGGCTGGGTTACGCTCGTCACCCGCTGGGGGGAACTGGCGTGCATCGAACGCGACTTCGGGGGATCTCTTGTCGGGACAGCGGTCGGCGTCGGCGAACGACGCGGCTGCCGCACTGCGGCAGACCGGTGCCTTACCACTGCGCCTCGGCGACCCGAGGCGCGTCGGCCCCTATGCGCCGGTCGCGCTGCTCGGCAGCGGTGGCATGGGGCGGGTGTATCTGGCGCGTCCCGCGGACGACAGCCCGGGCCTGGTCGCGGTGAAGGTGATCAGGCCCGAGTACGCGGAGGATCCCAGGTTCCGGCGCCGGTTCGAGCGTGAGGCAGCCGTGCACGCCCGCCTTCGTACACCGCACGCGCCCCGACTCTGCGGCACGGGCTTCGAGGACGAGTTGCTGTGGATGGCCACGGAGTACCTCCCCGGCTTCGATCTGGCGGAAGCCGTGAAGGTGTACGGCGCCCTGGAGACGGCAGCGGTCTGGCGGCTGGTGGCGGAGCTGGGGCAGGCACTCGCGGGCCTCGCCGTCGAGGAGATCGTGCACCGGGACCTGAAGCCGTCCAATGTGCTGCTGTCCGTCCGGGGCGCGCATGTGATCGACTTCGGTATTTCCAAGGCCGTTGACGCGAGCGCGATCACCGGCACGGGCAACCGGGTGGGCACCCCGGCCTATATGTCGCCAGAGCACCTGAGAGAGGGCCGGTCCGACACGGCGTCGGACGTGTTCTCGCTGGCCGGGACTCTGGTCTACGCGGCAACGGGGCGTGCGCCGTTCGGCGACGGCACCGGGGTCGACGTGATGCACCGGGTGGCGTACGAGGACCCGAACCCCGAGGTGGTCGGTGAGATCGCGGAGGCGGACGCGGAGCTCGGTTCGCTGCTGACCGCCTGCCTGGACAAGGAGCCCGCCCGGCGGCCCACTCCGCAGGAGCTGATCGACGCCGCGGGGTTACGCCCCGTGCCGTCGACCTGGCCGGAGCCGCTGGGCGGCAAGGTGCTCGCCCGGCAGCAGGCGTACGAGGCGCTGCACCATCTGCCCGTCGAGGGCATGAGCCGTCTCCGGTCGCCGGGCGACCTGCCGCTGCCCCCGTCGGTGCGGGGGCCCGAGTCCGCTGCGCCCGATGCGCGGTCACCGGAGAAGGACGACAGCTCCGCGGTCGTGCCCCCGCCCGGACGGCCGGGCCCGTTGGACGTCCCTGCCCGCCGCCGTAGGACAGCGTTGTTGGTCGCCGTCGCGGGCGTCGCGATCTGTGTCGTGGTTGCCGTGGCTTTCTTGCTCATCCGTCAGGATCCTCCCGCGGCCGCATCCCCGAAAGCCGGTGCCACCAGCGCGGACGGCTCCGGCCCCCGCGACGCCTCCAGCGGTTCGGTGTCCCCGAGTACGAGTGGACTGACCCGCCCGGACGTCGACGGCGCCGTGGCGGAGGACCACGACGCCAAGACGGGGACCGCCTCGACGGAGCCCGAGGCCTCGGGCTCCGTCGGCGACCAGGACGACAGCGCAGTGCCTCCCGGTGAGACTCCGTCCGCCGCGCTCTCCCCCACGCCGTCCGCCGACGGCCCGTCCGCCGGGACCGACACCGCGCCCTGGCTCGCGGAGTGCACGTACTACGCCGGCAACGGACGCGCCCGCCTCGGCGACAGCGGCAAACGCGTACAGCAGGTGCAGTGCATCCTGACAGAGCGCGGGTACAGCGTGGGAAGCACCGGTGTGGACGGTGAGTTCGGTCCGGACACGGAGACCGCGGTCCAGGCCTTCCAGAGCGAGCGGGGGCTGAACGCCGACGGCGTCGTCGGGCACGACACCTGGGTCGCCCTGCGCAGCGCCGGGTGACGGCCCCGGACCAACGGCCGGCGCGCCGCGCTCACTGGTCGATCACCGAGCCGAAGTGGGCACCGTGGCCGCTCCCGCCGAGGGCGGCGGCGCCGTAGGAACGGGAACCCTCGGCGAGCAGACCCTTGCCGCTCGCGGGCAGCAGCCACACCGCACCGTCGCCGGCGTTCTCCTCGGGCGCGGCAGCCACCAGTTCCGCCCGCCCGTCGCCGTCGGTGTCCACCAGCCGCACCTGGGTGCCCCAGCCGTCACCGGCCTCGGCGGCTCCGGGGATGCCCGCGGTGTTCTGGTCGAAGTGCTGGAAACCGGTGGCGGTCAGGCCCTCTCGCGAGCCGCGCAGCAGCGACACCGCGCCCGCCCCCTGTTCGCCGTCCGCGTCCTCGCCGGGCCCACCGACGGCAAGGTCGGCGTATCCGTCACCGTCGACGTCGGCCACGGAGACGTTGTTGCCCCACGAGTCGTCCACGCCCGGCGAGCCGATCATGCCGGGAGAGTTCTGCGACCACCACTGCGGGGCGGTGCCGGGGCCCTCCTCACCGGCGGGCCCTTCCGCACCGCCGTAGTAGACGCCGACCAGGCCACCGGGCGCTTCCGCGTCACCGGCCGCCTCGTCCACGCCGCTGAGCTGGCCGACGACGAGGTCGTCGTAGCCGTCGCCGTTGATGTCGCCGGAAGCGGTGCCCAGGCCGCCGTGCAGGTCGCGTCCGTAGCTCAGGCCCTCCTCTCCGCCCGCGTAGAGCGCCGACCAGCCCTTGATGTAGTCGTCGTCGGGGCTGTAGCCGGAGACCACGAGGTCGGCGAAACCGTCGCGGTCGTAGTCGCCGGTCGTCAGGTAGCCCGCCTGGAGGCTGTGGCCGGTGGAGTGCGGGGTGCCGACCTGGCGCAGGACGCCGGCGTGGTAGGTGAAGACGTGCAGGCCCACCTTCTGGTCCAGGACGACGAGCTGGTCACCGTAAATGTCCCCGGTGAACCGGGCGGCGGCCACCGAGTGGCCGAACCGGGCGCCCTCGGCGGGCTTGGCGGCGGTGACGGTCCCGGTGCGCCCGGTGTCGAGGCCCTTCGCGGATCCGTAGACGACGGTCACCCGGCCCGCGTCCTCGACGGTGCCCTCGTCCTCACCGGGCGTGCCGATGACCGCGTCGTCGTATCCGTCGCCGTCCAGGTCGCCGCTCGCGACGGCCTGTCCGAAGTGGTCACCGGTCTCGGAGGTGCCGGGCACACCCTTGGTCGACTGGCTGACGACCTGGACCTCGCCCTTGGGCACGGTGTTGTTGGTGCCGATGCCGTTGGGGGCGCCGTACTGGACGGTGACGTATCCGGCGCCCTCCTTGCCGTCGACCGTGCCCTCCGGGACCCCCATGAGGAGGTCGCCGTAGCCGTCGCCGTTGAAGTCGTTGTTGCGGTCGGCGGCGGAGGTGCCGCCGGGGACGCCCGCGAAGGCGGTCGGCGCGGCCAGGATGCCCGCTCCCGCCAGCAGCAGGAAGGAGGCCGCTGCGACGGCGGCCGAGCCCGCGGTACGCCGCTTGGTGCGCGTGGTGATGCTCATGTCTGTTCCCCCCGTGGGAAGTTGATGCTCTGTCAGCCGACCGGTCCAGTCGGCTGGTCTTGGTGCAACGCAGGGTTCGACACGACGAGCCCGGAACAAGTTGTGGGGCCCGGGCGTGCTGTGACACGCCAGTGACATCCGTTGCCGCACCACGACACCCCGGGGGTGGAGCCGCAGGATCAGTGCACTGGCTCGCCGATGCCCAGCAGGTTGCCCTCGCTGTCGCGGAACCAGGCCGCGCGCTCTCCTCGGGCGTTCTTGCTCGGGTAGTTGCCCTCGATGTCGGCGATGCCGTTCTTCGTGCGGAAGCCGGGGATGTCGACCTCCTCGAAGACCACCCCCCGCTCCCGCAGCTGGGAGACGACGGTCTCGATGTCGTCCACCTCCCATCCCATCTGGGTGAAGGTGCCGGGCGAGGCCCCTGTCGATCGGAAGAGGGCGAAGTCCGTGCCCCCGCAGCGGTACAGCAGTCCGCCGGGGCGTTCGTCGACGGGCTCGAGCCCCAGCTTCTCGGCGTAGAAGCGCCGGGCCCGGTCCAGGTCCTGAGCGGGAAGCCTGGTCGCCACGCGACCCCGGGCCAGAATGTTCGTCTCGTCTACGGTCATACCTCCACTGTGCGCCGGTTCGCCGCGGTGTGCCGGGCGCGCCCTTCCGGATCTTGAACTGCCGGTCAGTGCTGGGCGAACTGGACCCGGGTCGGCTGCACGACGTCCGGCTTCACGCCGATGCCGTCGATTTCCAGTCGCTCGCCGTAGATGTCGGTGATCCTGATCGCGCCACCGCACCCGCTGCCCTGTTCGGAAAGGAAGTAGTTGTAATCCGTGCGGGGCAATTCCTTCCAGCCGGCGGCGGTTTGGACTTCCAGTCGGGCCAGCGGGTTGCGGTGGCCGATCGCCTGGACGCCGCACCAGTAGCGGCTCGATCCGGTCTTGTACCGGATCGAGACCGTGTCGGAGGTGCTGGGGCTCAGCAGGCTCCAGGTGATCGGGATCCGGCCCTGCACGGGGGCGGCGAGTTTCGCGAACGCCTGGGGGCTGAGGTCGAGTTGGCCGGGTGCGCAGGGCAGGGGGCACTCGTTGGTGATGCGGACCGTGACGGCGGCGCCGCTCCCGGCCTGGACGCGGATGTACGCCCCGCACGCCTTGGACGTCTCGTAGTCGGTGTGGTTCATCGCCGCGGTCATGACGTCGCTGGTGGGGCCGTACAGGCAGGCGCCGTCGCCGTTGCCCACGTCGTAGAAGGTGGCCACCCCGTCGTAGGAGACCCCCGGTTTGATCCGTCCGGTCAGCGATGCCGAGGCGGACACCTTCCGCGCCGGATGCGAGGCCGGCGCCTTCGAGGGCCGGGGAGACGTGGTGCTCGCGGTGGCCTTCGGGCTGCCTGTGCGGGCCGACGCGGAAGGGGATGCCGAGGCGGGCTTCGACTCCTGTGCCGTCGGGGTGGGCGTGCCACGGGTGGCGGCGACGGCCGTGGCCGCGGCCGAGTCGACCGCGTCGGTCTCGTGGTCGGGACCGAAGGCGACGAACAGTGCCGCCACGAGCGCGACAACGGCGACGGCGGCCGCCGAGACGAGGGCCGTGCGCCGCCTGCCCGGCGACGAGGAACGATGCGAACGAGATGCCACTGGTGCGTCCTTCGGGGATCCGTGCGAGCCTCCGGCGGAGGGTGCTTCCGACCGTCAGTCGCCGCCGCGGGCGGAAAGGTTGCCGGGGACTTCCCGGGCCGCCGCGTCCACGGTCGGGTCCAGTCCCGTCATGAGTTCCGCGAAGGCACTCGCGGCGGCCGGGGAGGTGAAGAGGCGGTCGAGGCGGGCGCGGGCGATATTGCGCAGGAAGGGCTCGGCGTCGCCCGCGTCGTGGAGGGTCCGGGTGAGCCAGTGGGAGAACTCCTGGTCGTTCCAGACGCGGCGCAGACAGCGCGCGGAGTAGGTGTCCAGGGCGCTGTCGTCGCCCTGTACCGAGTCGCGCACGGCCCGGGCGAAGAGATCGGCGTCGTACAGGGCGAGGTTCATGCCCTTGCCGCCCATGGGGGACACGATGTGCGCCGCGTCGCCGACCAGGAAGAGACGGCCGTACCGCATGGGGTCGTGCACCAGGCTGCGGAGCCGGAAGATCTCGCGGTCGGTGATCGGACCGGACACGAGGCCGGGATCGCCGAGCCTGGTGCGCAGGGCGTCCCAGACGCGGGCCTCGGGCCAGGCGTCGGGGTCGTCGTCGGGCGGGCACTGGAGGTAGTAGCGGCTGGACCTCGGCCCGCGCGGGAAGTGGGCGGCGAAGCCCTCCCGGCTGACGGCGAGAAGAGGGTGGGCCGGGGGCGGGGCGTCGGCCAGGACGGTGAGCCAGCCGATGCCGTGGTCGAAGGCGTACGCGGTGAGCGCACCGTCGGGGACGGCCGTACGGCTGACACCGTGGTCGCCGTCGCAGCCGGCGACGAAGTCGCAGGTGATCGCTCGGGGCGTGCCGTCGGCGGTGCGGTAGCGGACGGTCGGGCGGTCGCCGGTCAGGTCGTGCAGGGAGACGTCGGCGGCCTCGAAGCGCAGGTCGCCGCCGTCCTCGAGATACGTGGCGGTGAGCTTCTGCACGAGGACCTGCTGAGGGCACAGACGGGCCGGAGGGCCGTCGGAGCCGTCGCTGTCGGACACCGGATGGCTGCGGCCGTCCACCCGGAACTCCAGGATGCCGTCGTACGGGACACCGCCGAGGACCCGGTCCGTCAGCCCCCAGGAGTCGAACATGCGGACCGCGCGCGTCTCGACGATGCCGGCCCGCTGGCGCCGCGCCACGTGGTCGCGGGAGCTACGTTCCAGGACGATGCAGTCGATGCCGCTGTGCCGCAGCAGCGTGGCGACGGTCATCCCGGCCGGACCCGCGCCGATCACCACGACGGTCGTGGATTCCGAGGAATCCCGCAACTGTCTTTCTCCTTCGGCCACTTGGGCACCTCCGGAGCCAGCCTAGCGAGGACGCCGGCCGAAACGAGGCGGATCCGATCAGCACAGGCACAGCTGATCGGATCCGGCTCCCGGAAACTGCGGGCTCAGCGGTAGCAGGTGGTGAGGCCGGGCCGCCACGGACAGGCGAGCGCGGCGAAGCCGCCGTTGGCCACGACGTCGACGCTCAGCGTGTCGCCGCCGCGCAGCACCTGCCGGTCCTGGACGAGGCCGTCGGCGCCGTCCCGGATCGTCTCCACCAGCCACCGGCCCGGACCGAGGGACAGCGGCACCGCGGCCGTGCGGGCGGCACCGGCGTAGACGCCGCCCACGAACCAGCGCTGGCCGCTGCGGCGGGCCAGCACGGCTTCCTGACCGGGTTCGCCGGCGAGGAGGCGGGTGTCGTCCCAGGCCGCGGGGACCTGGTCGAAGTAGGCCCGGGCGAGCGGCCGGGCCTCGTACGACTCCGGGGTGCCCGCGAACATCTGCAGCCCCGACTCGTAGACGACGCTCAGACCGACCTCGGCCGCGTCGGAGTTGGGCCGCAGACCGACACGCTGGAAAGCGCCGGGCGTGAAGTCCATGGAGCCGATGACGTTGCGGGTGAACGGCAGGGTGGTGAGATGGGCGGCGGTGTTGGTGCGCTTCTCCTCGCCTGCGACGCCCTCCAGGGTCATGACCTGAGGCCAGGTGCGCTGGATGCCCTTGGGGATCGTGGAGCCGTGGAAGTCGATCATGAGGTGATGGGCGGCGGTCTCCTTGAGGATGGCGTCGTACCACTGGAGCATGGGCTGCGCCTCGGAGTTCATGAAGTCGATCTTGACGCCCTTCACCCCCCACTTCTCCAGGGTCGGCAGCCACTGGGCGCGTTCCTCGGGGGTGTCGAGGTCGCGCTGGTGGATCCAGACGATGATGCCGACGCCCCTGGCGCGCGCGTAGTCGACGAGCTCCGGCATCCAGCTGTTGGTCTGCCAGTCCGGGTCGGTGGTGTCCCATTCGTCGGTCTTGAAGTACCAGCCCGCGTCGACGGCCTCGTAGGGCCAGTTCCGCTGCGCGGCGTAGTCGACGAAGGCCTTCTGCGCCGTCAGGCTCTGGCCGGCTTCGCGGCCACCGGCGAGCCAGGTCCACAGCACGGTGCCGGGCCGGATCCATGAGGGGTCGGCGACTTTGGAGGCGGGGGCGAGGTCGTCGGTGAAGGTGGACCGGGTGACGGTGGCGAGGTCACCGGTGACCATGGCCCGCCAAGGGGTGGCGAACGGGCCGTCGGTGTGGACCCGGTCGTCGGCGAGCTTGATGCGGTAGGAGCCGGTGCCCTGGGTGTGGGCGAGTCTGGCACCCGAGTAGGCGCCGGTGAGGTCGGACTCGGCGAGCAGGGTGTAGCCGCCGTCGGTCGCGAACAGGGCCTGGTCGGAGTACTCACCGGTGGGCGCGGTCGATGCCGTGTACTGGACGAACTGGCCTTCGTTGTCCACCCGGTAGGTGCCCAGCCAGCTCTTCGCGTCGGCCGGGAGGTTGAAGGCGGACGTCTCGCCGAGGACGTCACCGGATCCCGCGGGCAGGGCGTAGCGGTATGCGATGCCGTCCGCGGAGGCGCGGACGACGAGGTCGAGGCGGGCGCCCGCGGCCGTGGCGAAGGAGAGACGGGTCTCGTTCATGCGCACGAGTCGGTCCAGGCGTTTGCCGGACTTCGCACGGTAACGCTCCTGAACCGTACGGCTCTTGCGGTGGAGGAAGCGCAAGTACTTGGACAGGTCGGCCTGTTCGGTGACGATGCCGACGGGTGACGGCTCGATGACCGTACGGCCGTCCCGGGACACGGCCAGGCTCAGCGTGCCCGTGGCGTCGTCGAGGGTGACCTGCGCCCGCGGCGCGTGTGCTCCTGCGGACAGGGACCAGGCCCGGTTGTGCAGGTCCTGCTGTTCGGCCTGGGCGGGTGCTGTGGTGAGGAGTGCGGCGGCCAGCGAGGCGCAGAGTGCGGCGACCGCGGTTCTGATCGGAACTGCCATCGGAAACCTCCGAGTTGTGTGGCCTCTACGGCAGACCCCAGGCCGGTCCCGGCTCGCTGACGGCGACGGGCGCGATGCTCAGGTCGGGTCGGGAGCCGGTGTGGACCAGCACCTCGCGGCCGCGCGGCAGGTCGATGCCGAGGGTGCCGTCGCCGAGGTCGCGGGTGCGGGCCGGGGTGCCGTCGTCCAGCACCGCGGTGAGGTGCCCGGTGAGGCCGTGCCGGAGCTTGAGGGGTTCGCCCGCCAGGCTCTTGACCCTGATGAAACGGGTGGTCCCCGCCTTGCGGACGGCGCTGACGAGGAAGGCGCCCTCAGTACGGAAGTTGTGCAGGGTGAGGTCCGCCCAGGCGGTCGGGACGGCCGGGAAGACGCGGATCACTCCGCCCCAGCTCTGGCAGAACATGTCGTGCAGGGACTGCGAGGCGGACAGCGGGGTCTCGATGACCGGGCCGGCCTCGGTGTAGTGGGTGTTGGCCCGGCACGGGTAACGGGTGGTGGGGTCGAAGAACTTGCGGAGGTAGGTGATCGCGGTGTCGCCGTCGCCGCTCATCGCGTACATGGAGGCCGCGCCGGTGTAGCTGTAGCCGCGGTGGGCGCCGGTCAGCGCGTGCCAGTGGACCAGCGACCTGGTGATGAGGTCGCGGTTCTCGGGCTGGTCCCAGTTGACGAGGTAGAGCGGGTAGACCATCAGCAGGTGCGAGTAGTGGCGGTGGGACTGGGCGTAAGGGGTGTCGGCACCGATCATGAAGCCGTTGGCGTCGACCGGGTACGGCGTGAGCCTGGCCAGCACCTCCTGCCAGCGCGGGGTCAACTCGTCGTCGATGCCGAGGAGTTCGGCGGAGTCGAGGAGGGTCTGGCAGCCCCAGCGGATCAGGGCCAGGTCGTAGTTGGTGTCCTGCGGCGGTACGACGGGGTATTCGGGCGAGAGGGTGCTGGGCAGGTGGAGCTTGCCGTCGCTGCCCGGGGTGAGGAAGTGCAGGTAGTAGTTGATGGCCCGGCGCAGCACCGGGTAGATCGTGTCGCGCAGCAGGGACTTGTCCATGGAGTGCCGGTACGACAGCCACACGTTGTGCAGGGCCCAGGTGAGGTCGCCGGTCTCGGCGCCGGTGCCGGGTTGGCCCACGCTGCGGTTGGCGAACATGTCGGAGCTGCGGCCGACGCCGGAGCTGTCGGCGCGGTAGGGGGCCGGCACGTTGGCGATGAGCTGTTCCTGGTTCTGGCGCAGGGTGGTGGCGAGGGAGTCGAGCTCCGGGTGGTTGAAGCCGTGGATGAGCCAGTACTCCAGTTGGACGTTGAGGTTCCACCAGACCGCGGGCCAGGGCGTGGGCTCCAGCCAGGGTCCGGAGGTGGCCATGACGGGGCCGCCGGCGCGGCTCGCGGAGGCGACCTTGTAGAGCTGGATCCAGTGGAAGCTCTGGAGCCGCTGGTCGGGGAACGAGACGAAGCTCTTGCGGTAGAACGCGTGCCACCAGTCGGTGTGGCGGCTCCTGAGTGTGCTGTACGACTTCGCGCGGCGGAGGTTGCGCAGCGAGTCGGCTTCCGCGGCGGTGTCGGAGGGGTGGCTGTGGCCGACGCTGAGGAGCAGGTCGTCGCCGGTGCGGCGGTGGGCGGTGGCGGTCTGGCCGCCGCCGGTGAGGGGCTGGAGGACCTGTTCGGTGCCGTCGGCGGCCGTGCGCGTGACCCAGGCCGGGTTGGCGGTGTATCCGGCGGGCGGGGCCTCGCTGATCTTGCGGGGGCTGATGGCCTCCTCGGGATGGAAGGTCCAGGTGGCCCGTTCACCGCCGGCGGCCTTCACCCGGACGGCCAGGACCTCGTCGTGGATGAGGGCGGCGAGGGTGAGGGTGCCGGCCGTGGTGGTGACCGTGCCGGTGAGTTCGGCGTTCCACAGGCTCAGCCGCCAGTCGACGGCGGTGATGGTGCCGGCCGGTTCGAGGGTGAGGTGGCCCACGGGGAGACGGCAGGTTCCCCAGCCGCTGCCGAACTCGGGGCGGTGGTCCTGGACCCGGCCGTGCTGGACGGTGAAGCGGATCTGGTTGGCGCCGGGCTCCTGGTAGATCATGCTGCCGAGTTGGCCGTCGCCGAGGAAGGGGCCCTCGTACCAGAGGGTGGGCAGCCTGGTCCACAGCAGGTCCTGGTCGTGCAGGAACCGGGCCCACGCGCCGTCGGTGGTCATGGTGTCGCGGAGTTTCCAGGGGCGTCCGGCGGCACTCGGCGAAGACATCGGTTCTTCGGCGCGGGCCGTACCGGGTAACGCGGCCACCGCGGCTCCGCCCAGCGCGGTGCCGAGTACGGCTCTGCGGGCCGGCTGCGCGTGTCTCTCCGGCTGTGAGGTCATCGTCGTCCTCTCTACCTGACGGATCCTCGATACATCGGGTGTATCGGGGAACCTAAGAGGCTCTCCTGTACCTGTCAATGACTTCAGCACCATGCGAATCGCGTGACAGTGCGGCAATTCATGGGGTCGCCCACCCCGGGGACCCCATGCCCTCAGGCCCAGACCAGCCCTTTAACCCATCCGATGTATCCGTGCTCTTCATGACGTGGGCGGCGCGATCACCGACATGACGGCGGCGAGCCGGTGGGGCAGGTCGTCGGCGGGGATGTCGATGAGCTCGTAGCCGAGCTCGCGGTAGGTCTCCTCGTGGACCTTCTCGAAGACCAGCGACTCCTGGTAGCTGATCCGGCGGGCCGGGGTGGGCTCGCAGAAACCCAGACTGCGGACCAAGAGCACCTGACGCTCGTAGATCCCCTCGGAGGTGATCCGTTCGAGCTCCGCCCCGAGCGCCGGGGACACCGGATGTCCCAGGTAGGTGGCGAGGGCGAGGGTGCAGACGGGTGAGCGGTCGAAGACCTGGAGGGCGGTGGCCCCGCTCGCCTCCTGCTGCCGCTGTCGTTGCAGGGTGACGATCTCGTCGATGAAGGAGACCCGCGTCCACGGCTCATCCTCGCCCTGGGCCTGAGCCCGCGCGATGACCTCCGTCGCCGCCTCCTCGACCACGCTGTGACCGAGTTCGCTCAGGCGGTGCAGGAGGGAGGTCTTGCCCGCGCCGGGTGTGCCGGTGAGAACGTAGCGACGCATGGTGGGGAGCCTTTCGTTCGGGTTGGTGGCTGGTCCCGGTCACTCGGACCGGACCGCATCAACAGCACGGCCTGAAGGGGGCGTTGACACCCGACAGGTTCGGCGTCACGGTGAGGGTTCGCTGCGCAACGGGCCCCGGAGGTCTTGCCTTGGCTGGTTCATCCGCACCGGATCCGGACGCCGAACTCGTCGAACGCGTAAGGAAACTTCAGCCTCTCATCCGTTCGCACGCCCTGCGCACCGAACAGGAACGCCGGGTGACCGGCGAGGTCGTCACGGCTCTCACGGACGCCGGGGTCCCGCGCATGAACGTGCCCCGCCGGTACGGCGGTTACCAGACCTCGGTGCGTACCCAGGTCGACGTACTGAGCGAGGTCTCCGCCGCATGCGGGGCGACGGGGTTCATGGCGCTGATCCAGGCCGGGTGCGCGTTCATCGCGGCACTCTTCCCGGACGAGGCGCAGGACGAGATCTTCACCGGCCCCGACGTACGGGTCAGCGGCACCCTCGTACCGAAGGCGAAGGCCCGTCCGGTGGACGGCGGTTACGTGGTCGACGGAACCTCGCCGTTCGCCACCGGCTGTCAGGACTCCGACTGGCACCTGCTGACCGCCGTGGCGGACTCCGGGGGCGGCCGCCCACCGGATCTGCTGTGGACGGCCGTTCCGATGACCGACCTCGACGTGCTCGACGACTGGCACGTCTCCGGTCTGGCCGGGAGCGGCAGCAACAGTGTCGTCGCCCACGACGTCCATGTGCCGGCCCACCGTGTGCTGCCACTGGGGCCGTTGCTGGGCGGGTTCTACCCCTCGCGGCGCAACAGCGAGGACCCCTTCTACGGCATGCCCGTCCTCCTGCTGTTCTGTGCCTGGACAGCGGCCGGCGCCCTCGGTCCGGCCCGGGCGGCACTGGCGGAGTTCGGCGAGCGCATCCATCAACGGGGCATCACCTACACGATCTACGAGCAGCAGCACACCGCCCCGGTGACACATCTGCAGTTCGCCGAGGCCGCGATGAAGATCTCCTGTGCCGAACTGCTCACCGCCGACTTCGTCTCGCTGATCGACGCCCGGGTCGCGGACGGCAATCCGTACACGCCGGAGGAACGCGCTCGGATCCGGGCCCAGTCGGGCTATGTGGCGCGGCTGTGCAAGGAGGCCGTGGACCTGCTCGGTTCCGCATCCGGCGCGTCCTCGCTGCGTCTGGAGGTGCCGGTCCAGCGTGCCGTGCGGGACCTCAACGCCCTGAGCCTGCACTCCTTCGTCAACCCCGCGGCCAATCTGGAGCTGTACGGGAGGGTGTTGTCAGGGTTGGACGCCGGTACGCCGTTCCTCTGATGGATTCCGCCCCACGGGAAGGGGTTCGCCTGAGCGCAGGTGCTCCCTCAGCCACTGTTCGGTGTTGCTCACGTGCAGCAGGGCGGCGGCCTGGCTGAGGGCGGAGTCACGGGTGGACAGGGCATGGAAGATCGCCTCGTGCTCGGCGAGTGTGCGTCCCGCGGCCTTGTCGTCGACCAGACCGCGCCAGATACGGGCGCGCAGGGTGCGACCGGAGATCCCTTCCAGGAGGGTGAGAAGGGTCTCGTTGCCCGTGGCCGAGACGACGGCGCGGTGGAAGGCGGCGTCATGGGCGTTGAGCTGGGCGACGTCGTCGCGGGCCTCCCGCATGGCGTCCAGGTGCCGCTTCACCTCGGCCAGCTGGGCGTCGGAGATCCGGGTGGCGGCCAGGGCCGTGGCCATCGGTTCCAGGAGTCGCCGTACCTCCATGAGGTCCTGCAGCGCGACGGAATCGCCCTGCAGCAGTTCCACGGCGCCGCCGAGACCCTCCAGGAGCAGGCTCGGCTGCAGGCTGGTCACATAGGTGCCGTCGCCCCGCCGGACCTCCAGAACCCGGGCGACGGCCAGCGCCTTGACCGCTTCGCGGGCGAGGTTGCGGGACAGCCCCAGTTGGGCGGCCAGGTCCGGCTCCGGGGGGAGCTTCGAGCCCGGAGGCAGGGCACCGGTCCGGATCAGTTCACGGATGTCCTCGATGGCCTTGTCCGTCAGAGACACGGCTCATCCCTCCCCCCACCGTGCTCCACGGGCACGTCCGGCCTGATCACTCCCTGAGTGCGGAGATCGCCCCGGAGGCCTACGGGGATGGGTTGATCATGGAGTTGCACGTTCCGTCCGACCTGTCCGGGGTCCGCATGCCTGGGGCGACGTTGATGATACTGGGCTGCCTGGGCGAGAGGCGGGCCCACGTCAGACACGGGCGGACCACACCGCTCATCTCAATCGCCTTGTTGTGCGACCCGTTGCCCGTCGCCGTCGCCGTCGCATCGGTGAGACATTCCATGTTTGCGAGACATGAATACCCATCAGAACGGCCCAAACAAGGCTATTCGTCGGCCACTACAGACACATTCATCCCTGCACGTTGGTTGACATGCCAGGGCGGCATGGTCGACCTTCATGCGTGGCCCTGCATTCCCCCTGCCCCTTCCGCCCCAGGGATGTGTCCATGTCGAGCTCGATCAACAGACGCCAACTCCTGGCCTCCGCGACCTGCGTGGCCACGGCGGCCGTTGCCGGAGGTGCGTTCGGTGCCGGTGTCGCCCAGGCGGCGCCCAGCACGTATACGCCCGACTGGAACTCGCTCGACCAGCACCCGCCGGCTCCGGAGTGGTTCCAGGACGCGAAGTTCGGGATCTACTTCCACTGGGGCGTCTTCAGCGTCCCCGCCTACGACAACGAGTGGTACCCGCGCAACATGTATCAGGCGGGCAGCAACGCCAACCAGCACCACCTCGCCACCTACGGCCAGCCCTCGGCGTGGCCGTACCACAACTTCATCAACGGAGCGAAGGACCTGGCGGGCAACACCGTCAGGTTCGCGCCGAAACTGAAGTCGGCCGGCGGGAAGTTCGACCCCGACGAGTGGGTGCAGCTGTTCGTCGACGCCGGCGCCAGGTTCGCCGGGCCGGTCGCCGAGCACCATGACGGATTCTCCATGTGGGACAGCCAGGTCAACGAGTGGAACTCGGTGAACAAAGGCCCGGGACTCGACCTGCTGCGGCTGTTCTCCACGGCCATCCGCGCCAAAGGCCTCAAGCTGCTGGTGGCCATGCACCACGCGTACAACTTCACCGGCTTCTACGAGTTCGCCCCCGCCCAAACCGACTCCGGCCTCAAGAAGCTCTACGGCCAGCTGGGTTCGGCCACGGAGAACCAGCTCTGGTTCGACAAACTGAAAGAGGTCATCGACCGCGCCCAGCCCGACATCCTGTGGCAGGACTTCAATCTGGACGCCGTCGACGAGACGCAGCGCCTGAACTTCCTGGCGTACTACTACAACCAGGCGGAGAGCTGGGGCCGTGAGGTCGTCGCCACGTACAAGGACGGCATGAACGGCAAGGGCGAGGTCTTCGACTACGAGCGCGGCGGCCCGGCCGATCTCACCACCCCGTACTGGCTCACCGACGACAGCATCTCGAGCTCCAGCTGGTGCTACACCCAGGGCATCGGCTACTACACCGTCCAGCAGATGCTGCACTCGTTCCTCGACCGGGTCAGCAAGAACGGCAACATGCTGCTGAACATCGCACCGATGGCCGACGGCACCATCCCCCAGGCGCAGAAGGACATCCTGCTCGGTATCGGTGACCACCTGAAGCGCTTCGGCGAGTCGGTGTACGCGACCCGCGCCTGGACGGCGTACGGCGAGGGCCCGACCAAGATGGGCGGCGGTTCGTTCACCACCCCGCACGCCGGCACCGCGCAGGACGTCCGCTTCACCCGCAACAAGACGAACAACGTCCTGTACGCCACGGTCCTGGGCTGGCCGGGCAGCTCGCTGACCATCAAGACCCTCGGCTCGGACCGGATCAACCTCTCCTCGCTGACCTCCGTGAAGCTCCTCGGCTCCACCGCCGGCACCTACATCGACCTGCCCACGCCGGCCCAGAACACCTCCGGCCTCACCGTCACCCTGCCGTCCTCGGCGCCGTACAGCGCGGGCGCCTACGCCCTGAAGCTCACGTTCTCCGGCACGATTCCCGGCCTGCGGCCCCTCGCCGGCGCCATCGCCTTCTCCGACGTCAACTACACCGGCAAGGCAGCCGTGTTGACCCTGGGCGACCACACCGCGGCCGACCTGACCGCGGCCGGACCGGGCCCGCACACCCTCTCCTCCCTCCGGCCGGCCCCCGGCTACCAGGTGATCGGCTACTCGGGAGACAACTTCACCGGCACCTCCTGGACCTTCACCGCAGACAACCCCGACCTCCGGGTCACCGGCAACAACGACCAGATCACCTCACTGAGGGTCCAGTTCAACCCGGCGACGTACTTCCGGATCACCAACGCCACCAACGGCCTCGCGCTGGACAGCGGCGGCAACGTCGCCTCCGGCTCCCACCTCAAGCAGTGGACCTGGGACGGCAGTCCCAACCTGCAGTGGCATGCGGAGGCTGTCGCAGACGGCTACTACAGGCTGGTCAACCGCACCAACGGCATGGTCGCCGACGGCTGGGGCGCCACCGCCGACGGCTCCGCCGCCAGGCAGGCCCCTTGGAACGGCGGCACCAACCAGCAGTGGACCATCACCCACCGGGGCGGCGACCGCTATTCGATAGCCAACCGCACCACCGGCCTGGTCCTCGACGGCGGCGGCAACGTGGCCTCGGGCTCCGTCACCAAGCAGTGGACCTACGGCAGCAGCACCAACCTGCTGTGGACCTTCACGGCGGTGTAGGCGGCGCATTCGGTGAAGGGACAGCGATGCCCAGGATACGACCGCCTCGTCGCCGGCCGGCTCACCTCGTTCGTCGCGGGTCTGCCGACAGGCTGGTGACCGCACCGGCCGCCTGACGTCCGGGCATGCCACGGGCTGGTTCGAAACGCGGAACTGGTACGCGGCCCACCCTGTGTGCATCACGATCCGGGCTGGGCGTTCGGCCCCGGCCGTACCGCATTCCCACCACGGCGGTCCACGGACGTGCTGGGCGGCCCCGCTCAGCCCCGCACCCGGCGATCAGGCATGCACCGGCCGGAGAGCCATGGAACAGAAGCGGACCTACGCTGGAAGCTGCGGTGGGGAACCAGCCCTGACGGGCAGAGCTGTCCCGACGGAGGCGTAGCCGTGGACATGGCCGACAAGCAGGATGCCCCCGCTGCCGCGCTTGTGGTGGGCCCGGACGGCGTAGTGAGCGGCTGGAGCGAAAGCGGGCGGCTGCTGCTGGGCTGGACGGCGGCGGACACCGTCGGCCGCCCCGTGACCGACCTGCTGGCCGCTCCCCCACCACCCGGCTTCCCCGAGAGTCACGTCGGCGGCCCCGATCACACGGGGCTCGTCTCCCTGCGGCACCGGGACGGTTCCACGGTGGACGTCCTGGTGTCGGCTCACCCGCTGTCCGACGCCGACGGCCGGGCGCTGGGCCACGCGGTGACCGTCCAGCGCTGGGAACGCCGCCCGGTGATCGCCGACCTGGCCTTCGAACAGAGCCCCTTCGCTCTGGGCGTCTACGACCCTGAGCTGCGGTTTCTGTGGATCAACGCCTCCTCGGGCCGGGTGATCGCGCACTCAGAGGAGCAAGTGCTCGGCAAGAAGTACCGCGAGCTGTTTCCCGAATTCGACCGCGAACTGTTCCCCGAGAGGGACGACAAGCCCTACACCGACCAGCTCGCCGAAGTGGCGAGGACGGGCAAGCCCGCACGTCTCATCACCGTCTTCCGGCCGCTCGGCAGTAACTACGCCAACGCCTGGGCCACCAGCATCTGGCCCGTCCGGGACGCCGAGGGCAGGGTCCGCGCGGTCGCCAACTGGGGATTCGACATGAGCGCGGAGTACTGGGCCAGGCAGCGCCTGCTCATGCTCAACGAGGCCAGCCGCGGCATCGGCCGGACACTCGACGTGATCGGCACCGCCCAGGAACTGGCCAGGACCTCCGTGCCGAGATTCGTCGACCTCGTCACCGTGGATCTCTTCGACGAGGTCCTGCGCGGAGACGAACCGCCGCCTTCCCCCGCCTCCGCCTCCGGCGAAGCCGTCGCGCTCAGCCGCGCCGCCCAGCACAGCGCGACGCGTGACACCGGACGGGTTCCCGGGCTCCCGATGCCAGTCAGTCACGCTCCCGGTTCCGTCGCCGTGCGCTGCATGGCCACCGGCAGGTCCACGGTCCAGCTCGCCGCCGAACCGGGCGAGGGCGGCGAATGGGCCTTCGGGCCCGGGCTCGCCGCCGACCCGGCCCACTGGCCGCCGGGCAACCCGTTGATCGACGCGTCCCTCGCCGCGGACGGGCTGACCGGCCGGATCACCGTGCCCCTCCGGGCCCGCGGCGCGCTGCTCGGCGTGGTCGCGTTCTCCCGCAGCGACCGGCCCGAGGCCTTCACCGCCGACGACCTGATCCTCGCCGAGGAGCTGACCGCCAAAGCAGCCGTCGCCATCGACAACGCCCGCCGGTACTCGCGCGAGCGCATGACCGCGCTGACCCTGCAACGCAGTCTGCTGCTGCAGCGGCTGCCGAGCCAGGAGGCAGTGGACGTGGCATCCCGCTACCTGCCCGGCGGGACGGGCACGGAAGTGGGTGGTGACTGGTTCGACGTCATTCCGCTCTCCGGTGCCCGGGTCGCCCTGGTCGTCGGCGACGTGGTCGGTCACGGCCTGCACGCCTCGGCGAGCATGGGCCGGTTGCGCACGGCGGTGCGCACGCTCGCCGACGTGGACCTGCCGCCGGACGAATTGCTCACCCACCTGGACGACCTGGTCATCCACCTCGCCAGTGACCTCCAGCCCGCCGGCCGCTTCCAGCCGACCGGCGAGTTCGGGGCCACCTGCCTGTACACCGTCTACGACCCGGTCTCCCGCCGCTTCACACTGGCGAGCGCAGGTCATCCACTGCCGCTCATCATCTCCCCGGACGGCACCAGGACCCCGGCACCCGCACAGCCGGGACCACCGCTCGGCATCGGAGGACTGCCGTTCGAGGCCACCGAAGTCCAGCTGCCCGAAGGCAGCCTGCTCGCCCTCTACACCGACGGACTGATGGAGAGCCGCGAGCGCGACGTCGACCAGGGAATCGCCGACCTGCTGCGGATCCTGAACCCGGCCACCCCGCTGGAGGACCTCTGCGACACAGTGATGGACGCCCTGCTTCCCGAACGCCGCACCGACGACGCCGCCCTGCTGCTCGCTCGCACGCACGCGCTGGATCTCCAGCATGTCGCCGACTGCGACATCGAGCCCGACCCCGCGCAGGTGCCGCTCGCCCGGAAGTTCACCCTCGACCAGTTGGAGGCCTGGGGCCTGGAGGAGGCGTCGTTCGTCACCGAACTGGTCGTCAGCGAGCTGGTCACCAACGCCATCAGATACGGCGAACCCCCGATCAGACTGCGGCTGATTCGCGACAGCTCCCTGATCTGCGAGGTCTCAGACGCCAGCAACACCTCACCGCATCTGCGCCGGGCGCGCGCCTTCGACGAGGGCGGCCGGGGCCTGCTGCTCGTCGCCCAGCTCACCCAGGGTTGGGGGACCCGGCACACCACCGACGGCAAGACGATCTGGTGCGCACAGACCCTCCCCGAGTCCCAGCCGCGACGAAACCCGAGCCGCTGAAATCCTGGCCGGTGCGCGACGCCCCTCACGCCCGGGTCCACTTCTGGCCGGCCTGGCCGTTGCAGGTCCACAGGACCAGCGGGGTTCCGTTGGTGGTGCCGGCCCCGTTGACGTCGAGGCACAACCCGGCGTGCACGTTGCGGATCGACCCGTCGGAGCCGATGGTCCACTTCTGGTTGTCCTGACCGTTGCAGGGCCAGGTGATGACCCGGGTGCCGTTGGCGGTGCCCTGGTCGTAGGCGTCCAGGCACTTGTCGCCGAAGACGCGGATCTCGCCACCCGCCCACGTGGTCCACAGCTGGTTGGCAGCCGTGTGGCAGTCCCAGATCAGTGCCGTGGCCCCGGCCGCGGTGGAGGCGTTGTCGACGTCCACGCAGCGGCCGGAGGCGTTGCCGCGCAGCCGGGAGGTGGTGGCGGCCACCGGGCTGCCACCGGTCACGCGGAACACGGCCACGCCGTGCGCGGGGACGCTCGCCGAGATCTGCCCGGACGTGCCGGCCGTACCGCCGGTCCACAGGTCCGTCAGGGTGAACGGGCCGCCGAACAGGCCGACTTGAGCGGCCGTGGTGGCGACCGTCGCGGTGCCCGCTCCCCGGTTGAACAGCCCCACGGCGACCGAGCCGTCGGACAGGGGCTTGGCGAACACCTCGGTGCTGCCGTCGTCGCGCACCCTGCGCCCGCCCGCTCCCAGCGGATCCTGGTTCACCGCCAGCAGCCGGGGGTTGCGCAGGATCGCGCTCACGTCGGTGGACATGGTGCGGATGTCGTTGCCGGCCATGAGCGGTGCGCTCAGCAGCGCCCACAGGGCGAAGTGCGAGCGGGACTCGGTCAGCGACAGGCCGGGACGGCCGACGACCAGCATGTCGGGGTCGTTCCAGTGCCCCGGGCCCGACTGCGCCGCCAGCGGCGCGGTGACGTCCAGGACGTTGCCGACGCCCATCGGATAGCTGTTGGTGTTGCCGTTCTGCCAGATGTCGAGCAGGTCCTCGGTCGTCCGCCACAGGTCGGCGACCTCGCCCCAGTTGTACGTGGCGCCGGTGATGGCGTGGAAGCTGTTGGGGTTGATGCTGTAGACGATCGGCCGCCCGGTGGCGCGCAGGGCGTCGCGCATGAGGGTGAACCGCGCGACCTGCTCGTCACGGGTGCCGCTGGAGGAGCACCAGTCGTACTTGAGGTAGTCGACGCCCCACGAGGCGAACGTCGCGGCGTCCTGGGCCTCGTGCCCCCTGCTGCCCGTCGATCCCGGATAGGCGCCGCTGGTCTGCGCGCAGGTGCGTTCACCCGGCACCTGGTAGATGCCGAACTTCAAGCCCTTGCCGTGGATGTAGTCCCCGAGGGCCTTCATCCCGCTGGGGAACTTGGTGGGATTGGCCCGCAGGTTCCCCGTCGCGTCACGCTGGGGGTCGAACCAGCAGTCGTCGACCACGACGTACCGGTAGCCGGCGTCCTTCATGCCGGAGGACACCATCGCGTCGGCGGCTTGGCGGACCTGGGCCTCGGTGACCCCGCATCCGAAGCTGTTCCAGCTGTTCCAGCCCAGGGGTGGGGTGAGCGCGGGGCTTCCGGGGGCGGCCGAAGCAGTGGAGTGGACAGACGCCGTCAATGACGCGGTCACCGCCAGCGCGGTGGCCGTGAAGACGCGGAGCAGTCGTCTGCCTGATGGTCGGGGCACCGTGAACTCCTTCCGAAGGACATGGGCAAACAGAGGATGACGAATGCACCGTGCCGACCCGTATCCCGTATACGACACTCGCCGATAGTTCGAAATTTCGGTCGTCTTTCGGATCGTCGGCTGTACGGATGCTAGAGAGAGTCCTGCACATGTCAACACCTGATGAGCGGTCAACTGTTCACTCCAGCATGTGCGCACTGCTCAGATCTCCGAAATATTTCGATGCCAACAGCGAATCATGCGTGAGGCATTGACGGGATGTGTCAGCCTCCTATCATCCTGGTTGCTCGACACATCAATCAGCGTTCGCACTCTCGAACGAGCCCCCTCGCAGAGAGAACGACACATGGATATGTCATGCCCTCGCCAATGGATGGATCGCCGTCGGGCGCTGACCGCCGCCGGCGGCCTGGCCACCGGTGCCTTCCTGTCTCTGGCGGGGCGGCCCTCCCCCGCCGCCGCTTCCGCCCCGGGACCGGTCCCCGCGGACGCCGCCCAGTACACCAACCCGGTGATCTGGCAGGACTTCGCGGACATCGACGTCATCCGCGTCGGCAGCACCTACTACGCCTCCGCCTCGACGATGCACTACTCGCCCGGGGCACCCGTCCTGCGCTCGTACGACCTCGTGAACTGGGAGCTCGCCGGTCACTCGGTGCCCGTCCTCGACTTCGGGGCCAAGTACGACCTGAGCGGTGCCCGCGGCTATGTCAGAGGGATCTGGGCGTCGTCGCTGGCCTACCGGTCGAGCAACAGGACGTTCTACTGGCTCGGCCAGATCGACTTCGCCCGGACGTACGTGTACACGGCCACCGCCGTCGAGGGGCCGTGGAGCCGACTGACGACGATCAGCACCCCGTACTACGACGCGGGACTGCTCGTCGACACCGACGACACGCTGTACGTGGCGTACGGGAACACCACCATCAGCGTGGCCCAGCTCTCGCCCGACGGGCGCAACCAGGTCCGCACGCAGCAGGTCTTCACCACACCGTCGAGCGTCGGCACCCTCGAGGGCTCCCGCTTCTACAAGATCAACGGGCAGTACTACATCTTCCTGACCCGCCCGGCCAACGGGCAGTACATCCTGAAATCGTCGGGCGGCCCCTTCGGTCCCTACACGATGCGGCAGGTCCTCCTCGACCTGCGCGGGCCCATCCCCGGCGGCGGCGTCCCGCACCAGGGCGGGCTGGTCCAGACCCAGAGCGGCGCCTGGTACTACCTGGCCTTCGTGGACGCGTACCCCGGCGGCCGGATGCCCGCCCTGGCGCCGGTCACCTGGACCCCGGACGGCTGGCCCGTCGTCCACCTCGTGAACGGCGCATGGGGCACCTCGTATCCCAGTCCGGCCGTGCCCACTCCACCCCGCCAGGTCACTCCGATGACCGGCGTCGACACCTTCGACGGTACGAGCCTCAAGCCGAGGTGGGAATGGAACCACAACCCGGACAACACCAAGTGGTCCGTCGACAACGGACTGACCCTCCAGACCGCAACCGTCACCAACGACCTGTACTGGGCCCGCAACACCCTCACCCACCGCATCCAGGGGCCCACCTCGACCGCCACGGCCCAGCTCGACTTCTCGGCGATGCGGGACGGCGACCGCGCCGGACTCGCGCTGCTGCGTGACTCCTCCGCCTGGATCGGTGTCCAACGCGACGGCGGCGCGACACGGGTGGCCATGGTCAACGGGTTGACCATGGACGGCAACTGGAACACCACCGGCACCGGCACCGAGGTCGCGAGCGCGCCCGTCTCCGGCGGCCGGATCTGGCTGCGCGCGAGCGCGGACATCCGCCCCGGCTCGGCACGCCCCGGCACCTTCTCCTACAGCACCGACGGCACGAACTTCACCCGCCTCGGCCCCTCCTTCTCCATGGGCAACGACTGGCGGTTCTTCATGGGCTACCGATTCGCCCTCTTCAACCACGCCACGCAGGCGCTCGGCGGCGCGGTCCGCGTCCTGCGGTTCGAGCTGTCGACGCCCTGACCCGATCCCATCGACCGCACCACCCAACCCCCCGCCCATCGCAGAGGAGAACCATGAACCCGCTCACGCGGCTCGGCCGTCGCCGAGCCTCGGTGTTAACCCTGCTGGCCGTCGGCACCCTGGTGACGCCGACGGCCGCGACCGCCGCACCCGACGCCGTTCGCGCCTCCACTCTGGGGGCCCAAGCGGCCCAGTCCGGACGGTACTTCGGGACCGCGGTGGCCGCCGGAAGGCTCGGCGACGGCACGTACACCGGGATCCTGGACCGCGAGTTCAACTCGGTCACGCCCGAGAACGAGATGAAGTGGGACACCATCGAGCGATCCCGCGGCTCGTTCAACTTCGGCCCCGGCGACCAGATCGCGAACCGGGCCCAGTCACGCGGGCAGCGCCTGCGCGGTCACACCCTCGTCTGGCACCAGCAACTGCCCGGCTGGGTCAGCTCCATCAGGGACGCCAACACCCTGCGCAGCGTGATGAACAACCACATCACCCAGGTGATGAACCACTACAAGGGCAAGATCTACGCCTGGGACGTGGTCAATGAGGCCTTCGCCGACGGAGGCAGCGGCCAGATGCGCAGCTCGGTCTTCCGGGACGTCCTGGGAACCGGCTTCATCGAGCAGGCATTCCGCACCGCACGGTCTGCCGACCCGGCGGCCAAGCTCTGCTACAACGACTACAACATCGAGAACTGGAGCGACGCCAAGACCCAGGGCGTCTACCGCATGGTGCGCGACTTCAAGGCGCGCGGCGTGCCCATCGACTGCGTCGGCCTCCAGTCCCACTTCGGCGCCGGCGGCCCGCCATCGAGCTTCCAGACGACGCTGTCGAACTTCGCCGCGCTCGGCGTGGACGTCCAGATCACCGAACTGGACATCGCGCAGGCACCCACAGCCGCGTACGCGAACACGGTGAGGGCCTGCATGAACGTGGCACGCTGCACCGGCATCACCGTCTGGGGCATCCGCGACAGCGACTCCTGGCGCAGCGGAGAGAACCCGCTGCTGTTCGACCGCAACGGAAACAAGAAGCCCGCCTACCAGTCGACGCTCACCGCGTTGGGCGGCAGTGCCGCGGCACAGCGGACAGGCGCCTCCTCCCCCCGGTCCGCCGCGGCACTCCCCTCCTCCTTCCGCTGGAGCTCGAGCGGCCCGCTGATCGCGCCCAAACCGGACGCGACCCACAGGATCGCCGGGATCAAGGACCCGTCGGTCGTCTACTACAACGGCAAGTACCACGTGTTCGCGAGCACCGCGAGCTCCTCCGGGTACAACCTGGTGTACCTGAGCTTCAGTGACTGGTCGCAGGCCGGGTCGGCCACCCACCACTACCTGGACCGCACCGCCATCGGCGCCGGGTACCGGGCCGCGCCCCAGGTCTTCTACAACACACAGCAGCGCCTGTGGTACCTCGTCTACCAGACCGGCAACGCCTCGTACTCCACGAACCCCGACATCAGCAACCCCAACGGGTGGAGCGCACCGAAGAACTTCTACGCGTCGATGCCGGACATCATCAGGCAGAACATCGGCAACGGCTACTGGGTCGACATGTGGGTGATCTGCGACAGCGCCAACTGCTACCTGTTCTCATCCGACGACAACGGCCACCTGTACCGCTCCCAGACGACTGTCGGCCAGTTCCCGAACGGCTTCACCAACACCGTCATCGCGGCCCAGGACTCCAAGTACGCCCTGTTCGAAGCGAGCAACGTGTACAAGGTGCAGGGCAGCAACCAGTACCTGCTCCTCGTGGAGGCCATCGCCTCGGACGGCCGGCGCTACTTCCGCTCCTGGACGTCGAGCAGCCTCGCCGGCTCCTGGTCACCCCTGGCCGCGTCCGAGAGCAACCCGTTCGCCAAGTCGAGCAACGTGACGTTCCCCTCCGGTACCTGGAGCCGGGACATCAGTCACGGCGAGATGATCCGCGCGGGCTACGACCAGACGCTCACGGTCCCGGCCTGCAAGCTCCAGTACCTGTACCAGGGCAAGGACCCCAACGCCGGCGGCGACTACGACAACCTGCCATGGCGACTGGGCCTGCTCACCCAGACCAACTCGACCTGCTGACCGTAGGGACCCCGCACCGCGTGCGGGGCCCATACCCGTCCCGTCAGCCGTTGGCCAGGAGCTCCAGTGTGTCGATCACTCGGTTCGAGAAACCCCACTCGTTGTCGTACCAGGCGACGACCTTCACATGGCGGCCCTCCACGCGGGTCAGGGCCGAATCGAAGATCGACGAGGCGGGATTGCCCGTGATGTCCGAGGAGACGAGCGGGTCCTCCGAGTACTCGAGGACGCCCGCGAGGGGCCCTTCGGCGGCGGAGCGGTAGGCCGCCAGTACGTCCTCGAGGGTCACGTCACGCGAGACCGTCGTGTTCAGCTCGACGAGGGAGCCGACGGGGACCGGGACGCGGATCGAGTCGCCGGACAACTTGCCGTCCAAGTTGGGCAGCACGAGGCCGATCGCCTTGGCGGCGCCGGTCGTCGTGGGCACGATGTTGACGCCGGCGGCGCGGGCGCGACGGGCGTCGCGGTGCGGGCCGTCCTGGAGGTTCTGCTCCTGCGTGTAGGCGTGCACGGTCGTCATGAAGCCGTGCTCGATGCCGGCGAGCTCGTCGAGCACCGAGGCGAGCGGTGCGAGCGCGTTGGTCGTGCACGAGGCGTTGGAGACGATCGTGTGCACGTCCGGGTCGTAGGCGTCGGTGTTGACCCCGTACGCCAGCGTGACGTCGGCACCGTCCGAGGGTGCGCTGACGAGGACCTTCTTCGCGCCCGCGTCGAGGTGGGCGCGGGCGGCCTTGGCCGAAGTGAACCGTCCGGTGGCCTCCAGCACGATGTCGACGCCGAGTTCGGCCCACGGCAGCTGGGCCGGTTCACGCTCGGCGAGCACGGTGATGCGACGGCCGTCGACGACCAGGGTGTTCCCGTCGACGGTCACCGGACGGCCGAGTCGGCCGGCCGTGCTGTCGTAGGCGAGCAGCCTCGCGAGGGTGGCGGGCTCGGTGAGGTCGTTGACGGCGACGACCTCCAGGGCGCTGTCGCGTTCGAGGAGCGCACGCAGCACATTGCGTCCGATGCGGCCGAATCCGTTGATGGCGATGCGAGTCATGAATGGTGTCCCTTCCCTATGTCCACCAGGCTCGCGCGCGGCATCGGCCGCTGACAGTGGCGCGATCGCCATGGTTCAAAAGGATCGCGCCACACGCTCTCCGCAAAGGGTTGGACGGAGCAATGCCTGGGCTTGTAGCTTGCAGTCGACCGCGACGCCGCCCGAGGAGGTGAGACCCATGAACGCTGTAGCGATGTGGGTGCTCCCCCTTGCCGTCACGGTCGGGCGACTGACGTAGGTGTCGCCGGGAGCGCCTCCACAACAAGGCACTCCCGAAAGGCAACACCTATGGACTCTTCGCCATTCTCCGACGCCGATCGCGCGCCCATGTTCGATGTGATCATTTCCGGGTGCGGTCCGACCGGCGCGATGCTGGCCGCCGAACTCCGGCTGCACAAGGTGCGGGTTCTCGTCCTGGAGAAGGAAACCGAGCCGGTTTCGTTCGTCCGCATCGTCGGCCTGCATATCCGCAGTCTTGAGCTGATGGCCATGCGCGGACTGCTGGACCGCATGCTCGAGCACGGAAGGAAGCGTCCGGCCGGCGGGTTCTTCGCCGCCATCGACAAACCAGCGCCCAAGGGCCTGGATTCCGCGCACGCCTATCTGCTGGGCATCCCGCAGCCGGCGATCGAGCGTCTGCTCGAAGAGCATGCGACGCACCTGGGTGCGCGGGTAC
Source organism: Streptomyces sp. NPDC050759 (assembly GCF_044456945.1). NCBI lineage: Bacteria > Bacillati > Actinomycetota > Actinomycetes > Kitasatosporales > Streptomycetaceae > Streptomyces > Streptomyces sp. NPDC050759. The sequence goes on along the minus strand of NZ_JBITGI010000003.1, from coordinate 333,229 downwards.
GGCGCGGTTGTGCGGTGACCGGTTTCGAGCAGGACGACGAAGGCGTGACCGTCGAGCTGGCCGACGGCGAACAGCTGCGTTCGCGCTATCTCGTCGGCTGTGACGGCGGGCGCAGCACGGTGCGCAAACTGCTCGGCGTCGGCTTCCCCGGTGAGCCCTCGCGGACCGAGACGCTCATGGGTGAGATGAAGGTGGGGGTGCAGCAGGAGGTGATCGCCGCCAAGGTGAGCGAAATCGGCCGGACCAACAAGCGCTTCTGGCTCCGCCCCTTCGGTGAAGGCGTATACAGCGTCGTAGTCCCGGCCGCGGGAGTCGGCGATCGCGCGGAACCGCCCACCCTCGAGGATTTCAGACAACAACTGCGCAGCATCGCCGGAACCGATTTCGGCGTGCACTCCCCGCGCTGGTTGTCCCGCTTCGGGGATGCCACCCGGCTGGCGGAACGCTATCGGGTCGGGCGGGTGCTGCTGGCCGGTGACGCGGCACACATCCATCCGCCCACCGGCGGGCAGGGTCTCAACCTGGGCGTTCAGGACGCCTTCAACCTCGGCTGGAAACTGGCCGCACAGATCCGCGGCTGGGCGCCGGAGACCCTGCTGGACACCTACCAGGCCGAACGCCGTCCGGTCGCCGAGGACGTGCTGGACAACACCCGCGCCCAGATGGAGTTGCACTCCACCGAACCGGGCCCGCAGGCCGTGCGCAGGCTGCTCACGGAACTGATGGACTTCGACGAGGTGAACCGCCACCTCATCGAGAAGATCACCGCGATCGGTATCCGCTACGACGTCGGCGAGGGCCCCGACCTGCTCGGCCGCCGCCTGCCCGACCTCGACGTGAAACACGGCCGCCTCTACGATCTGCTGCATCGCGGGCGCGGCCTGCTGCTGGACCGCACCGAACGCCTGACCGTCGGCGGCTGGGCGGACCGGGTCGATCACCTCGCGGACCCCACCGCGGCGCTGGATGTTCCCTGCGTCCTGCTGCGCCCCGACGGCCACGTCGCCTGGATCGGCGACGATCAGCAGGACCTGGACGACCACCTCTCCCGCTGGTTCGGCAACCCGGCCTGGCCAGACCGCCGCTCAGCTCCTACGGCTACTCGCCCCGGGTGAAGGTGCGCCGGTACTCGCTCGGCGTCGTCCCCAGGATGCGCTGGAAGTGCATCCGCAGATTCGCTCCCGTGCCGAGCCCGACGTCGGTCGCGATCTGCTCGACACTCCGCTCCGAACGCTCCAGCAGCTCGCGGGCCATGTCGATGCGGGCCCGCATGACCCACTGCATCGGCGTGTATCCGGTCTCCTCGACAAAGCGCCGTGAGAAGGTGCGCGGCGAGACCGCGGCCTGGCGCGCCAGGAGGTCGAGGGTGAGGGGTTCGTCGAGTCGGTGCAGGGCCCATTCCCGGGTGGCGGCGAACCGCTCGCCGAGCGGCTCGGGCACGCTGCGCGGCACGTACTGCGCCTGACCGCCACTGCGGTAGGGGGCCGCGACCAGGCGCCGGGCCGCGTGATTGGACGCGGCCACGCCGAGGTCGCCGCGCAGGATGTGCAGGCACAGGTCGATGCCGGAAGCTGCGCCGGCCGACGTCAGGACACGGCCCTCGTCGACGAACAGCACGTTCTCGTCGACCCGGACGAGGGGGTGCTTCGCCGCGAGCGCCCTCGTGTAGTGCCAGTGGGTCGTGGCGCGTCTGCCGTCGAGCAGGCCGGTCGCGGCCAGCGCGAAGGCGCCGGTCGAGATGGCGGCCAGCCGCGTGCCCCGGCCGTGGGCGGCGACCAGCGCCTCGACGACGGCCGGCGGCGGGTCCTCGCGGTCCGGGAACCGGTAGCCGGGGATGAAGACGAGGTCCGCCCAGGCGAGCGCCTCCAGACCGTGGGCGACGTGGTACGACAGCCCGTCCCCGCCGCTCACCAGCCCCGGGGCCGCGCCGCACAGCCGTACCTCGTACGGCATGCTCGCGCGGGTGGTGAACACCTGCGCGGGGATGCCGACGTCGAGTGGCTTGGCGCCTTCGAGGACGAGAACGGCGACGCGGCGAAGGCGGGAGGCGGACACGGGGACAGGCTACGCAGAGGTCAGGCGTCCTCGACCGTCGCCGTGACGGGCGTGCCGGTCTCGACCGTGCGGCTGACCGTGCACAGGCGGTCGTGGGAGGTCTTCACCGCGCGGGGCAGGATGGTGCGGGCCCGGTCCGCGCCCTCGCCGTCGGGGAAGGTGACGGTGAAGGTGACCGCGAGGTCGGTCAGCCGGTTGCCGAGCTCGTCGTTGATCTTGTTGCCGCTCACCTCGACGGAGAAGGCGGTGGGCTCGGCGTGGCGGCTGGTGGCGAGGTCGACGTCCACCGCCGTGCAGCCCCCGAGCGCGGCGAGGAGCAGTTCGACCGGGGTGAACTCGCTGTCGGAGCCGGTGCCGAAGCTGATCGTGCCGCCACGGGTGTTGGTGGCGACGAAGTGGCCGGTACCGGTGCGCTCGACGGTGACGGACCGCGCGGAGTTTTCGCTCATACCGAGGACACTAGTCCGGGCTGCCGAGCGGTGCCCACGGGTGACAGTGCCGGAACGTCACCACTCGGCCTCCAGCGCCTCCACCAGCCGGGAGACGGCGGTCAGGTCGGGCAGGCTGCGCAGCTTGGCCACGGCCTCGCGGCTGCCGAACGCACGCTGCTCCGCGGTCATCGCCGGATCGGCCGCGCAATCGGCCTGTACGTACACGTAGTTGAGGTCGGTCGCGAAGAGCATCGAGAACGCGTCCAGGCTCTTGATCACCGCGCGGCCCCCGGCGTCCCGGTAGGCACGCACCAGGCGCCGTGCCGCATCGGCGTCAAAGCGGTTGCCGCCGGACCACACATAGACGGCACGGGCCAGTTCACGCTCCGCCGAGACGGGCCCGGCGTTGTCCCAGTCGAGCAGGACCGGACCGTCGGGGCCGACCAGGACGTTCTGCGGCCGCATGTCGAGATGGGAGGTCACCACGTCAGCAGGGGACGACGGCGAGACATGCCGTGCCAGCTCGACGGCTGTCGTGGCGGTGAACCGGCCCAGCTCCCCCGCCCAGGGCAGGCCGGCCCGCTCCACCTTCCCGAGCAGTTCGGCCCAGTCGGACTCCGGGTTGCACCGTTCGTACCAGCCGCTCGGTGTCCCGCGCGTGCCTGCTCCCGCCTTGTGCAGGATGGCGAGCGTACGGCCGCACCAGCTCAGGGTCTCCGGGTCCGACGGGTCGGCCGCGGTGCCGTCGACCCAGTCGTACAGCTTCACGTGGGAACCCTCGGGGAGCCCTACGACATGGGCGCCGGTGCGGTCGGGCATGAGGCGGGGCGCGGAGATGCCGAGCGTCTCCGCCGCGTCGCGCAGTGCGGACTCGGCGCCGACGTCCGGCTCGTCCTTCTCGAAGAGCAGCTCCTTCACCGCCCAGGCGGTGCCGTTCCCGGACAGTTTCCAGATCTGTCCCAGGGCGCCGCGGGCGACGGGCGTCATCGTCCAGTCTCCCGCGCCGAGCGCATAGGTGTCCGCGATGAGCTCACCCGTGTTCCGCATGCAACTCCTTGGTTCCGCCGCGCAGTTGATCACAGCCTATCCGCAGCAGCCCGACGTCTCCGGCGCACTGGTTTCCAGACGGCAGAAGCAGGACGCCTCGACCGGCACGTCGGCCAGTGCGGCGGCGATCCGCAGTTGCTGGGCGATGATCCGTGCCTCCCCTTCCTTCTTCCCGCGGACCAGGCACTCGTGGAGGCCGTGCAGCGCCCACACGTTGCCCGGGTGCTGGAGAGGCCGTGGGAGGGTGTCGTCGAGACCGAGGTCGGCGCGGTAGACGGCCTCGGCCTCGGCGAGGTGGCCCCGTTCGAGCAGGAGGGCGCCGTAGGCATGGCGGGTGGGCTGCATCCAGCCCCACGGTTCGTCGTAGGGAAGGTTGTCGTCCAGCTCGACCGATCGTGCCAGGGCCGCGAAGGCGGTGTCGAACTCGCCCTTGCGGTACGCCAGTTCACCGTCGAGCATCGCCGAGGCGATCGCCAGGATGTCGGTGCACGTGTTGTTGAAGAGCATGCGGGTCCCCGGGACCTCGGCGACCGCCTCATGGAACAGGGCGCGTTCGCCCTCCGCCTCGGTGATGCGGCCGAGGGCGGACAGGGCGACACCGCGGGCGTAGTGGAGCATCGCGGTGGTCACGCAGTACAGCCGCGGGTCGGCGGGCAGCGGGAGGTCGAGGATGTCGGTCCAGCGGCCGAAGCGGATCAGGACGTGGACGCGCATCGCGAGGAAGCCCTCGAGCCAGTCGGCCATGGGCGGGCTCTCGACGCGCAGAAGGTCCTCCGGGATCGACGCCTCGAGTTGCGCGGCGGTCTCCAGGGCTGTTTCCGACTGGCCCAGGAACATCGCCCCGTAGATCTTGAAGTGGTAGTTGTGCGAGCGGTAGAGCGTGTAGAAGTTCATCGCTCCGGCCCGGGCTCGGACCTTCTCGTCGGCGGCGATCGCGGCGCTGTTGTCGGCCACCACCCGCCGGTAGTCACCGCACAGCACCTCCAGGTGCGAGGGCATGTGCAGCAGATGCCCGGCGTCCGGCACCAGGCCGCGCAGCCGGTCCGCGACGGACAGGGCCAGTTCGGGGGTCGGCGACATCTCCATCAGATGGATGTACAGATGCAGGATGCCCGGGTGGGTGCGTCCGGTGGCGCCGGTGAGGGCGCGCTCCAGCACCGCCCGCGCCTCGCGGGTGCGCGCTCCGTCAGCGGGCTCGCCGGTGCGCAGGTCCCACAGCTGCCAGGGCGTGAGGTTCATCAACGCGTCCGCGTACAGGGCGGCCACGTCCAGGTCGTCCGGGGCGAGTTCGTGGACGGCGCGCATGCTGTCGGCGTACGGCGCGTTCCACACCGCGCAGTCCTCGGCGGGCTCGGCCTGCGGGTAGCGGGCGCGGAGAGCGCCGATCAGGGCACGCTCCACCTCGGTGGCCCGGGCGGCCGCCTTCTCGTGCGCCGACTCGACGGCCGTATGGGTGCGTCGGACGGTCCGGGCGAGGTCCCGGTCGTCGAAGAACTCCCAGGGCTTGTTGTAGTTCGGGCCGAGCGCGTAGGCGATGCCCCAGTGGGCCATCGCGCAGTCGGGGTCGGCGGCGGCCGCCTTCTCGAAGCAGGCCACGGCCTCCTCGTGGTGGAAGGCGTACGTCCACACCAGGCCACGGTCGAACCAGAGTTGGGCCTCGGCGGAGTCGGTGGTGACGGGTCGGCCGTGGGAACCGAGGTCGTAGTACTCCATGCGCCGCAATTCTGCCCGAAGAAGGGCCTTTCGGCCGCGTGGGAGCCGATCTGTCGCCCGAACGAACACAGGTGCCGGAGAGTGGACTGGTGAGACCGTCAGTCCTCTCTCCGGCACCTGCCGGGCGGTGCTAAGCCGTCACACACGGAAGATCTCGAGGAAACTGCTCCAGAAGCCCTTCTTGGCCGGCTTCTGCGCCGCGGGCGCGGGCGCGGGGACGCGTGCCCCGGGGGCGGGCTGCTGGACGACGGTCGGGCGGGGCGCGGTGGGCACGCCGTACGCCGATGCCATCCGGGTGGCCGGGGTGGGGCTGAACTGGACGGGAAGGGTGGCCAGGGCGCGGTGGAACGGGCCGGGACGCCACTCCAGTTTCTGGGCCGGGACGCTCAGGACCAGGTCGGGCAGGGCGTTGAGGATCAGCTCGATGGCGGTGACCGCGATGACCTGGGCCGGGCTCTTGGCCGGGCAGGCGTGCGGGCCCGCGCCCCAGGCGAGGTGGGCGCCGCGGCTGTGGGCCTGGCCCGACGAGGCGAGCGCGGGGTCGCTGTTGGCTCCGGCGAAGCTGATGACCAGGGGGGAGTTCGCCTGAACCACCACTCCACCGAGGTCGACGTCCTGCACCGGGAAGTGCGTCGCGTAGTTGGCGATCGGCGGGTTGTTGAGCAGGACGTGGTCGAGGGCGTCCTCGATCTGCATGCTCGGCCCGTTGTCGCCCTCCCGGTCGAGGAGCAGCAGGAGGGAGTTGGCGATGAGGTTGCGCTCGGGCTCCACTCCGGCGCCGATCAGCATCACCAGCTGGTCCTTGAGTTCCTCGTCGCTGAGGCCCGCGGGGTGCTGGACCAGCCAGGAGGTGATGTCGTCGCCGGGTTCGCGGCGCTTGAGGGACACCAACTCCATGAAGCAGGCGGTGAGTTCGTCGCTGGCGCGCAGCGCGTCCTTGCCGTCGAACATGTCGGCCATCGCGCTCGTGACGCGGTCACCGATGGCGGCGGGGCAGCCGAAGAGCTTGTTGATCATCAGCATCGGCAGCAGCTTGGCGTAGTCGTTGATCAGGTCCGCCCGGCCGCGCTCGCTGAACTGGTCGATGAGGTAGGCGGCGATCGGTTCGACGTCGCGGCGGATGCGGGTGACGTTGAGCCGGTCGAGGCTCTCGGTGACCGCCTTGCGCAGCCTGAGGTGCTGGGCTCCGTCGGTGAACAGGCAGTTGGGCCGGTAGGCCATCATCGGCAGGACGGGGCTGTCGAGGGGAACGCGGCCGTCGTTGAGGGCGGTCCAGCGGCGGCCGTCGCGTGCGAACAGGGAGGGGTTCTGGAGCACCCGCAGGGCCGTCTCGTGTCCGACGACCAGGGTGGCGTCGACGCCGGGGGCGAGTTCCACCGGGCCCGCGGGTCCGTGCGCCCGGAGGTAGTCGTAGACCTTCTGCGGGTCCGCGGCGAAGGAGCCGTCGTACATGGGGCATCTGGCCGCACCGGTGGCGGCCGTGTCGTGAACGTCCATGTCTGTGTCCTTTGGTGGCCCGGACCGTGGGGTCCGGGCGGGGGTGGTGGTTCAGGCGGCGCGGTCGAGGAGGTGACGCACGAGGGCGATCAGGGCGCGGGCGGAGGAGCGCTGGTCGCGGGCGTCGCAGTAGATGACGGGCGTGTCCGGAAGCAGGTCGAGTGCTTCGCGGATCTCGTCCTCCTCGAAGTGGCTGGTCTGCGAGAAGGTGTTGACGGCGATCGCGTACTCGAGGCCGTACTCGTCGATCAGGTCGATGACCGGGAAGGTCTCCTCCAGGCGTGAGGGGTCGACCAGGAGCAGGGCGCCGAGCGCGCCGCGGGCCATGTCCTCCCACAGCTGCATGAAGCGCTGCTGTCCGGGGGTGCCGAACAGGTACAGCACCAGCTCGTCGCTCAGGGTCAGCCGGCCGAAGTCCAGCGCCACGGTGGTGGTCGCCTTCTCCGGCGCCCCGCGCAGGTCGTCGACGTGCATGGACGCCTGGGTCATCTTCTCCTCGGTGCGCAGAGGAGTGATCTCCGACAGGGACCCGATGAAGGTCGTCTTGCCCACGGCGAAGTGTCCGACCACGAGGATCTTCGCTGCGGTGGTCACCTCGGCGGACACGTAGATGGAGCCGTTCGCCCCGGGGTCAGCCGATGTTGAGGGTTTCGAGTCCATGCAGAACCTTCTCGAGTATCGCTCGGGGAACGTGCTGGGCGGGGGCCGGTTCAGCGCGACGCAGGAGGTGCCCCTGCTCGAATAAATCGGACAGCAGCAGTCGGGCCACGCCGACCGGCAGTCCCAGATGACCGGCGACTTCGGCGACCGACAGGTAGCCGCCCGAACAGAGCTCCCAGATCGCCCGTACCTCGGGTCCGGCCCCGAGCGGCAGGGTCCGGTCGGGGGCCAGGCACACCAGCGTGTGCAGGGCCAGGTCGTCGTCGGAGGGGAGACGACGCCCGCCCGTGATGACGTAGGAGCGGACGAAGTCGCTGGTTACCGGAGCGTCCTCGCCGGGCCAGGTCATGCGTCTACGCCGGTGTTCTGGCGCGGAATGGCGCTCATCGCCTTGGTCAGCGCGCCCACCGTCTTCTGCATCCGGATCGACATGGCCTCCATGTCGACGTCCAGTGCGGTGGAGACGGCGAGGTAGGAACCGCTGCCCCCGGCGATGAGGAAGATCCATCCGCCGTCGAACTCGATCAGTGTCTGCTTCCACAGGCCCTTGCCGCCGCCGACGAAGGGGGCGACGCTGCGGCACAGGGACTGCAGGGAGCTCATCGCGGCGGCGTTGCGTTCCGCGTCGTCACGGACGATGCCGTCGGACCGCTGCATCAGCAGGCCGTCCGCCGAGACGAGGATGGCGTGGCGGGCTCCGCGCACCTCGAGCACGTCGTTCAGCACCCACGACAGATCGGGATTCACTGGTTCTGAGGTCCTTCCGTGTTGTCCGAGTCCCGCCCGAGCAGGGTTCCGCGAGCGAATGCCTTGAGCCGCGAGGCGGTCTCCTCACCGGCCGCGTCCAGGTCGGGTACGTCCGCGCCGGGCGAGGCCACCACGGAGACGGAGCCGTTGCGCCGCCGGCGGCGCTTGGGGAGGCCTCCGGCGGTCTGTCCGACGACGAGGGAGGCGACGGGGGACGGCTTGGCCGCCGTGGGCTCGCCCTCGTGCTCGTCGAGTTCGACGGGTGCGGGTGCGGGCACGTCCGCCGTCAGAAGGTTCTCGGGCACCCGGATCACGGCACGCACACCGCCGTAGGGGGAGACCGCGTCGACGGAGACGTGGAATCCGTAGTGGGCGGCGAGCTTCCCGGAGAGGGCGAAGCCGAACTTGGGCGGGTCGCCGAGGCTCGTGATGTCCACGGAGCCGCCGGTGGTCAGCAGGGACGCGGCGCGGGCCTTGGTCTCCTGGTCCATACCGAGACCGGCGTCGTCGACGATCAGGCATATCCCGGTGGGGACGGCCTGGATGTTGATCTCGACGGGGGTGCCGGGGGCGCTGTACTTGGTGGCGTTGTCGAGCAGTTCGGCCAGGACCATGGCGACCGGTTCGACGGCGCGGCTGGTGATCGCGACGTTGGCCTGCGAGTGGACCCTGACCCGCTCGAAGTCGCGGATCCGCCCCTGGGCACTGCGGGCGACGTCGTACACCGAGGCGTCCCGGTCGCGCCGGCCGAGCCACCCGCCGCAGAGCACCGAGATGCCCTTGGTACGGCGGCTGAACTGGCTGCCGGTGTGGTCGACCAGCATCAGGTCGCCGAGGACCGCGTGGTCGTCGCCATACTTCTGCTGGAGGCCGTCGAGCAGGGCCAGTTGCTCCTCGGCCAGGGTCGCCAGGGTGCCGACGGCCGACTTCAGGGTCGCCTTCGTCGCCGACTCGGCGTCCTTGCGCACCTCTTCCAGATCCGCGGCGTGGCGCGCGCTCACCGACGAGTAGGTCGTCTGGAGCTCGGCGAGCTGACCGCGCACGCTCGCCACGTCGCCGTGCAGTTTGTTGTTGTTCGCGCGGAGCTGGATGTTGGTTCTCCGTGCGCGCATCACTGCGAAAACCGCAGCGATGAGTACCACGAGCAGGACCCACAGGAGTGGATCTTCGAACAATGACGTCATGAGACTCTCTTCAAGTCGCCTCGCGTCGGGAGACTGACCATGCATGGGCCCCGGAAATGCCCGCCGCCGTGCGGCGCGGACCTTACCGGCGGACCAACCGTCACTCCTTCACGATGGGGCCGTTTTGGCTGTCCCCGTACGCGCGTATGACGCGTCATCAGCCTACTGAAAAGTGTAATGATCTTATCAGCCGTCACGGTGTCAACAGGCGTATCAGGGGCCACACTTGACGACTCTCCACAAAGATCCCGCAAAGGCCTCATCGGCCACCGTCAGCGGTCGCCGCCGCCCGCCCTGGTCCTGCTCACCGTTCCGTTCATGATCAACACGCGGAGCCTACCAAGGTTGCGAGAACGCTCTGAGACCCCTCGGTGAAAACTCGTTTGCGGCTGCCTGGCCCGCCCCGGACCCTTGCCTCATGCCCTATCTCCTGCGCGCTGCCGCGCCCACCGACGCGCCGGCCGTCACCGAGTTGCTCAATGAGATCGACCGGATCGAGGTCGGGCGGCCCGAGACCGATCTGCACACGGTGGAGTCCGATCTGGGGAACCCAGAGACCGACCTCGACCACGACTCCTGGCTGGCCTTCGACGGAGCCCGTCTGGTGGCGTACGCCCTGGTGTGGGACGACTCGAAGGGCGAGCGCATCGACGCCGACCACTATGTGCTGCCCGACCACCAGCAGGCCGGCGTACTCCTCCTGGAGGCGCTCGAGACCAGGGCACTGGAGAAGGCCCGCGCGAACGGCGCCTCGAAGGCCGTACTCCATCTGCACCTCAACTCGGCGCCCACGACCGACCTCGCGCTGATACGGGCCCGAGGCTGGTCGGTCGTACGGCGCTATCACGTACTGGAGCGAGCGCTGCGCAGGAGCGAGGACCTGCCGCCCGAGCCGCCCACGGGCGTGCGGGTGCGGGCCTGCGCCGACGAGGCGGACCGGAAGCAGACCCACGCCCTCTACCAGGCCACGTTCGCCGAGCACTTCGACTTCCAGCCGCGCGAGTACGAGCCGTGGTTGTCCGACATCCACGCCGACCGGCTCGACTGGTCCCTGGTGTGGCTCGTCTCCACCGAGGACCTCGGCGACGTCGGCTTCCTGATCGCCCGCGACGACCGCGAGGCCATGGGGTGGATCCGCAGCCTCGGCGTCGTCCGCGAGGCCCGCGGCCGGGGTCTCGGCGGACTGCTGCTGCGACAGGCCTTCGCGGCGTTCGCGGCCCGGGGGCGGGACACCGTAGGACTCGGCGTGGACACCGAAAACACCACCGGCGCCCCCGAGTTGTACGCACGCAACGGAATGTCGGTCCATTACGCCGTCGACACCTGGGAAATCGTGGTGAGTTGAATCCCCACGGACGCGGGAGACTGCTATTGGTTCGTTCCGCGCAGCAATGCGCAGACAAAGTCCTCCTGAAGTGCGCGCATTTTCCGCAGCCCTTCCGCGTCGGCGGACTGGGTGATCTGGGCGGTGACCGAGAACGTCAGTGAACGACGGCCGTCGGGGGTGGCCGCGATCAACTGGGTGTAACCCAGCGTGTTGCCGGTGTGGCCGAGGACGACACCGCATCGCGTCTCGTAGCGGAAGATCGCAAGGCCCGCGGAGTTGCGGCCCGGCCCGGCGGGCTCGGACGCGCCCTTGACCCACTGCCGCTGCTGCCCGACGACCTGCCTGCCGTAGAGCCGTCCGCCCGCGTAACCCCGGATGAAGCGGGTCATGTCGTCCGGCGTGGAGACGATGCCTCCGGAGGCCCAGACACCCGACATGCCGATGACCTCGCTGACGTCGGCCGGGGACTCCGACGGGCTCACGTCATAGCCGTGCAGGAACGGCTTCGGCATCTGGTACCCCTGCGGGAGGCTGGTGGATCGCAGACTCAGCGGCCCGTAGACGCGTGTCCGCAGGAGTTCTTCGTACGGTGTATGCGTCGCCGCCTCCGCCATGAGCGCTACGGCGATGTTGTCCGAGTTCGAGTAGCGGTACTGCGTGCCCGGCTTGAAGAGCAGGGGCTGGTCGGCGATGTAGTCGAGCAGGCGCCGGGAGTCGAAGCGGTGGCGCGGGTCGGCCCGCAGTTCGTCGAGGAACCCGGCGCTCCGGGAGTAGTCCGGCAGACCGCTGGTGTGATTGAGGAGTTGGCGAAGCGTCACTGAGCCCCAGGCGCTGGGCAGTTGGGGAAGCCGCTTGCGCAGGGTGTCGTCCAGGCGCAGAGTGCGGTGGTCGACCAGGGTGAGGGCGACCGCGCCGCTGAAGGCCTTGGCCGTGCTCGCGATGCGCATGTGGTCGGCGGGGCGGGGCGAGCGGCGCGTGCGGATGTCGGCGACTCCGGCGCGCACGATGCGGGTCCCCTTCTCGGTCCGCAGGACGGCGATGGCTCCGGGAGGGCCGCCGGGGCGGCGCACGAAGTCGTCGAGCTGACGCTGCAGCGTCTGGTTGCCCGAGGCGTCGGCGGCGGTACAGCCCATCGCCGGGGACAGCGCGGCGAGGCAGGCCGCGAGGGCGGACGCCGCTCGCAGGCGGGATCGGCGTGGAGGCATGGAGGCTCCCGGGGGTGGGACGTCATGACCCGTCAAGCCTCACCGGCAGCCACAGTCTCCTGCTTCCCGTGCTGCTGCATACGGACCAGTGGTGGGAACACCCAGTGGTGCCGTGAATTCACCCCTTCGGGATCGGTGGTCGTCCTTGTTCAGCTTAGTTGGCGGGTACAACGGCATCTCGCGGGACGGCCTCCGGGGGTGCGGTCCGATTCGCTTTCCGGGCCAGGAATGGCTCACATGCCGATTTGCGGGGTTCACCTACGCGCTGTGGCCGCGGTGATCGCCGTCGTGCTCATCGGCATGCGGCGCCCGGCCGTCAGCCGAGCAGGGGTGGCCGTCCGCCGGTGGAGCTGCTCGGCGGACAGCCACCCCTGCTACTCGTGCGTGCCGGCCGATGTCACATCGAGCGGCGGCTGGTGCGTCGCAGGAGAACGAAGCCGGAGATCAGGAGGATCGCGCCCAGTGCGGCCGGCCACAACTGGGTGCCGGTCTCGGCGAGACTGCTCTGGCTGCCCTGAGGCTCGGGCTGCGCGGCGAGCGGGGGCTGGGCGACGGCTCCGGTGGTGCCGGTTCCGGGGTCGTCGGTCGCGGTGTCGTCCTGGGGGTCGGGCTGGGTCGCCTGACCGTTGCCATTGCCGTTCCCGGCCTCGGGCGAAGGCGCGGTGGTGCTGTGGGCGGTGGGTGAGCTGTAGGTCTTCGGCTGGTCGGCGGCGGGGGCGGTCGTCTGGTCGCCGGCGGGGGCTTCGGTGGTCGGCGTCGGCTGCTGCTGCGGCTCGTCGTCGTTTCCGGGGTTGTCCTCGGAGCCGTTGCCGTTGCCGTTGCCGTTACCGGGGTCCTGACTGGCGCCGGGGTCCGGGGTGGAGCCGTTGTCGCCACCGTTCTCGCCGTTGCCGTTGCCGTTGTCGCCGCCGTTGTTGCCGTCGCCGTTGCCCGGGTCGTCCTGGCCGGTGCCCGCGCCACACTCACGGCCGTCGTTGATGCAGCCGACCATCTCGTTCATCAGGTCCTCGTCGAAGACGTTGATGAAGTCGCCGTGGTCGGTGACGGGCTTGTGCAGCTGCTCCGGGAAGGAGTCGACAGCGAACAGCGGGGTCGTGCGGCCGCCGTCGCCCAGGCTCGGCGCGTCGACGTCGTAGACGATCCGCTGGACCAGCTGCGGAATGGCCTCGAAGCCCTCAGGGCAGGTGCCGTCGTTCTGGGCGAACGCCACGTGGGTGCGGTGGTTGGCGCTGTCGATGTTGCGGCCGTCCCAGCAGCTCTGGAACTTGAAGGTGCGCACCACGTCGCTGCCCTGCGGGCACAGCGGGTACTTGTCCTTCAGCTGCCGGTCCTCGAACCCGGTGCAGCTCCAGGACGCGTTGGCGTTGGCGGTGCCGTTGACGAAGGCCTTGGCGTCACCGGTGATGATGCGCAGCAGCCGCGGCATCGCGGTGACCTTGCTGCGGGGGTTGCCCACGAACGTCAGCGTTACTTCCTTGGGGGTGACGATCTCGCCGGCGTTGCCCTCGATGCCGCCGCCGGGCGAGTTGGCGTCCTGTTCCTGCGTTCCGTTCTGGAGCCGGATCACGGGCCAGTAGTACGTCGACTTGTCGCCCTGGTCGACACAGCTCGTCTCGGCGTTCGCCAGGTCCTGGTCGCTCGCGAAGGCGGTGTTGGACTGGTTGCCGACGTAGTCGTGGAAGTGGTGGGCGCCATTGGAGACACCCGGGGCGACGATGACGTTGTCCGAGTTGAACAGGCCGTTCGCGTTCACGCCGCAGCTGGTGACGAAGGTGCCACGGGAGGCGTCGCCCTGAGCCTGCGGCGCCTGTGCGGCGGGTGGTGCGCTGTTGATGTCGGCGTAGTCCCCGGCGACGGGGCCGTTGCCCGCCTGCCCGCCGTTGCCCTGCTGACCGCCCTGGTCCTGGCCGTCACCCTGCTGGCCGTCACCCTGCTGGCCGTCCTGGTTCTGACCGTCCCCCTGCTGGTCTCCCTGATCCTGACCGTCGCCCTGCTGGTCCTGACCGTCACCGTTCTGGTTCTCGGTCTCGCGCAGGTCGCAGCCGGCCATGTCGCCGAGGCCGTCCGGCTGCTCTCCGGTGCGTTCGAGCGCGGCGCCGATGCGCTGGATCGTGGCGGCGCGGTTCTCCTGGAGCGGGTCGACGATACGACTCTGCGCGTCCTCGCGGTTCTGCACCGACGGGTCCTGGAGTTGCTGGTATGCCTCGGCTATCTGCTGGTCCAGCAGGGCGAGTTCCTTGTCGACGTCCGCCCTCGACGCCTCGGGCACGCTGGTGAGCGTGTCCCCGACGTCCGGACAGTCGATCGTGACGGCTCCCCACGACGTCTGCTGCGGCGTGCCGCTCTCCGTGGCGGAGGCGTACACATTCGCCGCGACCAGGCCACCACCCCCGAGCATCAGGGCCACTGCGGCGAAGGTCGCACGTCGTGCGCCGGTCGGTCGTCTGCGATTGCTGCGTCCCACGGAAGTACTCCTGCGCGTGTCGGCTCTCTCCGGGCATGCAAATCCCTCGCCCCATACGGACGGTGGGCCCCCTGTGTTCAAGCGTCTCGGAAATTCACAGCACTCTCATACGGAGCACGGGGTTCCACCACCCCCTCGCGAACCTCTGCGCAGGGAAAACGAGGTGACTCGTACACAACTGCGCCCCTACGGTTCTCGTCATGAACAGCGCGAGCCCCCAGCGCCTCCTGAACGTCGTGGACGTCGAAGCCACGTGCTGGTCCGGCTCCCCTCCCCCGGGCGCGGTCAGCGAGATCATCGAGATCGGGCTGACCGTCGTAGACCTGTCGACAGCCGAGCGAGTGGAACGGCACCGGATCCTGGTGCGGCCCGCCCGGTCCGAAGTCAGCTGTTTCTGCACGGAGTTGACCGGTCTCACCCAGGACGAGGTCGAAGGGGGACTGTCGTTCGGGGCTGCGTGCCGACTGCTGGCCGCGGAACACGCCTCCGGCGCGCGGCCGTGGGCGAGCTGGGGCGACTACGACCGTCACCAGTTCACCCGGCAGTGCGGGGCCACGAGGACGCCGTATCCCTTCGGCCGCCGCCACACCAACGCCAAGGCGGTCTTCACCGAGGTACACGGCCTGCGCAAGCGCCCCGGGATGGCACAGGCCCTGGACCTTGCCGGGCTGCCGCTCGAAGGACGCCATCATCGCGGCGAGGACGACGCCTGGAACATCGCCGCGCTGGTGTTGCATCTGGTGGGGCGGGACGGCTGGCCCGCGGAATGAGCGAGCACGTCACCGAGTCGGACGACGGCTTTCTCGTCGTGGCCGCCGCCGTGATCATCCGATCCGGACGCCTTCTCGTCGTCAGCAAGACCGCGGCCCCCGATGTCTTCTACCTTCCCGGCGGTAAGCCCGATCCGGGCGAGGACCTGGAGACGGCACTTCTGCGCGAACTGCGCGAGGAGCTCGGTCTCGTCCCCGTGGCCTTCAGCCGCCTCCAGGAGGTCCGGGCGCTCGCGGCGCTGGAGCGGATCCCGATGACGATGACGGTCTACGACACCACGATCACCGGCCTGCCCCGCCCCGCCGCCGAACTGTCCGCGATGCGCTGGATCACCGGCCAGGAGCCCGACCTGACACTGGCCCCTGCCGTACGAGACCACGTCCTGCCGCTCCTGAGGTCCCGGAGGCTGCTCGACTGACTTCCCGAGGACTCGCTCGACCGAGGTCCTGCCCGGCCGGAGCCTGCGGTACTGCCCGGCCGGATGCCGCTCCCGAGGTAGCGGAGTCGCGCGTAGCGGCGTCAGTGGGCCGGGCAAGCGTGTGGCGCTGCCCGTCCCTGGAACAGGGCGGGCAGCGCCACACATCGAAACCGGAGACTTACCCGGGGAACGGCTTGCTCGCGTCGTCGTCAGCCTTGATGCACGCGTCGAGCTTCTTCTGCAGGGCGGCCGCGTCGCTGAGCGCCTTCCTGGCCGCAGCGGTCTCCCCCAGTTGCCTCAGCTTCGCGGCCTTGGTCTTGAGGTTGGCGATCTGCTGGCGCAGCTGGCTCGTGTTGCAGGTGACGGAGGCCTTGACCGATGCCTCGCCCCGGTCGGCCGACGTGGCGGCGTGAGCGGGCATCGAGGTGATGAAGAAGCCTCCGACGATGGCCGCGGAGACGGCCAGGGCGGAAAAGCGCTTGGTCATGAGTTGTTTCCCCCAGATAGGGCTTGCATTGGTCGAAGTGGATCTTACAGACCTATGTGACCCGCCAGTAACCGGAGCCGGGACTCGTCGACCAAGCGGGCCTTGTCGAATCTGGAAGGGCCGCCGCTTCCAGCGGCCGTAGGCCGACCGCCGTGTCGAAGGCGATGCCCCGGGTACTCGAGGGTCGCCGTCACGGCCCCTCGGGTGCGGGCCGGTCAGGAAGGGGTGCACTGATGACGCAGCACGCCGACGACGACGTCGAGCGCCACCGGGGCGTCGCCGGACTGCGACTGGCGACGGAGAGCGCCGACGCGCTCGCCTCGACGCTGCCGGTCGACCGCAACCAGGCGATCCTGGAGGCGGCCAAGCAGGTCGGCGCGATCCTGAAACGGGAAGGGCACCCGTTCGCGCTCGCGGGCAGCGTCGCCGTGTACGCCCATGGCGGCGCTCAGAACCTTCAGCACGACGTCGATTTCGCGATCCTCCCCGAGGACGCGCAGTCCGTGGCCGAGACCCTCCGTGGGGCGGGTCTGGAGGTGCGGACGCCTCCGGAGGACTGGCTGCTGAAGGCCGACTGCATGGGCCAGCAGGTCGACCTGATCTTCGAACTCGCGCACCAGCCGGTCACCAGGGAACTGCTGGATCGGGCCGACGAACTCTCGGTGGACTCGGTGTTCATGCCGGTGCTGTCCCCGACCGACCTGCTGCACAGCCTGCTGTCCGCTTTCTCCGAGCACCACTGCGACTTCGGGGCGGTCCTGCCGATCGCGCGCGCACTGCGGGAGAAGGTCGACTGGGAGGCCGTACGCAGGGACTGCGGGGACGCCCCGATGCCGGACGCGTTCTTCTACTTCCTGGAACGCCTGGAGGTCATCGAGCCGAGGACGAGGGAGGGACGGTCATGAGCGAGCCGCTGGCGCGACACTCCGAGGAGAACGTCGAGTACCGCGTCGCCCACCTGCGTGACCGGCTGGCCGCCGAGGAACTCGGCGAGCTGGGGGTCCGCGCCGAGGTGCGCGCCGGGGCGGTCGTGGTCACCGGCACGGTGCCCTCCGCGCAGTGCCGGGAGACCGTGCTGCGGACCGTTCGCGAAGAGCTCGACGGCCTCGCCGTGCACACCGATGTGGTGGTGGCGGAGAACGTCACGCCCGATCATGCGGAGGAGCTGCCGTGATCCGCGTCGCCGCCGTGGGGGACATCCACATGGGCCCCGAGAGCCAGGGCCTGCTGCGCCCCGCCTTCGACACCCTGCCCGAGTGCGCCGACCTGCTCCTGCTGGCCGGGGACCTCACCCGGCACGGCACACCGGAGGAGGCCAGGGTGGTGGCCCAGGAGGTGCGCGGTCTCGCCGTGCCCGTCGTGGCGGTCCTCGGCAATCACGATCACCACGACGAGCAGCCCGAGAAGGTCGCCGCGCTCCTTGAGGACGCCGGGGTGCGGGTGCTGGAGGGCGAGGGGACGGTCGTCGAGTGCGGCGACACGCGCGTCGGGGTCGCCGGGACCAAGGGGTTCGGCGGCGGGTTCGTGGGCCGCAGCGCCGGGGAGTTCGGCGAGCCGCTGATGAAGGAGTTCGTACGGTACTCACGGCGCTGCGCGGACGGACTGCGCACCGCGCTGGAGGAACTGGACCGGCAGGACTGCGCGGCCCGGGTCGCGCTCACCCACTTCTCCCCCGTCGCCGACACCCTGGCCGGTGAGCCGCCGGAGATCTATCCGTTCCTCGGCACCTACTTGCTCGCCGAGGCGATCGACACCGCCGGAGCCGACCTGAGCGTGCACGGACACGCCCACGCCGGCACGGAGCACGGGATGACGGCCGGCGGGGTGCGGGTGCGCAACGTGGCCCAGCCGGTGATCCGGCGGGCGTTCAACGTGTACCACCTGCACGTCGACTGACCAGGCCGACCGACCACGCCGACTGGCGGTGTGTGTCTCAACTGCGGACGGACGCCCGGTCGTGGTGCTCCCACGCCTCGTCCCGCAGTTCCGGGCGGAGCAGGACCTCCACGGCGGTGCAGGCCAGTGCCTCGGCGGCGGCGAGCATCACCTGACGGCCTCGTTCGGAGCCGGCGGCGGCGGCGAACTCGGGTGTGTGGTCGGAGCCGTCCTCCTCCATGATCGCCACGAACGGATGGATGGCGGGCACCCGGCCGCTGACGTTCCCGGCATCGGAGGAACCCAGGTAGACGCCCGGTTCCGGCGGTGTCACCGAGATGCCCGCCGCCGCCAGGTGCCGGGCGAACCGAGCGGACAGGACCGTGCTGTTCCGGAAATGCTCGTAGCGGGGTGTCGCGCGTTCCACGGTGACCGTGGTCCCCGTGGCCCGCGCCACCCCCTGGGCGCAGGTCAGCAGCTCCCCCGCCAGGTCCTCCAGGGCATCGGTCGTCACCGCGCGCAGACCGAACAGACCCTCCGCGTACTCGGGGACGATGTTGGTCGCCCTGCCGCCGTCCGTGATGATGCCCTGGACATGCGAGCCCTCGGGCAGCCTGCGCCCGATCACCGCCAGGGTGTTGAACAGCTGGATGAGCGCGGCGAGGGCGTCGATGCCCTCGGTGGGGTTCCCGGTGGGGTGGGCGGAGCGCCCGTGGAACCCGACCCGGTACTGGGCCTGCGCGGTCAGCGGCGCCCACTGCCAGCTGTGCACACCGGGATGGAACATCAGCGCCGCGTCGAGGTCGTCGAACACCCCGGCGTCGGTCTCGGCGACCTTGCCTCCGCCGCCTTCCTCGGCGGGCGTGCCGATGGCCCACACGGTGCCCGCGTCCCGGTCGAGTACGGCTCGGGCGGCCAGGGCGGCGCCCAGGCCCGCCGCGGCGATCAGGTTGTGCCCGCAGGCGTGACCGAGGCCGGGCAGGGCGTCGTACTCCAGCATCAGGGCCACCGCGGGGCGGGGCCGCGTACCGGAGCGTGCGGTGAACGCGGTGGGCAGTCCGGCCACGTCCCGCTGCACCGTGAACCCGGCCCATTCGAGTTCCCCGCACAGCAGGGCCGCCGCCCGGTGCTCCTCGAAGGCGTACTCCGGGTCGGAGTGCAGCATCCGCGCCATGTCCCACAGCCGATCCGCCCGTGCGGCCACCTCTCCGCGCACTCGCGCGAGCACCTCGTCCACGGCGTCGGTCACATCGGCCTCCTGGGAGCGTCGTACGGCTGTGTCGTGGAGCGGGTTCCTTCGAGCGGCCCGCCTTACACCAGGGGCGCCGTTACCGGCACCGGGGTACGGGTACTCAGGAGCGGTCAGCGGCGTTGTCAGGAGGCCTCCATGAAGGCGGACCGGATCGCAGATCCCTGGGGTGCCCGGGCGCCGTACCGGCGCCACGAGGCCTGGCCGTCCAGGGTGGACACGTATCTCGCGGAGGGCGTGGAGCCCGGTGCGGTGCAGAGGTGGGTGGGGGCCGCGTCGCTCCTGCACTCCGGCGGGGACGCCATGGACATCGCCGTCGTCGACGGCCGTATGGCGGGCGTGCGAGGGCGGGCGGCGGACCGCGTCAGCCGGGGCAGGCTCGGCCCGAAGGACCTGTTCGGCTGGCAGGCGAACGCCTCGTCGGACCGGCTGACCAGGCCGCTCGTACGGCGCGACGGGCATCTCGTGGAGACGGACTGGGACACCGCGATGGAACTGGTGGCCGACCGCACCCGGGAGCTGCTCGCCGAGCGCGGGCCCGGCTCGATCGGCTTCTACACCACCGGGCAGCTGTTCCTGGAGGAGTACTACACGCTCGCGGTGCTGGCCCGGGCGGGTATCGGCACGAACCATCTCGACGGCAACACGCGCCTGTGCACGGCGACCGCGGCCGAGGCTTTGAAGGAGTCGTTCGGCTGCGACGGCCAGCCGGGCAGCTTCGACGACCTCGACCACGCCGACGTCATCGCGCTGTTCGGCCACAACATGGCCGAGACGCAGACCGTGCAGTGGACGCGGGTGCTGGACCGGCTGGCGGGCGGCGATCCGCCGCGGCTGCTGTGCGTGGATCCCCGTCCGACCCAGGTGGCCCGGCACGCGACCGTGCACCTGGCACCGCGGGTCGGAACCAACGTGGCGTTGCTGAACGCCCTGCTGCACGAGACGATCCGGCACGACCGGGTCGACCACGACTTCGTCGAGGCGCACACGGTCGGCTTCGAGGAGCTGGCCGAGCGGGTCGCGTCCTGCACGCCCGAGTGGGCCGCCGACATCTGCGACGTACCGGCAGCTCGGATCATCGAGGCGGCCGAGCTCGTCGGTACGACGGACGCCCTGCTGTCCACGGTCCTCCAGGGCGTCTACCAGGCGCACCAGGCCACCGCCGCGGCCGTACAGGTCAACAACCTGCATCTGATCCGCGGGATGCTGGGCCGTCCGGGCGCGGGCGTGCTCCAGATGAACGGTCAGCCCAGCGCGCAGAACACCCGTGAGTGCGGCGCCGACGGCGATCTGCCGGGCTTCCGCAACTGGCAGAACGACAGCCATGTGGCCGACCTGGCGAAGGTGTGGAACGTGGAGCCGTCCACGATCCCGCACTTCGCGCCGCCCACGCACGCGATGCAGATGTTCCGCTATGCCGAGCAGGGCTCGATCGGGATGCTGTGGATCAGCGGCACCAACCCGGCCGTGTCGCTGCCGGAACTGGCCCGGATCCGGGCGCTGCTGGGGCGGGAACGGCTCTTCACGGTCGTACAGGATCTGTTCCTGACGGAGACGGCCCGGCTCGCCGACGTCGTTCTGCCCGCCGCCACGTGGGGCGAGAAGACCGGCACGATCACCAACGCCGACCGGACCGTCCACCTGTGCGAGAAGGCGGTCGAGCCGCCCGGCGAGGCCAGGCCCGACCTGGACATCTTCCTCGACTTCGCGCGCCGCATGGACTTCCGTGACAAGGACGGCGGGCCGCTCATCGGCTGGCGGGAGCCCGAGGAGGTGTTCGAGGCCTGGAAGCGGTGCAGCGCGGGCCGGCCCTGCGACTACACGGGCCTCTCCTACGACCGGCTGCGCGACGCCGGTGGCATCCAGTGGCCGTGCGCCGAAGCGAACCCGCGGGGCACCGAGCGGCTCTACACGGAGGGCATCACCTGGGCGCACCCCGACGACTGCGAGAGCTACGGCAAGGACCTGGAGACCGGGGCCGCCGTGGACCCGGTGGAGTACCGCTCGCTCAACCCGGACGGCAAGGCCGTACTCAAGGCGGCCGCTTACGTCGAGCCGCACGAGATGCCCGACGAGCGGTATCCGTTCCAGCTCTCGACGGGCCGTACGCTCTACCACTTCCACACCCGGACCAAGACCGGCCGGGTGGCCCAGCTCGACGAGGCCGCGCCCGAGGTGTGGGTGGAGGCCTGCGCGGCGGACGCGGTGCGTCTCGGTCTTGGCGAGGGCGATCTGGTGCGGGTGACCACCCCGCGCGGCGCCCTGGAGGCGAGGCTGCGGGTCACGGACATCCGGCCGGGGCTGCTGTTCGTGCCCTTCCACTACGGCTACTGGGACACGAAGGAGGGCGACGGTCCGGACGGGGGCGGCCCGGGGCGCGCCGCGAACGAGACGACGATCACCGACTGGGATCCCGCCTCCAAGCAGCCCTTGTTCAAAACCGCGGCCGCGGCGCTCACCCTCGTCGGCCGCGCGGACGGACGGTACGCGCCTGCGCCGACCACCACGGCCTCGGCCCCTTCGGACCCTGATTCCGTGCCGGCCACGGCCGGCGGGCAGCAGGCGTACGCGACACAGAACAGTGAGCCGGGAGGCACGCCATGAAGGACGGCATCGCCCACACGCTGCGCGCCCTGCACCACGGGGAGGGGCAGCTGGCGCGGTTCCTCGTGGCCGTGGCCGAGCGGCACGCCGAGGAGCACGAGGTCCACCACGTCGCCCTCGACCTCGCCGACTGGTCGCGCGACCATGCCGACCGGCTGGCCGAGCACGCCGCGGGCGAAGGGCTGCGCCTCGACGACGACACGCCCGAGCCCACTTCCGGCGGGGCCGAGGGACCGGAGGGGCTGCTGCTCCTGCACGATCTGCGGGCGCTGCACCTGGCCGCCACGGAGAACTCCCTGCACTGGGAGATGCTCGCGCAGGCCGCCCAGGCGACCCGGGACGAACGGCTGCTGGAGCTGGCGTCGGCGTGTCATCCGCAGACGCTGCGGCAGATGCGCTGGACCAACACGCTGATCAAACAATTGTCCCCACAGGTCCTGACAAGCCTCTGACCAGGCTTAGGGACTACGGCCGAGGGCACCCGAGGGGCGGAGGTGAACGAACATGGGACACGGAGGAAACGTCATCGACGAGCTGGTGACCGATCACCGCGAGGTCGAGGAGCTGTTCGGGAAGATCGAGGTGCTGGCGCCCGGTGAGAAGAACCGGAAGCTGTACGCAGATCAGGCCACCATGGAGCTGGTCCGGCACTCGGTCGCGGAGGAGGAGTACCTCTACCCGGCGGTGCGGAAGCACTTGGTCAACGGGGACACCATGGCGGACCGGGAGATCGAGGACCACTCCAAGGCCGAGCAGCTCATGAAGGACCTGGAGGGGTGCGAGGCGGACGATCCCGAGTTCGACCGGATCGTGGCCGAGTTGATGAGCGAGGTCCGCTCCCACATCGCCGAGGAGGAGCAGACCCTCTTCCCGCAGCTGCGTGTCGCGTGCTCGGACAAGGAGCTGGACGAGCTGGGCGAGAAGGTGCGCCGCGCCAAGAAGATGGCGCCGACCCGCCCGCATCCGTCGGCCCCGGACACCCCTCCGGCGAACAAGATGCTCGCTCCGGGCGCCGGCCTGGTCGACCGGCTGAGGGACGCCCTGTCAGGCCGGGGCAAGGAGGACTGAGCTTCGGTCTCTTCGGCGGCCACCGGCACGAAACCGCCTCCCGGGAGCACAGGTGGACGGCCCGCACGACCGACGGGGCTCCGACCCGGTCGGGGGGTGAGACGGAGACGTTCGGCGCGTTACACCCTGCCGGGCCGCGCCGCGCCCGCGCTCAGGCGACGAGCGCCTCGTCCGGTCCCAGGCGGCCCAGCAGCTCGCCCCGGTGCAGCCCGGCCACCGACGCGAGCAGATCGGGGTGGCGGAGCAGGGCGGCGGCATGCTGGTCCGTCACGTCCGGGGCGAGCAGGCGGCGGAACACGGTCGGTGTGCCCGTCGTGTGCTCGCCCTCCGCTATCCCGGCCACCGCCAGCTCGGCCAGGCCGGGGTCGGTGAGCAGACAGGCCGCCCAGCTGGCCACGACCTCGTCCACCCAGCTGCGCCAGGCGTGCTCCTCGGCGTCCCGGTCGTCGGCACTGTCCGCGCCGGTGACCCAGTCGAGGCGGGCGGAGCCTCCCGGGCCCGCCATGCCGACGAGCGCGGCGTCCATCGCCGTGGGATAGCGCAGCCACGCGGCGACCGTCACGGCCTGCCGCGCCTGTACCTCGCACAGCGCGGCGGCCAGTGCACCGCCCGACGGTGGGAAGGCGCGCGTCAGCCAGTGGGTGGTCGCCGCGATGACCGGAGAGAGATCTGCTTGCACTGCCGGGCCGCCCGAGGTGCTGGTGGGAGAGGGGACTGCGCGAAACGGTAGCCGCGGTCCCGCCAGGAGGACATGGCTCCGGTCTCCCCCGGCACGTGGCTTCGGCCACACCGGCCCCTTCGCGCGCCTAGGGCCTGTTGCGAGAGTGGCCTCGTCGCCCGGAGGGCGGCCGCGCGGTGTTCGGTGCGTGCTCTGGGGGTCCCCCCCGGCCGAAGGCTGGGGGGAGTGCCGCACGGAAGCCCTCGTACGGGGCGTACTCGGGCTTTCGGGCGGTGCGGCGAGTGGGGGTACCTCCCACGCCTCAGGGCAGTGGGGGAGCGTGCCGGGCGTCGCGCGGCAGAGGCCACTTTCGCAACGGGCCCTAGGCCTCCAGCCAGAACCGGGTGCGGCCGAGCCACTGGTCCAGCAGCTCCGAGTCCCCTCGCGTCTCGACCCCGGGCGCCGGGCGGGCGTAGAGGAACAGGAGCAGGTCCGTCACCGGCCCGCGCACACTCACCGACGCCGAGCCGAACCCGCGCCGCCATACCGGCCGCCTCTCGGAGAGGTCGAGCAGCCACTCCCCCGCCGACCCCGCGTCGAAGCGCAGGGCACGCCCGGGACCGAGCAGCTCCGGCACGCCCGGCAGGGGTGCGTAGGCCTCGGGGACGGTCGAGAAGTCCAGCCACTCCTCCACGGCGTCCACCGCGAGGGACTCCTCGACCTCGAACTCCGCGCCGGTCACGAGTGCCGCGTCGGCGCGGTGCAGCAGGGTCTCGTACGTCATGCGCCGGGCCCAGAACATCGTGGCCTGCTCGATCAGCTGCTCGTCGGCGGGCGTCCACACCGGCACGTCGGGTCCGGCCGCCCGCAGGGTTCCGGCCAGCCGCGTGGCGCCCTCGACGAGCCAGCCGCCGAGCGCGGAGTCGTCCAGGTGGGCGTAGGCGGCCGGGTCGTTGACCATGCCGTCGTCGATCGGCTCGGTGGCCCGGGTCCGCACGATGTCCTCCGCCCACCTGTGGTCACCGCCCACGTGCCGCAGCAGCCGGCCGAGGTCCCAGCCGGGGCAGGTGGGCACCGGAACGGTCGGGTCCGCACCCTTGACGTGGCGGGCCAGCAGGTCGGTCTGGGCGACGATCGCCTCGCAGTAGTCCTCGAAGCGCAACAACGCTTCCCCCCTCGCCACACGATTCGTTATCCCTGCCACCTAACCTGACTCCTTCCAATACCACCACTGCGTAGAGGGAGACACGGCCATGCTGGTCGGGGCGGAGAACACATGGCTTCGGATCGCTCATGTGGCGTTGCTGGCAGGTGTGCTGACGGGCTGTTCGGAGGCCGCTGAGAGGGACGACTCGAAGGCGTCCGCGCGCCCGTCGGCGACGGCGGAGACGTCCGGTCCGGGCGACACGGCCGCCGCGGCCGGCGGCGGCACGATCGGCGCCGCCGGCTCGGCGTGCGAGCTGCCCGTCACCTTCGACCTCGCCGAGAGCTGGAAGGCGGAGGCCGTGGAGGCGCCGGTGAGCCAGGGGCCCGTCTCCTTGGCCTGCGAGATCGACGCGAAGCCCGCGGGCAACATCGGCTTCCTCCGCGTATGGGCCGGGAAATCGGGTGACGCCGACACACGGGCCGTGCTGGAAGCATTCGTCGCGGCCGAGGACGGGGTGACCAAGGAGAAGTACCGCGCCTTCACGTCCGGCGGCGTCTCGGGTGTGGAGGTCGAGTACCTGTACTCCAGCGAGCTCCTGGAGGAGACGAAGAAGGAGAGCGCCTTCGCCGTCACCACCGCGGACGGGCCGGTGGTGGTGCACCTCGGCGGGCTCGACACCGAGGAGCACGAGGAGATGCTCCCGGCGTACGAGCTCGCGCGCCGCACGCTCCGCACCGCCTGAGCAAGGGCCGCGGTGTCAGGCCTCAGTTCCCGTGTAGAACGCGATCGTCGCGGCCGTCGTCCTCGTCGCCGTCTCCTGGTCGGCACCGGAGGCGGCGTACGCCTCGCCCCAGCCTTCGCCCGAGCCGGTGATGAACGCACCGCCCTCGGGCGTGGTGTGCCAGGTCGCGGCCTCCTCCTTGCTGAGACCGCCGCCCGCGAGGTGCAGGGCGAGTCCGTAGAGCCCCAGGTCCCAGCCGACTCCGACGGCACCGGGTCCGAACTGGTCCCAGAAGTCGTCCGGTACGACGGCCACGTGCTCGAGTTCGAGGACCGTGCGCTCCCCGCCCTCGGGCGTGAGGCGCACTTCGACCTCGCTGAAGCCGGGGTCGGGGCCGTACAGCCAGCTCACCCGCAGCCGCTCGGGTTCCACGCACTCGAGGATCTCGCCGCCGGCGTTGCCCTCCAGCTGGTAGCGGCCGCCGACCTTGAGCTCGCCGCTGACCGGCATGAACCAGCGCGCGATCCGTTCGGGAGAGGTCACCGCGTCCCATACGTCGGCGACCTCGGCGTCGTACGTACGGCGCAGCAGGACTGTCCGGGCCTCGCCGGCCTCGACCTGCCGGGTGCCGACCCGCCGGTGCATACGGTTGATCTCGTCGGCGATCTCACTCATCCTCGCTCACCTCTCCTTGCGTCCTGCGCTCGCGCTTTCCCCGCGCGAGCTCCGTTCCGAGCGCGTCGAGCCGCTGGTCCCAGAAACCCCGGAAGCGCTCCAGCCAGGCGTCCACCTCCCTGAGCGGCTCGGTCTCGACGGCGTACAGCCGCCGAGTGCCGTCGGCGCGGACGGAGGCGAAGCCGCTCTCCCGCAGCACCTTCAGATGCTGCGAGACGGCCGGCTGGGAGATGCCGAACTCGCCGCGGATCACGGCACTGACCTCGCCCGACGCCTGCTCACCCGAGGCGAGCAGCTCCAATATCCGGCGCCTGACCGGATCCCCGAGTACGTCGAAGGCGTGCACGCAACCCACTATGCCACCCACCACTTATATAAGCCAAGTCTTAAAAAGGAGCCCGGGGCCGCGGAGTGCTCCGCGACCCCGGGACGTCAGCCGACGGGTCAGGACGTACGGGAGAGGGTCACGCGGGCACTCCCTCGGATCGCAGCATCGGGTGGTGCGCCGTGACCTCCTCGGGCACGGCGAAGGCATCGGTGAGCGTCAGGGCGTGCGGCGCCAGCGCCGCAACGGTGGCCTCCAGCACCTCCGGCAGGTATCGGACCTGCTCGGCGGTCATGCGTTCGTGAGCGAGCAGTTCACCGCTGTGGGCGGCCACGTAGCGCAGGGCGAACAGCCGGTGGAGGTGGTCCAGCAGAAGGCCCACCTGCGGGTCGGCGGCCTGTGCGGCCGCGGCGAGGAGTTCCTCGGCGGCCAGCCGGTGGACGTGGGCGTCGACCAGGGACAGCGCCGCACCCGAGGCGCCGTTCCAGCGGTCGAGGGGCGAGCCGGCCCGTTTCGCGCGCAGTCGCACCCGGGCCCGCTCGTGACGTATGCGCTCCAGGTCCCCCAACAGGTCGTGCAGGTGGGCCGGATCGTGCAGGGACCGGGTGGCCGGGGGCACCTCGCTGAGGGGGCGCGGGGTGAAACCGCCCAGCAGCATCTCGCCCGCCGCCTTGACCCAGATGACGGTGTTGTCGCCCTCCGCGGTGATCGTGCCCTCGTTGGCCGCGAGCTGACCCGCGATTCCGTTCGAGAGCAACAGGCCCTGTGCGCCGCAGCGTTCCCGGCACTCGGTCATCACGGCCCGGGCCTGCCAGGTGATCCAGCCCTTGGCGACGGCCACGAGCCGCTCGGCCTCGTCGCGCTCACCTTCCGCCGCCTGCGCCCACCGCCGTACGACCCCGCGCTGCAGCAGGGTGGCGGCGTAGGTCGTGGCGAGCGCCTCCACGAGCGGAGCGTGGTGGGTGCGATGGGTGAAAAGCGGCACGCGCTGTCCGCTGGTCATGCCCGAGGTGACCCGCTGGTGGGCGTGGCGTATCGCGACGGCCAGGGCGTGCCGCGTGACCCCGAGGCTGTAGGCGCTCATGCACAGCTTGCCCATGGTGACGCGGCCGATGGAGCGCAGGAACCGCTTGCGCGGACTCCCCAGGGAGGAGACGAGTTCACTCTCGGCCGTCAGCCGGCCGTGTTCGCCCTGGAGCATGGCCGTCCGCGGCAGCCGCACCCCGTGGAAGGAGGTGGCGCAGTGGTCGACCGGGCTGCTGGCCGTCTGGGGCAGCAACTCCACCTCCACGCCCGGCAGATGACGGCCGTTCGTGTCGGTCAGGGGGGTCAGGAAGAGGAAGACGCCCTGGTCCTTGCCGTCGATCACCAGACGGGCGGCGACCAGGGCGTCCTTGGGTCCGCCGGCCAGGGAGGTGTTGGGCATCCACTTGCGTGCCCCCCGCGTCGGGGTGGTGAGCACGAAACCGCCCGTGTCCCGGTCCAGGGTCGCGGTGGTCTCCAACTGGGGGGCGTCGTTGCCGTGCGCCTGCTCGGTGCACAGGAAGGTGCCGATGCGCTCCATCCGCAGGTACGGCCCCAAGTCCCGCCCGTCGTGGTCGTGTTCGAGCAGGCTGCCGAGGAACAGGTTGTAGTGGATGCTGGCGATCGTGGTCATGCCGGCGTCCACCACCCCGGCCCATTCGTGCAGGGCGCTCAGGGCGACCGGGTCCCGGGCCAGGGCTTGCGCGTCGGGCACCGCCGCGTTCACCACCCGTAGGCGTTGATAGGACAGTTCCGTGCGCTCCTGATGCGTCAGCCCCTCGTGGTAGGCGAAGACGTCGGAGCTGAACAGGCGGCGCCACGGCTCATGGATCTCGGCCTGCGTACCGAAGAGCAGCTGCCGCAGTGCGAGGGTCTCGGTCAACGGGGGGGAGGTTACGGGGAGTTGAGAGGTGATCACAGCGGCAACGTAGCCCGAGGTGGCCCCTGATCACATCATGATCATCACCACGATTGAACACCCGCGCGTGGTGGTAGTTACCCCTTAAACGGCCTCTCTAATACCAGAAGCCCCAATCTACACAAGGGTGATTCCCCTCCCAGGCCGCACTTTACGCCTGCGCGTCGGAGCATGGCCGGTTACCCCCCTCGGCGTGGCGCCATGGCGGGCACGCTCGACGATAGGCCGGAGAGGCCGACACACCCGGGGGCTCCAACGGCCCCCCCTCCCAAACAACCTTGACTCGTTGCGCCTCCAAACGTTCGCGGAAACCCCGCAATTGACGGAGAAGGCGGGGACAACGGGGCGAAACGCGCCGACAAGCGCGGCAGTTCACTCCTCGGTGATGTGCAGTCGCGCGACCGGTGGCCGGCCGGGGTTCGGTTGGGCGGCGGCTATGAGGGAGCCCTTCGCCTGTTTCTTGCGAGGAGGCTCCGGGGTTCACGCCGGGGAGAAGTCGCATCCGGTGGTCGCGACGCGGAGCGTCGCCGCGTCGGGCTCAGGGCGCGGAGCGCCCGTGCCGCTGCCGATGTCGCCGAGGCGATACGAACGGGTGTGCCGGTGATCGCTGGTCGGCGTGGTGACTGTGGGATCGGGGTGCGTTTGTGCGGCCGTCGCACATACGGTCCTTCGGAGGGTCCGGCACAGCACAGTGTTCCGGCCGGAGACCGTGAGGGCGGAGGCCGTGAGGGCGGAGGCCGTGAGGGCGGAGGCCGTGAGGGCGGAGGCCGT
>NZ_JBITGI010000003.1:300717-304091 GCF_044456945.1 Streptomyces sp. NPDC050759 | reverse complement strand
CGTGAGGCCGGAGACCGTGAGGCCGGAGACCGTGAGGCCGGAGACCGTGAGGCCGGAGACCGTGAGGCCGGAGACCGTGAGGCCGGAGACCGTGAGGCCGGAGACCGTGAGGGCGGAGGCCGTGAGGAGGCGAGATGGTGCAAGTGACAGCGACTGTGGAGGCCGGACATGCCCGGTACACCTACCGGCTGCGCGTGTCGTCCACCACCCGCACGGCTCTGGGGGCGGAGTGGGACCGGTGCCGCTGGCTGTGGAACGAATGCGTGGCCAAGTCCAAGGCCGTGCACCTGCACAACAAGGCGACCGGCCAGAAGGCCACGTGCGCTCCGGCCCAGCTCGACCAGATGCTGACCGAAGCCCGCGCCCGCACGCCGTGGCTGCGTCAGGGCTCATCCGTTCCCCAGCAGCAGGTCATCCGTGACTTCGGCCGCTCCCGCGCCAAGGCGCACAAGGACATCCGGGAGCGTCTGCCCATGGCGCGCCGGGCCGGGATGCCGACATGGAAATCCAAACGCGAGGCAGCGCCGACCCCCAACTACACCCGGCGCGGGTTCCGGTTGAAGGACGGCCGGCTGCACCTGGCCGGCGGAATCGTCGTGGCGGTGATGTGGTCGCGGGAACTGCCGGCCCAGCCGTCCTCGGTGCGCGTGTACCAGGACAGCCTCGGGCACTGGTACGCCTCTTTCGTCATCCCTGCCCAGGTCCATCCCCTGCCGGAGACCGGCCGCGCACTCGGCGTCGACTGGGGCGTGAAAGAGACCGCGACCACCACGTCCGACGCGCACGACCTGCCGCACGCCGAACACGGCAAAAGGTCCCGGACGAAACTGAGCCGGTACGACCGGCTGATGGCCCGCCGCAGACCGAAGAAGGGACAACCGGCGTCGAAGGGCTACCGCCAGGCGAAGAAACTACGGGCGAAGGCGCACAAGAAGGTCGCCAGGCAGCGTGCGGACACCGGCCGCAAGTGGGCCAAGAACGTGGTCCGCGACCACGACGCCATCGCGGTCGAGGACTTCCGCCCGAAGTTCCTCGCCAGGACCACCATGGCCCGCAAGGCCGCAGACGCCGCCATCGGCGCCACCAAGGCCGCTCTGATGGAGATGGGCCGCAAACACGGGCGGGACATCCGCCTCGTCCACCCCGCGCACACCACGACGGACTGCGCGCACTGCGATGCGAGAGCCAAGCATCGCCTGCCGCTGGGTGAGCGCACCTACACCTGCACCGCGTGCGGGACTGCGTCCCCCATGGACAAGAACTCCGCACGCGTGATGCTTGTCCGGGCTGGTCTCACCCCGGCTGGCGCTGATGGCGCAAGACCTCCCAGAGCGCGGCTCCAAGAGGCGGCCTGAGCCAGGAATCCCCTTCCCCTCGGGGAGGGGAGGATTCAATTGCTGTAGTTGTAGACGCCCGGGACACCCCGAGCAGATCCGCGATGGTCTGCGCGGCGCCCCGCGAGTCGAAGTACCCGTCCTGGTGCAGCTGCTGTACGAGAGCCTTCTTGTCAGCTCTGCTCAGCGACCGGGGTGTGGCGGCGCGCTCCGCGGCCAACTCCTCCACAACCCGCCGCAGTTCGCGCGTGTTGCGGTCCCGCAGGGGCTCCAGGGGGTGCTCGCGGTGTTCGGTCTCCATGGCGACCAGGTGGGACAGGGTGAGCGTGACCGGCGACAGCATGGAGACGTCCAGGTTCGGGCACGGCGCCGCGATGTATTCACCCGCGGCTTTCTTGAGACCGATGGACGTGCTCTTCACGGGCCGGCCGTCGGGGAACCGGTGCGGGTGGTTCTGAAGGACGCTCGGGTACTCCGGATCGGCGATGCGCGCCAGCCCCGGTTCGGTCGCGGAGTCCCCGACCCGACGGCCGGAGAGGTTGTTCTCGATCACCATCGCGTGTGCTCGTCCGCACCCTCGACGACGCCTTCCGCCACCGGCACTCCGCCCCGGAAGCAGGATGGACTTATTATCCAGATCTGAATTTTTAAGCCCAAGATCCTGACCGGCAGGTTGTCCGGCACACTGACCGAGGTGTACATATGGGCCGCCCGGGTGCGGCCCGGCGTCCTTGTGGCGCATTCTTGCTGTGTCGCCCGCGGGACGGCGCACGGACGAGGTAGGGCCGATGACTGGGAGCGTCGAGGACGCACACCCGACGGCCGGGCGGCTGACGGCACTGCTGATCGACGCTTCGACGGAGGCGATCAGTGCGGCCGGCGGCCACGCCGGAGGGGTCTATCTGCGCTCCCGGACGCCCGGACTGCTGCGGCTCGCCGTCCTGTCGGGGCTGCCCGGACCACTGTTCCGCCCCTGGTGGCGGCTGCACTCCGACCGCCCCTTCCCCGTCGCCGACGCCTACCGGCTCGGTGTCCAGGTGGTCCTGCCGAACGCCACCGAGACCATGCGCCGCTACCCGCAGTTCGCCGCTGGACTGCCGTTCCAGTTCGGCTCGCTCTATGTGCCCGTCGTCGGCGGTTCCACGACCTACGGTGTGCTGACCGTGCTGCGCCCGGCTGTGACCGACGCCGCCGAGGTACTGGCCGAGCACGACCGAGTGGTGCGGCTCGCCCAGGAACTGGGCGCGGCGCTGCGGGGCCTGGAGGACGCGCACCCGAACCAGGTCGCCTGGGAGGGCGAGCCCGTCTGTCTGCGGCCGCCGACCGCCTCCACGTCCTTGGGACGCGCCGGGCGCTTCGCCTGGGACTCCGAGAGTTCCGACATCATCCTGGACGAGGACCTGCACACCCTCCTGGGCATGCCGCCCAGTGAGTTCCCCGGCACGATCGAGGCGTTCGCCGAGGCCGTGGCCCCCACCGACGCGCACCGCATCCTGGCCACCCTGCGGGACACCGCCGCCGGCCGCCCTCCCGCTCTGCCCCTTTATCTGCGGGCCGAGGACGGCGCGCTGCGCCTGCTGGACCTGTGGAACGCCTACGAGCCGCCTGCCGCACCCGCGGTCCGGGGCGTCGTCGTGGCCCCGGGCCCCGGCCCCACCGCGGACTCCGCGGCCGACCTGCTGCCCGACGGTGTGTTCTGCGTGGACCGGCTGGGCCTGGTCGTCTACGCGAATCCGCGCGCCGCCCAGCTCCTCGGCCGTCCCCGTGCCGAGCTGGTCGGCCGGGACCTGTGGGAGGCCGTGCCCTGGCTGCGCCGCCCCGACTTCGAGGACCACCTGCGGGCGGCGCTGCTCACACCGGACCCGGTCCACTTCCATCTCGTACGCCCGTCCGCGCAGGAGTCCGAGACACGGCCGACGGCTCAGGACACCGGATCACCACTGTCCGCCCCGGACGCCGGATCACCACTGTCCGCCCCGGACGCCGGGCCACCGCAGTCCGCTCCGAACCCCGGGCCACCACTGTCCGCCCCGGACCCTG